>JBNLVK010000022.1:0-43425 GCA_050618055.1 Myxococcota bacterium
GCTCTTCCGATCTCTGATCGCCGACGAGGGTGCCTACGTCTCGTACCTCGAGGGCTGCACCGCGCCCCAGCGCGACGAGAACCAGCTGCACGCGGCCGTGGTCGAGTACTTGATCTCGGCGTCGTCCAGCGCCACCAGCTCGACCACGGCCGCGTGCAGCTGGTTCTCGTCGCGCTGGGGCGCGGTGCAGCCCTCGAGGTACGAGACGTAGGCACCCTCGTCGGCGATCAGCAGGGTGCGCTCGAACTGGCCGGTGCCGGCCGTGTTGATGCGGAAGTAGGTGGAGAGCTCCATCGGGCAGCGCACGCCCTTCGGGATGTAGGCGAAGGAGCCGTCGGTGAAGACCGCCGAGTTGAGCGTGGCGAAGAAGTTGTCCGAGTAGGGCACGACCGAACCCAGGTACTGCTGGACCAGCTCGGGGCAGCGAGCCACCGCCTCGGAGAAGGAGCAGAAGATGATGCCGTGCTTCTCCAGCTCGTCCTTGAAGGTGGTGGCGACCGAGACGCTGTCGAACACCGCGTCCACCGCGACGCCGGCCAGCCGCTTCTGCTCGGAGAGCGGGATGCCCAGCTTCTCGTAGGTGCGCAGCAGCTCCGGGTCGACCTCGTCCAGGCTCTCGAGCTGCTTCTTCGGCTTCGGCGCCGAGTAGTAGCTGATGGCCTGGTAGTCGATCTTCGGGTAGTGGACCTTCGCCCAGGTGGGCTCGGTGTGATGCGCGTCCATCTCGAGGAAGCGGTGCAGCGCCTTCAGGCGCCAGTCGAGCAGCCAGGCGGGCTCGTTCTTCTTCTCCGAGATGAGACGCACCACGCCTTCGTCGAGACCGGGCGGTACGGTGTCCGCCTCGATGTCGGTGACGAAGCCGTAGGCGTACTCCTTCTCGGCGAGTGCACGGGCGGCGGCGTTGTCGGTGGGCTCGGACATGGGAGGGACCTCGGGGCGCTGTGGCCTCTGGGTTCGGGATCAGGCGGACGGGTCGACGCTCGCGGGGTCGACGCCCAGGCTGGCCAGCGGAATGACCGAGCCGGCGGCGCCGGGCGTGGCCAGGTCGGCCAGGCTGATGCGCTCGAGCGCCTGGTGGACGGCGGCGTTGATGCGCTGCCAGGGCTCGCGCACGTCGCACGACGGCTCCTGCGCGCAGGCGCCGGTGTGCAGCGTGCAGTCGGTCAGGTGGATCGGACCCTCCAGCACCGAGATCATCTCGGGCACGCTGATCTCGGCGGCCGGCCGCGACAGCGAGTAGCCGCCCTTGGCGCCGCGGTGCGAGACGAGCAGTCCGCCGCGGGCCAGCGTCTTCAGGATCTTGCTCACCACCGGCTGCGGCAGGCCGGTGGCGGCGGACACCTCGCGCGCCGCCTGGGTCGCACCGCTCGTGTCCTTGGCCAGGTGGGCCATCAGCACGATGCCGTAGTCGGTGAGGCGGGAGAGTCGGATCACGGGCAGACCATATCGGACCGGGCCGGTCCTGTAAATACCGGACCGCAACGGTCCCATTTATATGGAATCATCAATTATTCCAATTGGTTGGAAGGTCAGCTCGCACCCCGGCGGATCCGGCCTAGCCTGTGCGGATGGGGCAGCGAGCGCGACGCGGGGCGGGGTGGCCGGCGGCCTGGATCGCCGCGCTGTGGATGGGCCTGGGCCTGGCCGCTCCGGGGGCCCTGGCCCAGGAGCCGGAGGCCGCCGCACCGGCGGCCGTGCCGGAAGAGCCCGCCGAGCCCCAGCCCATCCCGGTCGCCCAGATCACCAGCCGGACCGACGACCTCCAGCAGACGCTGCGCCGCCTGTCGGCGTCGATCGAGTCGCAGCCGGCCGTCACCGCCATCGAGAGCGAGCTGCCGGAGCTGCGCGAGCTGGGGCGCGCCCGGCTCGAACGCACCGACGAGCTGCTGGCCGGCAGCCCCACCCTCGAGGAGCTCGGCGACGCCGAGAGCGAGTGGCAGGGGCGGCTCTCCGAGCTGGCGTCGCGGCGCCAGATGCTGGCACGTCGTTCGGCGAGCCTCGAGCGCCAGGTGGCCGAGCTGGAAGGGCTGGAGGCGTCGTGGACGCGAACGCTCGAGCTCGTGCGCAGCAGCGACGCCCCGCCGGAGATGGCCGCCATCGTCGACGACAACCTGGCGGCCATCCGGAAGGTCGAGCGGGGGCTGGCCGGACGGCGCAGCCAGGTGCTGGTGGTGCTCACGGCCGTCGGGGAGCGCGAGGCCGACGCGTCCGCGGCGCTGGAGCGCATCGTGGCCGAGCGCTCGACGCTGCGCTCGCGGATCTTCGAGCCCGACGCCGAGCCGCTGTGGTCCGCCGTGGCCTCCCGGGGCGCGATCAGCACCCGCGCGGTGCGCGCCAACATCGGAGGCGAGTGGCGCGAGCTGGTCGACTTCACCACGAGCCGGTTGCGCAGCCTGATCCCGCTGCTGCCGGCCTTCCTGGCCGCCCTGCTGCTGGCGCGCTTCGTCCGCACGCGGCTGCGGCGTCGCGTCGCCGACGGGCGGCTCGAAGGCACGGCGGTCGCCTTCGAGCGACCGGTCTCGGTGGCGGCGCTGCTCACGGCCTTCGCCGCCGCCTTCGCCTTCCCGTACGCGCCGAGCCTGGTCTGGGAGGCCGTCGGCGTGCTGCTGCTGGTGCCGGTGCTGCGCCTGCTGGTGCCGGTCGTGCCGGCGGCCACCCGACCGATCCTGGGCCTGATGGCCGTCTTCTACCTGGTCGATCGCGTGCGCGAGGTGCTCGATCCCGCCCAGCTGCTGGGGCGGAGCGTCTTCGTCGCGGAGACCGCCGCCGCCTGCGCGGCGATCGGCCTGCTGCTGCGCTCGTCGCGGCTGGGCGCCCTGTCGGACGCGAGCGCTCCGCCGGCGTCCGTCGGCACCGGAATGCGTCTGGCGTCCGCGGCGCTGGGCCTGGCGGCGCTGGCCAACACGCTGGGCTACCTGGCGTTCGGCCGCCTGCTGGGCGACGGGACGCTCCAGACCATCTACCTCGCGCTGGTCGCCTACGCCGGCTACCGCATCGGCACGACGCTCGTGCTGGTCCTGCTGACCAGCCGCGACGTCCGCCGCCTTCGCGTCGTCGCCAACCACGCCGACGGGCTCGCGCTGTGGAGCCGGCGCGCCATCGGAGGCGCGGCGGCCCTGTTGTGGGCGCTGGCCTCCCTGGAAGGCTTCGCGGTGCGCGACGTGGTGGTCGGCGCCGTCGACGCGGTGCTGTTCACCTCCTGGGAGATCGGCGCGCTCTCCCTCTCGCTCGCCAGCGTGCTGGCCTTCCCGCTCACCGTCTTCCTCGCGTTCGCGGCGTCGCGGGCGATCCGGGGTCTGCTGGAAGAGGACGTGTATCCCCGCGTCACCCTCCAGCGCGGCG
Organism: Myxococcota bacterium; assembly: GCA_050618055.1. Taxonomy (GTDB): domain Bacteria; phylum Myxococcota_A; class UBA9160; order UBA9160; family SMWR01; genus CALDCK01. The sequence continues at coordinate 3,343 of JBNLVK010000022.1, forward strand.
TGGGCAACGCCATCTCCACCACCCTCCACTACGCCCTGGTGCTGGGCGGCTTCTTCCTGGCGGTGGGCGCGGCGGGCATCGACCTCGGCAAGTTCGCGCTGCTGGCCGGTGCGCTCGGCGTCGGCATCGGCTTCGGCCTCCAGAACGTGGTCAACAACTTCGTGTCCGGCCTGCTGCTGCTCTACGAGCGTCCGATCCAGGTGGGCGACACCATCGAGATCGGGGGGCTGATCGGCGACGTGAAGCAGATCGGCATCCGGGCGAGCACGGTGGTCACGTTCCAGGGCGCCGAGGTGGTCGTGCCGAACGGCGACCTGCTGTCCGGGCAGCTGATCAACTGGACGCTGTCGGACCGCCACCGCCGGGTCGAGGTGCCCGTCGGGGTCGCCTACGGCAACCGGCCGGCCGATGTGATCCCGGTGCTCCAGCAGGTCCTGGAAGCGGAGGACCGCATGCTCGACACGCCCAGGCCGCAGGTGCTGTTCCGCGGCTTCGGCGACAGCTCCCTCGACTTCGAGCTGCGCTTCTGGGCGCGCGACTACCAGGCCTACCTGGCGCTGGCGAGCGACGTCGCCTCGAAGGTCTACGACGCGCTCGAGAAGGCCGGCATCGAGATCCCGTTCCCGCAGCGGGACCTGCACATCAAGAGCATGCAGCCGGAAGTGGCCGAGAACCTCCGGCGAGGAGGTCGCCACGAGCATGAGTGAGCGAGAGGGGCTCATCTGGGCCTACGACGTCGACGCCGGCGGCAGGGGCCGCGAGATCGGCTGGGACGAGCTGGACGGGACCCCGCAGGCGGGCTTCCGCTGGATCCACCTGGAGCGGGGTGGCGAGGACGTACGGCGCTGGGTGACCGAGCGCAGCGGCCTGTCGGAGCTGGAGGCCGAGGCGCTGCTCGCCGAGGAGACCCGGCCGCGCGCCAACGCGGTGGGGGAGGGCCTGCTGCTGATCCTGCGCGGGGTGAACCTCAACCCGGGCGCCGACCCGGAGGACATGGTCGCCGTGCGCCTGTGGGTGGACGCGCGCCGCGTGGTGACGGTGCGGCGCCGGCGCCTGCTCGCGCTCCAGGACCTGCGCGATCGCGTGGCGGCCGGCCGCGGACCGCGCAACGTCGGCGAGTTCGTGGCCGACCTGGGCGACCACCTGGTCGAGCGCATGGCCGGCATCCTCGGCGACCTGGACGAGCGGCTCGACCAGATCGAGGAGCGGGACACGAGCGACGTGACGCCCGAGCTGCGCGGCGACCTGGTCGACCTGCGGCGGCAGGCGATCGTGCTGCGCCGCTACCTGTCGCCCCAGCGCGACGCCCTGGCGCGGCTCACGACGGAGCGGCTCGCCTGGCTCGGCGACGCCGAGCGGCAGAAGCTGCGCGAGGTGCACGACCGGACCACCCGCTACGTCGAGGACCTCGAGGCCGCGCGCGAGCGCGCCGCGGTGACGCAGGAGGCGATCGCCAGCCGGCTGGCCGAGCAGCTGAACCAGCGCATGTATGCGCTGTCGATCGTCGCCGGCATCTTCCTGCCGCTGAGCTTCCTGACCGGGCTGCTCGGCATCAACGTCGGGGGCATGCCCGGCGTGGACAGCGGCGGGGCGTTCGTCGCCGTGTGCGGGGCGCTGGCGCTCCTGACCGTCGGAGAGGTGCTGCTGTTCCGCCGCCTGGGCTGGCTCTAGCCGCTGAGCTCGTCCTCGAACTCGCCCACCGACGCCTGGACCTCGGCCAGCCGGTCGAAGGTGGCCACGTGGAAGAGCGCGTCGCCTTCGTTGACCAGCGGCAGCTCGCTGCGCCCGATCACGATCCCCGGCTGCCTGGCGGTGACGGGAATCTCGGAGGCTCCCAGCGGGTCGGCGATCACGCCGATGCGCTGACCGGGCTTCACGGCGGCGCCCAGGGCGACGCGGGCGCGCAGGATGCCCGCCTCCGGTGCGCGCAGCCAGTGGCTGCCGCGGGCGATGAAGGGAGCGGCGCGGGTCGCGGGCTGCTTCGACTCGGGCAGCATGTCGAGCGCCCGCATCACCGAGATCACGCCGCGCACGCCGGCCCGGATGGCGTTCTCGTCGAAGCGCAGCGCCTCGCCGCCTTCGTAGAGCAGCATGGGCATGCGCCGCTCGTACACCTCCTGGCGCAGCGAGCCGTCGCGGGTGGTGGCGTCGATCAGCACCGGCACGCCGAAGGCGTGGGCCAGGCGCCGGGTCTCCTCGTCGTCCAGGCAGGCGCGGATCTGCGGCAGGTTCGAGCGGTGGACGGCGCCGGTGTGCAGGTCGATTCCGTGGGTGGAGTTCCCGACCACCTCCTCGACGAAGGTGTGGGCGAGGCGACCGGCCAGCGAGCCGGAGGCCGAGCCGGGGAACGAGCGGTTCAGGTCGCGGCGGTCGGGCAGGTAGCGCGAGAGTCCGACGAAGCCGAACAGGTTGACCACGGGCACCGCGATCAGCGCGCCGCGCAGCCGCCGGTCGAGGCGGCGTCGCAGCACGCGTCGGATGATCTCGACGCCGTTGATCTCGTCGCCGTGGACGGCGGCGCACACGAACAGGCGCGGACCGTCGTGCCGGCCGTTCACCACCTCGACGGGCAGGGCGACCTCGGCGCCCGTCACCCGGCGACCGATCGGAATCTCCAGCCGCCTGCGGGTGCCGGGCGCAACGGCGTGTCCGGCGATCTCGATGGCCCTTCCGCTCACGCCTTCACCTTCTTGCGGACCTTCTTCTTGCGGGCCTTCTTCTTCCGCGCGCGCGTCGCCATGCGCCGGTCGACGTCGACCAGGAAGGGACCCGAGATGGCCGCGCGCCCCAGCAGCATGCGGTGGATCATCTTCTCGCGATCCACCAGGCTGACCTCGACGCGCTTCTCCACCGGGCCGAGCCGCAGCGTCGTCTCGACGAACAGGCGCGTGGTCAGGTGGCCCGTGCTCGACCGCACGCGCCCGCGCCGCGAGACCTTCGCGCGGATGCGGATCCTGCGGTCGCGCTTCTTGCGGTGCAGCACCACGTCGAAGCTCACGAAGCCGCGCGGCAGCTCCTCGATGTTCTCCACGTGCAGCGCGCTCGTGCGAGCCCCCGTGTCGACCTTGGCGCGGAGCCGCTTCACGCCCCACTCGGGAAGGTCGACGAACTCGGTCCAGCCGATGACGATCGGCTCTCGATGTTCGCTCATTCCTTCGCCGACTCGCCCTTCTTCTTCTTTTTCTTCTTGCGGGGACGCGGCGGCGCCAGGCCCTTCAGGGTGAGGTTCTTGCCGAAGCAGAGCAGCACGTCGCCGGCCATGATCTCGCGGTCGACGCGCGGGTTCGGAATGGTGATGCTGCCGCGCTGGATGGTCAGCACGAGCACGTCCCGCTCACGCAGCTGGCTGCTCTTGATGGTCTTGCCGCACAGCTCCGAGCTCGGGGCGACCGGGATCTCCATCACCCCGTAGCCGCTCTCCAGCGTGAGGCGCTGGCGGATGTCGATCTCGGGGAAGAGCACCTGCTCCTCGATGAGGGTGACGATCTCGCCGGCGACGTCGACGCCGGTGGACGTCTCGATGCCCTCGAGTCCGGGCGACGAGTTCACCTCCATCAGGATGGGCCCGTGCCTGCCCTCGAGCAGGTCGACGCCCGCCACGCGCAGGCCCAGGATCTGCGCCGCGTGCACCGCGGTGCGCTCGTACTCCTTGTCGAGCTTGATGATCTCGGCGGATCCGCCGCGGTGGAGGTTGCTGCGGAAGTCGTCGCCCGAGGCGGTGCGCCGCATCGCCGCCACGACGCGGTTGCCCACCACCAGGGCGCGGATGTCGCGACCCTTGCTCTCCGACACGAACTGCTGGAGCAGCACGCTCATCTTCGCCGGGCCGGCCAGGGTCTCGATGATGGCCTCGGCCACCTTGGTCGAGTCGGCCAGGATCACGCCGATGCCCTGGGTGCCCTCGAGCAGCTTGACCACCACCGGCGGACCGCCCATGCGCTCGATGCCCGGCAGGATCTCGGAGACGTGGCGCACGAAGAGGGTGGTGGGGATGCCGATGTTGTGGCGGCTCAGCACCTGGAGGGCGCGCAGCTTGTCGCGCGAGACCGAGATGGCGTGGGAGGGGTTCACGCAGAACGTGCCCATCTGCTCGAACTGGCGCAGCACGGCGGTGCCGAAGAAGGTGATCGACGCGCCGATGCGGGGGATCACCGCGTCGTAGGACGAGAGCTTCTTGTTCTTGTAGTAGAGCCGCGGCGAGCGGTGGGCCACCTCGATCGAGCACGACAGCGGGTTCAGGACCCGGGCGTCGTGCCCGCGGGCCTCGGCCGCCTCCTTGAGGCGCCGGGTGCTGTAGAGCCTCGGACCCCGGGAGAGGATGGCGATGCGCATGGATTGGCTCATGATACTCCTTCGCCCTCCAGCTCGGCGATCGCCCGGTCGAGCTGGCCGGCCAGGTCCCCCATGTACTCGTGGAAGGCGCGGTGGACGATCGCGAAGGAGACCGCCTCCTTGAACACGGCCGGCCGGCGCAGCAGGGTCGTGGCGAGCAGCGACAGGGTGAAGCCGGCCCGGCGCAGTCCGCCGGTCACCAGGGTGTCGCGCATCACCCGCACGAAGCGTCGTGCGTCGCGTCGGCGGATGTTGCGTCCGCCGTGGACCTGCCGGCCCCGCGACATCAGGAAGTCCAGCGTGCGCTTCCGGTAGTTCGCGAAGTCGTAGAGCTGGCCGACGAGCCAGCGGTAGCCCCGGTACAGCTCCAGTCGCGTCATGCCCGCCGGCTCGATGTTGGAGAACACGAACTGGTCGCCGGTGGCGTCGCCCAGCAGCCGGCCCTCCTTGCGGACCCGCGCGTGCAGCGGCGTTTCGGGCATCGCCTGGAGCATGCCGGTCATGGACACCGGGATGCGCGCCTCCTGGATGAAGTGGAGCTGCTCCTCGAAGATGGAGGCGTCGTCGGCGTCGAAACCCACGATCATGCCGGCCTGCACCTGGATGCCGTAGGACTGCACCCGCCGCACGCTCTCCACCAGGTCCCCGCGCGCGTTCTGGTTCTTCTTCGTCTCGAGCAGCGAGTCGACCCGCGGGCTCTCGATGCCGATGAAGACGGTGGTGAAGTTGGCGGCGCGCAGCAGGGCGAGCAGCTCCTCGTCCTGCGCCACGTTCAGCGACACCTCGGTGTTGAAGTCGATGGGGTAGCCGTTCGCGGCGCCCCAGTCCGCCAGCGCCTGCAGCAGCTCCTTCGCCAGCTTCTTGTTGCCGATGAAGTTGTCGTCGACCACGAACACCTGCTCGGCGCCCAGCCGGTGGCACTCGCGGACCTCGTCCATCACCTGGGCCACGGTCTTCGCGCGCGGGCGCCGCCCGTACATGACGATGATGTCGCAGAACTCGCAGGTGAACGGACAGCCGCGCGCGAACTGGATGGTGAGCGCGTGGTAGCGGCCCACGTCGAGCAGGTCGAAGCGCGGCATCGGCGACGCGGAGAGGTCGGGAAGCTCCTCGGGCGCGTAGCGCTTCTGCCAGCTCCCGGCGGCGAAGTCGGCCAGGAAGCGCGGCCAGGTCTCCTCGGCCTCACCCTGGAAGAGGACGTCGCAGTGTCCGTCGAGCTCCTGGGGGCACAGGGTCGCGAACGGTCCGCCGACCACCACGAAGCGCCCGCGCCGCCGGAACTCGCGGGCGATCTCCAGGATGCGCTGCTTGTGGATGATGTAGCCGGTGACGCCCACGACGTCGGCCTCGACGTCGAAGTCGACCTCCTCGACGTTCTCGTCGCAGAGCGTCACCTCGTGCTCGCCGCCGGTCAGCCCCGCGACCGTCGGCATGGACAGGTTGGGGAAGATGCAGCCCTTCTCGAGCGTCGGCAGGATGCCGTCGTACGTCCAGAAGGACGGCGGGTTCCGCGGCGTGACCAGATGGATCCGCACGCCCGAAGTCTACTCTTCCGCGCGTCGCACGAGCGAGGCGACCACGCCGTGGCCGTCGTTGCGCCAGTCGAGGGGCGGCGCCTGGAGCTCGCCCGGGGCGCACACGCGTGACGCGCCGCGGCGGAGCAGCGCGTCGGCCAGGGCGGGCCGGCCGGTGCCGAAGCCGGCGATCGCCACCGCGGCGAGGTGCGCGCACCACGGATCGATCGCCCGCAGCAGGCCCTGCTCGTCGGCGACCGGCAGCACGCGCAGGAAGCGGTGGAGGGGAGCCGGGCGCGGCGTGGCGTCCGCCTCGCGCACGACCGTCCAGGCCCGGTCCCGGCCGCTGAAGACGCCGGCGCCGCGCAGCTCGGCCAGGGCCGCCTCGTTTGCGAAGAGCGCCGCGTCGGCGGGCTCGACCCGTCCCCGCGGCCAGCGCTTCTCGGCGGCCTCGAGCGCGGCGGCCAGGGCTTCCGCCACCCGATCGCAGCCCGCCGGCCCGCCGGCCACCAGCACCGCGACGGGCGACAGGCAGCCCAGCTGGTCCCACAGGGCGACGTCGAGCGCCAGGTCGGCGGCCAGCGCGGCCAGCGCCTCGCCCCGGGTCGCCGCCTCGCCCACGGCGGCCAGCGACAGGCGATGGCCGTGGCGCACCAGCCGGGTGCCGGACGCGACGCGCGCGGCCACGTCGTCGACCGTCGCGTCGGACCCCGTGGCGACCACGCAGTCGGCGCGCAGCAGCGCGTCCACGGCGTCGGCGTCGCCGCCGCGGAAGCGCGCGGTGTGGATGCACGCGCCGAGCCCGGCGTCGGCCGCGGCGATCGAGCGGGCCACCAGCGGGGCCGTCACCGGATCGCGCGACGCGCACTTGGCGAACACCGGCGAGCGCACCACCAGGGGGGCGAGCAGCGACAGCAGGCTCGGCATGGGGATCGACCCGGCCAGCAGCACGGCGGTGCAGTCGAAGCCGCGGGCCCGCTCCGGCGCGGGGCCCAGCTCGGTCGCGACCAGCCGGCGCAGCGCCTCGCCGTTCCAGTGGGCGAGCGCGCGTGACAGGCCCTCGCGCACGGTCGCGGGGGTGAAGCCGGTGGCGTCGGGCAGCGCCGCGCACAGCTCCTCGCGCCAAGGCGAGCGGGCGTCGCTCCAGGCGTCGAGCACGCCGCACAGCGCGTCCAGGGTTTCGGCGAAGGGGCGCCGGCGCAGCGCGCGTCCGGCGTCGCGCAGCGCGGAGATGCGCGCCGCCACCTCCTCCGACCTCATCGCCCGACTCCGCCGGTTCCCAGCAGCTCGTCGGCGGCGATCGAGCAGCCGCGCTCCTCGGCACCGGGCTCGCGTCCCAGCACCTCGAAGCCCGGGCCCACGGCGCGACCCAGGTCGGCGGTCTGCACGGCCAGCACGCTGCCGGTGTTGGCCAGGTCGAACACCTGGATCACGCCGATCTCGTCGCCGGCCACCGCCTCGCCGCTCTGCGGGTGGACCCGCCGCACGCGCGCCCAGGGCGGTCCCACCTTGTGGCGCGGGGCGCCCGGGCGCGAGAGCACCGAGTCGTGGAACTGGCTCGCCAGCTCGGTCATGCCGTACTGGTTCACGACGCGCTCCGGCGGCACGCCCAGCCGCTCTTCGATCTCGGCGTGCAGCGTCTCGCGCGATCGCTCGCGGGCGCGCCCCTTGAAGCCGCCGGTCTCCATCAGGCGCGTCCGCGGCGAGAGCGCGAGGGTGCGTCCCTCGGCCGCCAGCGCGTCGAGCAGGTGGACGAACGCGAAGGCCGTGCCGCACAGCAGCACCGGCCCCTCGTGGTCCAGGGCGGCCAGCGTGGCGGGGACGTCGAGGGCGTCGCCGCGCACCGTGAAGCGGCTGCCCGCGTCGCCCAGCTCGCGAAGCGCCACGCCGAACATGTGGGACAGCGACGAGTCGGGGACCTCCTGCGGAGAAGGCGTCATCACCACCAGGCGTGCGCGCGCGCCGCGCGGCAGGTCCGGCAGCAGGTGGCGGCGGAAGCTCGGCAGCAGCGACGCCTCGTAGAGCGCCAGTGTGTCCAGGTGGAGCGCACCGCGCGAGCGGGTCGAGGTGCCGCTGGTGCGGAAGACCTTCACCGTGCGCTCCGGCGGAAAGCTCGTCAGCACCAGCTCCTTGAAGGCGCCGGTGGGAACGGTCGGGATCTCGTGCCAGGCGCGCAGGCTCGACGGCGTGACGCCGCGGCCCCGGCAGAAGCGACCGTAGGCCGCGCAGTGCTCGAACTGGAAGGCGAACAGGGCGCGGGCCAGGCGGTCGAAGCGCTCGTCGTCGGGTGCGTCCTCCGGCTCGGCCATCCAGGCCAGCAGCTCCGCCTCGATCTCGGCGCGTCCTGCGTCACCGCTCACCGGAGCGCCTCCACCAGCACGTCCAGGGCGGCGCGCAGCTGGTCCTCGTCGACGTCGAGGGGCGGGTGCACGCCGACGACGGCGCCCGAGTCGCCCGAGCGCAGCGCGATCACTCCGCGCAGGAGCGCGCGCTCGCAGGCGCGCGCCGCGTCGAGCGAGCTCTCCAGCTCGACGCCGATCAGCAGCCCGCGCCCGCGCACGTCGCGGATGTCCGAGTGGTCCCTGGTGGCGTCGCGCAGGTGCTCGAGGGCGCGGGCGCCCACCTGCGCCGAGCGCTCGACCAGCCGCTCCTCCTCGAGGACCGCCAGCGAAGCCAGCGCGGCGGCGCAGCCCGGCGGGTGCCCCAGGAAGGTCTGGGTGTGGATGGCCTCTCCGTGGGAGACGGGCCAGGCGTCCATCAGGGGCGTGCGGCCGACGCAGGCCGAGATGGGCATGCCCGACGCCAGGCCCTTGCCCACGCACAGCAGGTCGGGCACCACGTCCTCGTGCTCGCAGGCGAACCAGCGTCCGGTGCGGCCGAAGCCGGTGTAGACCTCGTCGGCCACGAGCAGGAAGCCCTCCTCGTCGCACACGCGGCGCAGGTCGCGCAGGAATCCGTCGGGCGGAATGCGTTCGCCGCCGCGACCCTGGATCGGCTCGACCAGCACCGCGCCCACCGGCTCGCGGCACTCGGCGGCGGCCCGCACCACGTCGGCGGCGTCGCCGAAGCGGGCGAAGCTCGTGGCGCCGGGCAGCCTGGCGCCGAAGGCCTCGCGGAACATCGGCCGCCAGGTGGCGTCGAGCGCGCCCAGCGACACGCCGTGGTAGGCGCCCTCGAAGGCCACCACGCCGGCCCGGCCGGTGGCGATGGCCGCCGTCTTCAGTGCGGTCTCCACCGCGTCGGAGCCCGACGAACCGAGCACGCCCTTCACGGGCACGTCGCCCGGGTAGCGTCGCTCCAGCGCTTCGAGCAGCAGCACCTTCGGCTCGGACGGGTACACGTCGCCCATGCCGTGCAGCAGCCGCTCGGCCTGCTCGGCCACCGCGTCGGCCACGCGCGGGTGGGCGTGGCCCACGTTCGCCACGCCGAAGGCGGCGGACAGGTCGACGTAGCGGTTGCCGTCCACGTCCCACACGTTCGCCCCGCGAGCGCGTTCCCAGAAGATGGGCACGGGATCGAGACAGGTGACGTTCTGGCTCTCGACGGCTCGCAGCCGCTCGGCGAGCTCGCGCGAGCGCGGGCCGGGAACGTCGGTCACCAGCAGGGGGGGCTCGGAACCGATCGTCGACACGGAGCGGGAGTGTAGCGGTAAGGTTCCGGGCGTGAGCGCCGACGACACCCGCGCCGACCGCTTCGCCACCCGGCGCGCCGACCCGCGCGGCTTCGCCCAGGCCTACGTCCACGAGGGCCGCGGCGGCCGGCCCCTGCTGCTGCTGCACGGCTGGCCCGAGACGAAGCGCATCTGGTGGCGCAACGTGGCGTCGCTGGCCGACGCCGGCTTCGAGGTGATCGCACCCGACCTGCGCGGCTTCGGCGAGAGCGAGGCCGGTCCGGGCGGCGTGGCCGACACGCCGGTCCACAGCCGCGACCTCTACGCGCTGGTGCGCGGGCACCTGGGCCACGAGCGCGTCCTGGTGGCGGGAGGCGACGCCGGCGGCGCCGTCGCCCAGGACCTGTCGCTGCGTTTCCCCGGCTTCGTCGAGCGCATGGCGCTGTTCAACTGCCCGCTCCCCTACCTGAAGGGAGAGATGGACGGGCTCGCGACGCGTCCGCCCGTGGAGGCGGGCGACTACTTCCTGCGTCAGGGCACCGACGCCGACGCCCTGGCCGCCGAGCTGCGCACGCCCGAGGAGCGCCGCCGCTACGTCGCCACCTTCTACACCTCGCGCTTCTGGGGCCGTCCCGGCGGCTTCACCCGTGAGGCCGTCGACTTCATGACCGAGCCCTTCGCCGACGCCGCCACGCTGCGCGCCACGTTCCGCATCTACGAGGCCGCCTTCCGCGAGGACGCGCGCAGCGAGCCGGCGCTGATCCGCAGGAACCCGACGCCCACCCTGGTGCTGTTCGGCGCGGCGGACCACGTCATCCATCCGGACTTCGACGCCATGGCGGCGCGCGTCTTCCCGAACCACGTGGGACCGCTGCGGGTGCCCGACGCCGGCCACTTCCTCCAGTGGGAGGCGGCCGGGGTCTTCGACGGCGCGCTGCGCCACCTGCTGCGCGACGACCCGCGTCCCGCCACGCCCGAGGAGCGCGCCTTCGTGGGCCTGGGGTCGAACCTGGGCTTCCGGGAAGGGGCGCTGGCCGGCGCCGTCGCCGCGCTGCGCGCCACCCGCGGCGTGCGCGACGTGGTGGTGTCGCCGGTCTACGAGACCGACCCGGTGGGTCCGGGCGAGCAGGGGCCGTACCTGAACGCGGCGCTGCGTCTCGACACCACGCTCGCGCCGGAAGCGCTGCTCGCACGACTGCTCGAGATCGAGCGCGACGCCGGACGCCGGCGCACGGGCGTGCGCAACGAGGCGCGCGAACTCGACCTCGACCTGCTGCTGTTCGGCGACCGCCGGCTCGACACGCCGGAGCTGCGTGTCCCGCACCCGCGCATGCTCGAGCGCCCGTTCGTGCTGGAGCCGCTGGCCGCGCTCTCGCCGGGCCTGGTGCACCCGACCGCGCGCGAACGCGTCGCCGACCTCGCCGCCCGCGTGCGCGATCCGTCCGCGGTGCGCCGCCGCGACACCGACTAGGAGGAGACCGCCCCATGGCCATCGCCGCCGTCAGCATCTCGCCCGTGGGCGAGGGCACGTCCGTCTCCCGCTACGTCGCCGCCGCGCTCCGGGTGGCCCGCGAGCAGAGCCGGGTGCGCGTCCGCCTCGATCCGATGTTCACGACCCTGGAAGGCGACCTGGACGAGATCTTCGCGCTGGTGCGACGCATGCAGGAGGCGGTGTTCGAGGCCGGTGCGGTGCGCGTGGGCACGGTGATCAAGATCGACGACCGCCGCGACCGCCCGACGAGCATGGAGCAAAAACTGCGGTCAGTAGATCAAGATTCTTTGGCGTAACTCTCAGGCTCGGGTACCGTCTAACCGATCAGAGGGTTCCAGCCATGACCGGATCCGCCAAGAAGCCTATTGATCCCAAGGTGTTGCTGTTCATCGAGTCCGGTGAGGCCGAGGAGCTGGGGCCTCAGGAAATTCTTACTTGGGCAATCAAGAATTTTCATCCCGGCATCGCCCTCTCCTGCTCCTTCGGAGCGCCCGAGGGCATGACGCTGATCGACATGATGCACCGCATCGATCCGCGCTCGCGGGTGTTCGTGCTCGACACGGGCCGGCTGCCCCAGGCGACCTACGACCTGATCGACCGCGTGCGCGACCGCTACGACAAGGAGGTCGAGGTGCTGCTGCCCGACGCGCGCAAGGTGCAGGCCATGGTGCGCGAGAAGGGCATGAACCTCTTCTACGAGTCCATCGAGAACCGCCAGCTCTGCTGCAAGCTGCGCAAGGTGGAGCCGCTGAACGCCTACCTGTCCGGCCTGGACGCCTGGGTGTCGGGCCTGCGCCGCGACCAGAACATCACGCGCGCCGACACGCCGAAGGTGGAGATCGACTACATCCACGGCGGCATCGTGAAGGTGAACCCGCTGGCCGACTGGACCCGCGAGGAGGTGCTCAGCTACGTGCAGGCCCAGGGCGTCCCGATCAACCGCCTGCACGCCGAGGGCTATCCTTCGGTGGGCTGCGAGCCCTGCTCCCGCGCGATCCGCCCGGGCGAGGACTCGCGCGCCGGACGCTGGTGGTGGGAGCAGCCCGAGACCCGGGAGTGCGGCATCCACGTGGGCGAGGAAGAGCAGGGGTCGGGCATCTGATGATCGATCGAAGAGCGTTCCTGACGATCGCGGGTGGGGTCGCCGGAGGAGCGCTGCTCTGGCCCGCCGCCCACGCGCTGGCCGACGCCCACGAGGCGAAGCCCGCGTCGACCGACCTCGCCGAGGCCATCGACACGAGCGGCTTCGTCTACGTGTCGCCGCTCAAGTCGGACGGCAGCGAGAGCACCTGCCACGGCGAGGTCTGGTTCGGTCCCTTCGGCGACGGCGTGGTGCTGATCACGGCCGCCACCACCTGGAAGGCGCGGGCCCTGGGCCAGGGCCTCGACCGGGCGCGCGTCTGGGTGGGCGACCACGGGCGCTGGAAGCAGCTGGTCGGCCGCAACGAGGCCTTCCGCAAGGCGCCGAGCTTCGACGCCCGGGCCGAGATCGTGAAGGACGACGCGCTCCTCGAGGAGCTGCTCGCGCTGTACGACAAGAAGTACCCGGACGAGATCGCCGACTGGCGCGACAAGATGCGCAGCGGCTACCACGACGGCAGCCGCCTGCTGATCCGCTACACGCCGGTCTCGTAGGGCGCGCGCAGGTAGACGGCGAGCCGTCCCAGGCGCTCGGCCTCCACCTCCACGACGTCGCCGTCGCGCAGCGTCGGCAGCTCGCCGGTGGCGGGCGGCGCACCCGACAGCACGACGTCGCCGGGCTCGAGGGTCATCCACTGGGACGCGCGGGACACCAGCTCGTGCAGCGGCCACGCCAGCTCCTTGGTGTGGATCGTCTCGAGCCGGCGTCCCGACAGGCGCAGCTCGAGGCGCAGGTCGTGGGGATCCGGCGCGTCGTCGACGCTCACCAGCGCCGGACCCAGCGGCACGAAGCCGTCGCCCGAGTGGCCGACGGTTCCGGCGGGCGCGTCCGGACCCTCGGCGCGGAAGGTGAGGGCGGCGCAGTAGCCGGCCACGCAGGCCAGCGCGTCCTCGGGCGCCAGCCGGCGCGCGCGGCGTCCCACGATCGCGGCGATCTCCGGCCGGAACGACAGCGGTACGCCGTCGAGCAGCGCGACGTCGTCCTCGGGTCCGCTCACGGCGGAGGGAGCGATCAGGAACAGCGCCGGGTCGCCGCCGTCCGCGTCGCGCGACCGTCCGATCAGCTTGCCCGGCCGTCGGACGGGCGCGGCCATTCGCACGGCGCGCCGCGGCAGGGCCACGCCGGCCGACTCCAGGTCGGGCGCGTCGTAGCGGTCGAGGGCGTCGGCGACGAAGTCGAGCGCGCTGCGGGCGGCGCGCAGCGAGTCGGGCAGGCGTCGCAGGAAAGGGCCCATGTCGGCGGGAAGCAGCGAGTCGGCCTCGGCCTCCGGCGCACCGGCGTCGTCGCCGGCCAGCTTCACGGCGAGCGCCCGGTTCAGGTCGACGACGGTGTCCGCGTGGGCGCCGGCCTCGACCCAGGCTCCCAGCCGGCGCTGGCCCTGGGTGACCGCCTCCAGGGTCTCGAAGCCGAGCGCCGCCGCGCCCATCGAGTGGGGATCGCTGCGCGGATCCGGCGCCAGGCGTCGCTCGAAGACGACGAGCTTCACGCGCGGCACCCGTCGCGCGTCGCGCTGGCAGCGGGCGCGCAGTGCAGGGGCAGGCGTCCGGCAGCTTCGCCGGAGGTGCGACCCGAGCCGGGCTGCGTGACCGGGATCGTCGTCAAGTACCCACCCCCATGGGCCGATCAGGACGATGTCACCACGAGGGTACCACGGAGGCCGCCATGACGAAGCAGAGGCTCACGAGCGCCGCAGGCTGGCTGACCGTCCTGGTGATGCTCGCGCTCTCCGGCAGCGGCGTGAGCGTGCAGGCCGAGGCGCCGAACGCAGCCGACCGGACGCCGGTCGCCTCCGCCGCCCGCGCCCGCTGAGCCGGATCCCCGACCCAGGGAAGGTTTGACGGAACCCGGCTCCCGACCCTAGGGTCTGGGGGGTGCCGGGAGTTCCATGAACCCGTCCACCGCGCTCTTGCTGCGGCGGGCCGTCGCGCTCGCCTTCGTCTGCTGGGCGCTGCTCGCCATCGTGCTGTCCCTGGGTACGCTGCGCGCTCCCGCGGAACACCCGTACCACCCGTTCACCGACACCCGGATCGGCGGGACCGCGATCGTGGATCGGGTGGCGCCGTCGGCGCTGGCCAGCGGCATCGAGACCGGCGACCAGATCGTCTCGGTGGACGAGCGCCCCTACTTCGAGGCGGTGCGCGGCGGCGTTCCGCTCGCCGAGGGGGTCGCCAACACCTACACCTTCGAGCGTCGGGACGGATCGCGCTTCTCGGTCGACCTCGAGCCGGTGCCGATCGACTGGGCGCTCACGCCCTCGATCACGCTGGTGCACGCGCTGCTGGTGCTGGTGGCGGCCATCTACCTGGCGACCGGCGGCGTCGTCTGGTGGTTCAAGCCCGACCGCACCGAGGCCCGCGCACTGCTGCTGTTCTGCTGCACCATGGCCGTACAGCTCGCCACCACCCTCCAGACCGACTTCATTCCCTGGGGCTGGCCGCTGATGGCGGCCAACGCCCCGCTGATCGGCGCGACCACCTTCCACCTCTTCACCACCTATCCGATCGAGCCCGACTGGGTGGTGCGGCGCCGCCGCGTGCAGTGGCTGCCCTACGGGCTGGCAGCGCTGCTGGTCTTCCTCTCCGCCACCGACCGGGCCATGGGCCTGCCCGCCGGCCTCGGCATCACCCTGGCCTACGGCTACACCAGCGTGCTGTTCCTGGTGTCGCTGGGCATCGTCGCCATCGAGCGCGCGAAGCACGGCGAGGGTCCGCTGCGCGACCGCGCCGACCTGATGTTCGCCGCCGCGGCCGTCAGCTTCGTCCCGATCCTCTGTATCTTCATGGCCGAGTGGCTGCTGCGCACGCCCTTCCCCTACTACATGGCGCTGCTCTGGACCTTCATCTTCCCGGTGGCGGTGGGCTACGGCATCGTCCGGCGGCAGCTGTTCGAGATCCGCAACGTGGCCAAGTCGTCGGCCGCCTACGGCGCCGCCACGCTGGCCATCACCGGCGTCTTCGCCTTCCTCATCACCTTCGCCGACGCGGCGGTGTCGCGGCTGAACATCAGCTTCCGCTGGTTCCAGGTGTCGTTCCTGTTCGTGGCGATCCTGGTGTTCAACCCGCTGCGCAACCGCCTCCAGGAGCTGGTGGACCGCTTCTTCGATCGCGACCGCGAGACCTACCGGGTGGCGGTGCGCGAGATCTCCGAGGCGATGGTGTCCATGCTCTCGCTGTCCGAGATCGCCGACCGCATCCTGGTGGCGCTGACCGACACCATGGGCGTCGACCGGGCGATGGTGATGATGGTCGACGACGACGGCAAGAGCCTGCGCCCGATGGCCAGCCGCGGCGAGTGGGACGAGGACGCGCTGGCCCTGGAGGTCCCGTCGGAGCACCCGATCTGGAAGCAGCTCTGGATGCGCCGCGAGGACCTGTCTCGCGTCGACTTCGACGACGAGCCGGACCTGGAGAGCCGCGAGGCCTGCCGCGACGTGTTCGACACGCTCGAGGTCGAGCTGCTGGTGCCCATCCTCTACGGCGTCGACCTGCTGGGCGTGATCGCGGTGGGCCGCAAGCTGTCCGGCGACCGGCTGGTGGTCGACGACCGGACGCTGCTGCGCACGCTGGCCAACCAGAGCTCCATCGCCATCGAGAACGCCAAGGCCTTCGACGAGATCGCCAAGCTGAACGAGACGCTGGAGGCACGGGTCGAGGAGCGCACCGAGGAGCTGCGCGACACCCAGGCCCAGCTGGTGCAGGCCGACAAGATGAAGTCGCTGGGCCAGATGGTGGCGGGAGTGGCCCACGAGCTGAACAACCCCATCGGCTTCGTGCACGCGAATCTCCAGCTGATCGACGAGTACATCGTGAAGCTCGAGCAGGCGCAGCGCGAGGGCGGCGACCCGGCGAAGCCGCGCGAGGCGATCACCAAGCTGCTGGTGCGCAGCCGCGAGGGAACCGAGCGGGTGAAGAAGATCGTGCAGGACCTGCGCACCTTCTCGCGCATGGACAGCGCGGAGCTCCAGGACGCGGACCTGCACGAGGAGATCGATCGCACGCTGGCGCTGATGGAGCCGCGCTTCAAGAACAGCATCGCCGTGGAACGCGACTACGGCGATCTGCCGCGGGTGCGCTGCTACCCGGGCCAGCTGAACCAGGTGTTCCTGAACCTGCTGACCAACGCCTGCGACGCCATCGAGGACCGGGGCCGCATCACCATCCGCACCCGACCCATCGGCGACGGCGTGCGGCTCGAGTTCCACGACGACGGGCCCGGCATCTCCGAGGACGTTCAGCGGCGCATCTTCGACCCCTTCTTCACGACCAAGCCGGTGGGCGTCGGCACCGGGCTCGGCCTGTCCCTCTCCCACGGCATCATCGAGCGCCACGGCGGGCGCATCCACGTGGAGTCGGCCCCGGAGCGCGGCACCGCCTTCGTGATCGAGCTGCCGCTGGTCGCGCCGGAGAGCGCCTCCGAGGCCCAGGCCTAGGGAGACATTCGCTAGAGCCCGCGGTGGTCCGTGGGGGTCTCGGCGGCCGGCGGATCGCCCAGGCGCATCTCGAAGGTGGTGGTGGTGCGGGCGGTGGCCTGGTCGTCGCCGGTCTCCGCTCCGCGCAACGCGGCGCGGTGCTCGGCGCGGACCTCCTGGCGCGTCCACATGCCCGCCTCCAGGTCGAAGACGGCCTCGCCGTTTCCCGACCGGTTCGAGGTGATGCCGGCCTGGGCGGTGGCCGCGTCGACCGTCGAGCGCACCTCGATGCCGAACTCGGCCAGGCGTCCCGTCACCTTGCGCAGCGTGTAGACCGTGCGCGTCTCCATCTTCATGGTGACGCCCGGGTCGGTGCCGCCCACGTCGCCGCCGTCGACGATCGCGAACGACTCGCCCAGCTCGATCGGTCCCTCGGGCAGCTCGGGCAGCCAGTAGACCGACTCGATCCATGCCGACGCCAGCGAGCGCAGCATCTGGCGGAAGGCGACCGGGTCCTTCTCCACGCCGGGCAGGTCCGGCGGCTCGGCGTCGCCCAGCCGGTAGTGCATGCCCCGGGTGGCGCCGCGCCGGTCGGTCTGGGCCATGAACTGGATCACCGAGAAGTCGAAGGGGCTGGCCCCGGCGGAGGTCTCCTGGGAGACCATGCGCGCGTCGAGGCGCACGTCGCCGTCCTCCGCGCCCGCACCCACGTCGTAGCGGAAGCGGGCGGTGCCGGTGTGGGTCTCCGACACGGTGCCGACGCTCGTCTCGCGGAACACCGTCTGGACCGCGTGCCAGGTCTGGCCCGGCTCGAGGCCGTAGCGCAGCGTGTAGCCTTCGGCGGCGGCGAAGGCCGGCAGGCAGGCGAGGGCGGCGGCGAGCGCGAGGCCCCGCCGGCGCCGGGGGTCAGGGCGCGACTTCTTCTTCATCGGCTTCGATCACCAGCTCGCGGTCGAGCCCCACCGGCACCAGCTCGGCGCACACGTCGGCGGGCTCGAGCCGGGCCCTGCCGTCGGCGTCGGTGCCGGGCTCGAGCACGATCAGCTGGGGCTCGTGGCCCGGCCGCTTGAAGTAGAGCTTGTGCGGCGACTCGGCGTCCAGCTCCAGCAGGTCCGGGTTCTCCTCGAGCAGGCGCCCGTCCACGTAGACGCGTACCTCGTCGGAGACGCAGCCGCCCAGCGGAATGGTCTGCGTGGTGGAGCAGCCGGCCAGGAGCGCCGCCGTCGCGAGCGGAAGCGCGAGCCGTCGTCGTGTCATGGATCCCCCCACGGCGCGAGACTAGCATCCGGTACAATCACTCCGTGCATCGCCTCGCCGCCGCCGTCGCCCTGCTCGCGCTGCTGCTGCCCGGCGCCGCCGCCGCCGAGGAGACCCTCGGCGGCTTCCCCATCGACGACCTGCGCGTGGACCGCGCCCTGCTCGTGGCCGGCGGTCCCGGCAAGGACGGCATCAAGAGCGTCGACGCGCCCGAGTTCTCCCACATCGGCCAGGCCACCTGGGTCGCCCGCGACACCGAGGTGCTGGGCGTCGAGGTGGGCGACAAGGCGCGCGCCTACCCGATCCGCTTCCTCGAGTACCACCAGGTCGTGAACGACGAGATCGGGAGCGTCCCGGTGGTCGCCACCTACGACCCGCTGGCGGGCGTGCCCATGGCCTACCGCCGCTCGGTCGGCGACCGCGAGCTCCACTTCGGCGTGTCGGGCCTGGTCTACAACCACGGCTTCGTCCTCTACGACCGCGAGACCGGGTCGCTGTGGTCCCAGTTCACCGGCGCCGCCATCGCCGGACCCCTGGCCGGCTCCCGGCTCGAGCGCGTCGCCACCCGGCAGGAGACCACCGGCGTCTGGGTGGCGCGCCACGTCGACTCGCCGTTCCTGCGTCCGCCCTTCCCGGAGAAGGTCCACTACCAGCTGTCGCCCTACCAGAGCTACTGGGTCCAGGACCGCACGATCTTTCCGCTCGCGGCCCGCGACGAGAGCTACCACGCCAAGGAGCTGGTGCTGGGCGTCGAGGTCGGCAAGGTGAAGCGCGCCTACCTGGGGTCGATCCTCACCCGCGAGGGCGGCCGGGTGGAGGAGGAGATCCGCGGGAAGAAGGTGCGCGTCGCCTACGACTCGGAGACCGGCACCTTCCAGTACGACGTCGACGAGGGCGTGCGCGTGACCGAGGCCTACTGGCTGGCCTGGAAGGCCTTCCACCCGGACACCGAGGTGTGGAACGCGAAGGCGCCGGCTCCGTGAGCGACGGCCTGGGCGACGTCGAGCGCGTCGTCGCCCGCGACGAGATCCGCCAGCTCGCCTTCCGCTACGCCCTGGCCGTCGACACGCGCGACCTGGACGCGCTGGTGGCCCTGTTCGTGCCCGACGTGCGCGTGGGGCGCGACCGCCGCGGCCGCGCGGCGCTGCGCGAGTCGTTCCTCGAGAGCCTGGGCGCCATCGGCGTCTCGATCCTCTTCGTCGGGAACCACGTGGTCGACTTCGACGCCCCGGACCGCGCCCGCGGCGTGGTCTACTGCCGCGGCCAGATCCAGGACGGCGAGCGCTGGATCGAGCAGGCGATCCAGTACCGCGACACCTACGAGCGTCGCGACGGCGAGTGGCTCTTCGTGCGCCGCCGGCACCTGCTCTGGTACGGCGTGGAGACCGCGGAGCGTCCGCTGGCGCAGCCGCCCGCCAACTGGCCGGCGAGCCACGTGGGCATCGGCACCGTCCCCCAGGACCTGCCCGGCTGGGACGCCTTCTGGCGCGAGGTGCGCGAACGGGAAGGGGGCGCCGACTAGGGGTGGTTCTCGCACCACTTCTGGATGGCGCGCAGGTTGCGGTCGACGATCTCCGAGGCGAGCCGGCGCACGTCGAAGCGGTCGAGCTGTCCGCCGACCACCGGCACCGAGTTCGACGACGACGCGAGGCGCAGCGAGAGCCGCGTGCGCAGCGATCCCTCGCCGGCCAGCGTGTAGACCTCTTCGAAGGCGAAGGCGCCGATGGCCATGGCGTGCTTCAGGCGCTGGCCCGGAACCACCTCGACCGGCGTGTCGACCAGGTCGACCGGCACCGAACCCAGGCGGTAGCGCCAGTGGGCCGACTCGCCGCTCTCCGGGTAGCCGGACGCCGGCGTCTCGAGCGAGACCACGTGCTCGTCCCAGCGGATCACCTCGGCCGGCTCGGCGATCGCCCGCCACACCCGCCCGGGCGGGGTGTGGACCACCGTCGACATGGCGATGGTGATCACGTGCCGGGATACCCCACGAACAGAGTTTGATCCTCGGGGGCGCTCGCCGCAACCTTTCCCGGTGTCGCTCCCCGCTAGCGCTCCTGGAGCCGGCGCTCGGCGGTCCGGACGCGGGTGGTGAGCACGCGGAAGATCTCGAAGGAGATCTCGGGCATCTGGAGGATCAGGTCCTTCAGGCTCTCGCCCTCGAGCGACAGCATGCGCGAGTGCTCGACGGCCACGATCGTGGCGCTGCGCGGCGCGTCGTCCAGGATCGCCATCTCGCCCACGTAGTCGACGGCGGTGATCTCGCCCAGGCGCGACTGCTCCGGCGTGTCCCAGCCCAGGTAGACGTCGAGCCGTCCCTCCAGCAGCAGGAACAGCTCGCTGCCGGGCTCGCCCTCGCGCATGACCACCTCGTTGGGGAGGAAGGTCACCTCGTGGGCGAGCTGGTGGATCGCCTCGAGCTGGTCGAGGGTCAGGTTCGCGAACAGCGGCACCTGCTTGAGGGCGAGCAGTCGTTCCATGACGTCGGTCCCCAGGCCATTGTGACCCAGCGCGGGGTCGACCGCCGCCGCGCCGGACCGCACCCAGCGGCTCTCTGAGTGGATGGCCTCGCGGAGGATGCCGGCCACGTCCGTCGGCGCGCCGACCAGCGCCTCGGCCGGCCCGCGCCGATCGCGCAGGGGCGCCGCCTCGTGCATCAGCACCAGCAGTCCCGCCGACTCGCGATCGCCCAGGTGCGAGAGGATCTCGAGGGCGTCGGCCCGGGTGCGCTGTCCGCCGGAGCGGAGGGCGCCGTGCACCTTCTGCACGATGCGCTCGTTCTCCAGCAGCGAGAGCACGCGGAAGGCCAGGCTGCGGTGACGCAGGAGTGCGTCGGCGAAGGCGGCGCGCAGGAAGGCCGAAGCGACGTCGTCGCCGCCGGGCAGCTGCTGGTAGTCGAGCAGGCAGCTCCACATGGCGCGCACCCGGTGTCGCAGCTCTCCGCGCAGGATCTCGCGCCGCCGCGCCGGCGGCGTGGCGGCGACCACCACGCGCAGTGCGCCGTCCGCCGCCGGCTCGTTGCCGTCGCGCAGGAAGGGCTCCGCCGCCTGGGCGCCCGCCTCGCCCTGGGCGGAGAGGGTCTCGATGGCGGCCCGGCGCACCAGCGCCGACGGATCGGAGAGGGCGGCCGCCACCGCGTCCAGCCGCCCGGGCGCGGCCTGGGGAACCAGCGCCAGCGCGGCGCAGCGCACCGGCACCTCGGGCGCGCGGGTGGCCTCGAGCACCGTGTCGCGCGGCAGGGCCAGGTGGGTCGCCACCCGGGCGGCGCGCTCCATCGCTTTCGCGCGCAGCTCCGGGTCGGGATCGGCGAAGCGGGCGAGCACGTCGTCGGCCAGCGCGCGGGGCGCCACGGCCAGTGCCGCCGCGACCCGGGCAGTGTCGTCGCTGCGCAGCATCTCGCGCACCACGGCGAGACCCCGGTCGCCCAGCTCCGCGGCGGCGGCGGCGCGCACCCGGGGCTCCGGGTCCGAGAGCAGCGGGGCCAGCTCCTGCTCGACGCGCGGCGCGCCGCGCTCGACCAGGGCGTGCATGGCGGCGAGCCGGACCTCCGCGTCCGGGTCGGCGAGTCCGCGCAGCAGCGCCTCGTCGACGCGCGCGTCGTCGCTCCCGACGCCGGCCAGCTCGCGTACACACGTCTCGCGCACTGCGCGGTGCGGGTGACCGGCGCCGGCGAGCAGCGGCTCGACGATCCCGCGCTTCGCCAGGGTGGGGAGCAGGCGCAGCAGCGATCGCGACGGGCGCTCGGCCTCCCGGCCGAGCAGCTGATCGCACAGCGCAACGAGCTGCGCCGCCTCCAGGTCGCCGATCTCGTCGCCCATGGCGCCGAAGTCGAGGCGACCATGGCGGATGCCGTCCACCAGCTCCCGCAGGTACTCGGTGCGCACGCGCAGGTTCGCCAGCAGGTAGAGACCGGCGGCGGCTCCGCCCGCGGCCGAGAGCCAGCGCGGATCCGGCGTCTCGAGCACCAGCAGCAGCACGCCCGCGAGCAGCATGCCCGCGTTCACGACCACACCCTCCAGGAAGGCGCGAATGCGTCCGCGCAGCCGCTGGGGAAGCGCGTTGTAGACCAGCGTGCGGATCGGCTGCGCGACCGCGTTCTCCACCAGCTCCCGCGTGACGCGCGCTCCCACCCCGGCGACCAGGCCGAAGCGCAGCAGCAGGCCGCCGAAGGAGAGCAGCGTCAGCAGCGGGTGGACGAGCTGCGCCGTGGGAACGCCGAAGCGGCGGATCAGCCAGGGCGTGAGCCACAGCTCGAGCGCGATCTCCACCAGGTTCGTCACCGCCAGGTAGGCGCCGAAGAAGGCGGCCAGCGTGGCCGGGTCGGGGTAGGCCTCGGCGAAGATGCGCGAGTAGAGGTACTGGGCGAAGAAGATCGCGACGACCATGCCCAGGGCCGACAGCAGCAGCCAGCGGCCGAGCGGCGAGGCGCGCAGGTAGCGGGTGGCGCCGCGCATGCCCTCGACCGAGGTCTCGTCCGCCTCCTCCAGCTCCAGCGGACCCCAGCGGCGCAGCGGGCGCCGCGCCAGGCGCAGCAGCGCGGCCGCCGCCAGCAGCAGCGCGCCCCAGCTCCAGACCAGCGCCGCCGGACCCACGGCGCGCGTCAGCCCCACGGCGGCGGCGCCGCCCAGCAGTCCGCCGATGCTCGAGCCGACCACGAAGACCGGGAACAGCCGCTTGGCCGTGAGCGTGTCGAAGTAGTCGCCGGAGAAGGTCCAGAAGTGGCTGACGAAGACGGACTGGGTCAGGTAGAAGAAGCAGAAGAGGGCGGGCAGGACGAACAGCGGGAACAGGTCGTGGGTCGTCGCCCAGGCGCCCGCGAAGAGCACCAGTGCCGAGCCCACCAGCATCTGGATCAGCAGCCGGTCGTTTCGCGAGCGTCCCACCCGCGCCGCGTAGCCGACCCCGCCGACCAGCGTCAGCAGCGACGCGGCGATGAAGATCTCGGGCAGGCGCGCGCTGCCGATGCGCGCCAGCAGCAGCGCCTCGGATCCGGCCAGGCCCATGGTCTGGGCGGCGCTCACCAGGGTCAGCAGCGCGGTGAAGAAGACGGCCTGCGAGCGCTCGGTGGCGCGGACCGCCGGCAACAGCCTCCAGAACAGCTCGCCGGGGCTCCGCATCTCGGAAAGCATAGGCGACGGGAGCGCTCATGGGCCCGGTCCGTTTCACCGATGAGTGTTCCGTGAGAACACCCGGGTCCCGCGCCGCCGGCTTCACGCTGATCGAGCTGATGATCACGGTCGGCATCATCGGCCTGCTGGCGGCCATCGCGATCCCCGGCTACCTGCGCTTCCAGCTGAAGTCGAAGGTCACCGAGGCGTCCACCAACCTGCGCGCCATCGCCAAGGCGGAGTCGGCCTACTTCGCCGAGCACAGCCACTACGTGAGCGTGAACGTGCCCGTCCCCAACCGCATCCCGGACAACCGCAAGGCCGGTTGGACCGGCGGCACCGGCTTCGACGCGCTGGGCTGGAGCCCGGAAGGCGCCGTCTACTTCCAGTACCGGGTCGGCGCCGACGACGGCGGCGCGGCGGCGAGCCCGCGCTTCACCGCCGAGTCGCGCGGCGACGTCGATGCCGACGGAACCTTCAGCTACTTCGCGCTGGTGCGCCCTTCCGCCGGCCAGGCGGCGGGGCTTCCCGGCGCCCTGCCGGGCACGACCTGCCTGGCCACCGGCGTCTACGCCCAGGGCGGCGGCTCGAACGTGCTGAACGTGCCCGGTCCCTGCGACGCGGCGTCGGGCCAGAGCGAGTTCTGACCGGGCTCAGCCCGCCACGAAGCTGCGCGCCGACAGGGGTCCCAGCGAGAAGCGGCGGTAGCCGCCGCGGAAGAAGTCGCGGCAGCGGGTCGAGTGGGCGAGGGCGCGATCGCTGGACGTGCGCCGCACCTCCTGGCGGAAGCGGCCGTCCTCGAACAGCCGGTAGTGGGCGAAGCCGCCCGGGTAGTCCTTCGTGCAGTGCACCTCGACGAAGGGCAGCCGGCCCGTGCGCGGATAGCGCCGCACCCGGTTGCGGTGGGTGTGGCCGATCAGCACGCCCTTGACCTGGGGCTGCTCGGCCAGCAGGTCGAACAGCCGCAGCGAGTGCTCCGGGATCATGCCGATGTTGTTCGGGTAGCGGTCCAGGTGCTCCGGCGGCACCGGCTGGTGGTGCATGAGGAGCAGCGTCGGGGTGCCCGTCTCGCGGGTTTCGGCGACGGCGTCGGCGAGCCAGCGGAGCCTGGCGTCGTCGAACACGCCGTGGTGCTCGCCCGGCTCCACCGTCTCGAGCAGCAGCAGCCGCCAGCCGCCCAGGTCGAGCGCGCGGGGCGCCGGGGGCTGACCCAGCGCCGCGTAACCGTCTACCTCGATTCCCTCGTTCACGCCGTAGTAGTCGTGGTTGCCCAGGAAGGCGTGGTGCGGCATGGCGAACTTCGCGAAGGCGCGGGCCGCGGCGGCGAACTGCTCCGGCAGGCCGCGGTCGGCGATGTCGCCCTTCACGATCGCCGCGTCGACCCCCGACGCGTTGATGTCGGCGATGCAGTCGTCGTTCATGTACTTCCAGTAGGGGACGTCGCCTTCCCGCTCGGTCACCTCCGGGAAGCCCTCGGCCACCGGACCGTAGTCGCCGTTCTCGAGCAGCGTGCCGCCGAAGCGCGGCTCGCCGAAATGCATGTCGTTGGTGGTGGCGAAGCTGGCGACACAGTCGGACGTCGGCGCGGGCAGCGTCTCGAAGTCGGCGGGCCACCAGTCGTCGGGCGCCGCCGGCTCGGCGCCGTCGACCTCGATGCGGATCCGGTGGCGCGCGCCGGGCGCGAGCCCCGCCACGCGCACCAGTCGCGTGCCGACGCCGGCCACGCGCTGGCGAAGCTCGCCGTCCACGAGGATGCGGGCCTCGGCGTCGACCGACGCGCCGTCGCTCGCCACGTCGAAGCTGAAGGTGGCCGCCTCTTCGGTGACGGCCAGCAGCTCCGGGTCGCGGATCTCGGCGGGCATGGGGGCAGCCTACTCGAAAGCGGCCGCCCCCTTCCATCGGGTCCTCAGCCGGTCGGCGGCGGCCCCATCGGGACGACCTGGCGCACCTCCAGGGTCCCGCGGCTCGTGTGCGGGCAGCGCCGGGCGATCGCGAGCGCCTCCTCCCGGCTGTCGCAGTCGATCAGGAAGTAGCCCCCGATCACCTCCTTGGTCTCCACGAAGGGACCGTCGGTGACCAGCGGGCCGTCCCTGCCCGGGCGGATGCGGAAGCCCTCCGCCTCCGGGTGGAGCGGCGAGCCGCCCCGGATCCTGCCCTGGGCGGCCAGCTCGCCGGCGAAGCGCCCCATCTCCGCCATGACGGCGTCGTCCGGCGGGGCGTCGCGGTCCTCCAGGATGATCAGCATGTACTCCATGGCTCGCGTCTCCTTCGGCGCTCCACTGCGCCTTCCCCTGGACGACGCGCGAGGGGGCCGCGGATCGACCTCCCTCAGCCCCGCCCGTCGAGCTCCCGGGCGGCGGCGGCCCAGGGCTCCGGATCCTGGGCCCAGTGGGCCACCAGGCTCACCCGATCCGCCGCGTCGCCGCAGCGCTCGCGCACGCGCTCCGCGATCCGGTCGAGCGGGCAGCAGATGGCGACGGCCTCGAGCACCTCGTCGCTGATCCGCTCCGCCATCTCGCCCCACTTCCCCTGCTTCGAGAGCGCGTTCAGCTCCGGCTGGAGGTCGCCCCAGCCGTGGGCGTCGAGCACCACCTTGTAGGCCGGCGTCGACCCGTAGAAGGCGATCTGCTGCTTGGTCAGGCGCCGGGTGCTCTCCATCTCCTCGTCGTTCGAGCCGCTGGCGATCATCACCTGCAGCGACACCTGGAAGTCCTTGCGCGTGCGCCCCGACTTCGCGAGGCCCCGCTCGATGGCGGGAAGCGTCACCTGCGCGAGCGAGGCGGGCGTGTGGAACGGGTGCACGAAGAAGCCGTCGGCCGCCTCGCCGGCCACCTCGGTCATCCGCGGACCGACCCCGGCGACGAGGATGGGCGGGTTGCCGTACGGGTTCTCGCCCGGGCTGAACATGGGCGTCATCAGCGTGTGCTGGTAGAAGTCGCCGCGGAAGTCGAGTCGGCCGCCCTCGGCCCACACCCGCCAGATCTCCTTGATGGCCAGCACCATCTCGCGCATGCGCGCCGCCGGCTTCGACCAGGGCATGCTGAAGCGCTTCTCGATGTGGGGCTTGATCTGCGAGCCGAGGCCCAGCAGGAAGCGGCCCTTCGACAGCGCCTGCAGGTCCCAGCCGATGTTGGCCAGGATCATGGGGTTGCGGGCGAAGCCGATGGCGATGGCGGTGTAGAGCTCGAGGCGCTCGGTGGCGCCGGCCGCCTGCACCAGCGGGAAGAAGGGGTCGTGGGGACCCTCGAAGGTGAAGCCGCCGTCGTAGCCGGCGGCTTCCAGCCGCCGCGCCTCGTCGGCGGCCCCCGCGAAATCGTTGAGCGCTGCGTCGACCTTCATGCGTCCTCCGAGCGGGGCATTCGAGCACAGCCGCAAATCCCCGGCAAGCGGCGTCCGCCCCGCGATGCAACCCGGATGGCCGCGTCCTCGGTCCTACGTGCACAACCCGATCCGATCCCACGAGGAGGACGAACCCGATGACACGATTCCGAAGCATGCGATGGGCGGCCGCTGGCCTGCTGGTGGCCGCGTTCCTGGCGACGGGCGCGGCCCAGGCGCGACCGCACATGGAGGGGCGCGGCGCCCCCGGCGGCGGCCTCGAGCGCGCCGTCGAGCAGGCCGACCTGGAGGAGGGCAAGCGTTCGGAGATCCTGGAGATCCTGGATGCGAGCCGCGCGCAGCACCGCGCGCTCCGTGGCCGGACCCGGGAAGCCCACGAGCAGATGGCCGCGCTCCTGGCGGTCGAGGCTCCGGACGAGGCGCAGGTGATGGCCCAGGCCGAGACCCTGGGAGCGCTCCAGCTGGAGGCCTCGAAGGCCCGCCTGCGCACCCTGCTGGCGGTGCGCGGCCTGCTGACCGCCGACGAGTGGGCGGATCTCTCGGAGCACCTGGGGCCCCGCCCGCCGCGGCGCTAGGTCCCCCACCCCCCCCCCGCCGGGGGGCCCGCGCGGCGGGCTCCCCGGGTCCGGGGTAAACCTTCCACCCGCTTCGCGGGTCCAACGAGGCGTGGAGATGGAGTGCGGAATGCGGCTGCCGAGCGCGGCCTGGGGAGACGTGTCGACGGCCATGGACCTGGACCGGGAGCAGCGCTTCGCCGGGTTCGTGGCCGAGCATCGCGACCGGGCGCTCGGTCTGGCCTACCGGCTGGTCGGCGGCGACCTGGCCGCCGCCGAGGACGTGACGCAGGAGGCGTTCGTGCGTGCCTACCGGGGCCTCGATCGGTTCCGCGGGTCGGCCCGGCTGTCGACCTGGTTCTACCGGATCCTCGTGAACGAGGCGAACCGCCACCACCGCTTCGCCTGGGTCCGCCGCCGCTCACCCGACGAGCCGCCGGAGCCGGACGCTTCGGACGCGCCCGCCCCGGGCGATCCGATGCTGCGGGCGCGCGTGAGCGGCGCCGTCGCCCGCCTGCCGCGGGGCCAGCGCGAGGCCTTCGTGCTGGTCCACCTGGAGGGCTTCAGCGTGGCGGAGGCGGCGGAGATCACCGGGCGCGCGGTCGGTACCCTGAAGTCGCACCTCCACCGGGCGCTGCGATCGCTGCGGGCCCAGCTCGCCGACCTGGATCCCAGGCAGGAGACGTCGACATGAGTCATCGCGATCCCGATCGACCCGACCTGGGCGCGCAGGACGCGGCGTTCGTCGAGCACGTCGCGCAGCTGACGCGCGCCCCCCAGCCGAGCGCCGCCCGGCGGGTGGCGTTCCAGGCGGAGCTGGACCGGCGCATCGCGCGGGGCGCGGCCTGGGACCGGCTCCCGGTCTGGGCGGGAGGTGCGGTGGCGCTGCTGGCGCTGGCCCTGGTGCTGCGGCCGGGCGGTCCGGTCCCGGGCGGGCAGGGCCCGGCCGACGTGCCGGTCGCCGGTGCGCCCAGCTCGGTCGAGGTGCTGCTGTCCCTGGCCGACGAGTACTCCGACGAGACGACCGACACGCGGCTGCCCGACGAGTACGAGGCGATCGCGAGCCTGATCCTCGATGGCTAGCCCGACGACGCCGCACTCCCGCACGCTTCGGGTCCGTGGGCTGCTCCGCGCAGGGCCGGCTGCGCTGCTGGCGCTGGCATTCGCTTCGGGCGCGCTGGCGCAGCCGCCGGGTCCGCCGGGCCCGGGCCGCCACGGACCGCCGCCCATCGAGCGCGTGCTCGAGAAGCACGCGGAGCAGCTCGGCCTCGACGAGGCGACGCGCGAGCAGATCGAAGCGATCGCCGCCGAGGCGCGGCCCGAGAGCGAGGCGCTGCGCGAGACGCTGCGCGAACGGCACGACGAGCTGCGCCGCCTGCTCTCCGAGGACGCCCCCGACGAGGACGCCGTGATGGCGCAGGCCGAGCGCATCGGCGCCGCCGAGGTGGCGCTCCAGAAGAGCCGCCTGCGGACCATGCTGCGCATCCGCGCGCTGCTGACCCCCGAGCAGCGCGCCGAGCTCGTGCGCATCCACGAGGCCCGGGGCCGTCGCGGTCCCGGCGCCGAGCACGGGCGCCCGCCCCGCGATCGCTGAGCGCTTCGCCCCTCGCGTAAACCGCTTCGCCCGTCGCCGGGTCGAATCCCCACGGAACGGGGAGCGAACCGCGTACAGGGAGCAAGCGATGAAGCATCGACTCGTGGCGCGCATCGGCGCCGGAATCCTCACCTCCTTCCTCGTGACGCCGAGCATCGGCGAGGAACGATCGGAAGAGGAGGACCAGGTCTCTCCCGTCCTTCGCATCGAGCCCAGGGTGGAGCGCCGGCGCAGGGACCGGACCCCGGACGTGCCTTCCCCCGCCGCGATCCGCAGCATCGACGGCGCGGGCAACCACGAGACCGACACCGAGATGAACGCCGCCGAGACGCCGCTGCTGCGCTCCGTGACGTCCGACTACGCCGACGGTCTCTACGAGATGGCGGGCGCCGACCGCCCCTCGGCACGGCTGGTGAGCAACCGGGTGGTCGACCAGGCCGAGAGCATCGCCACGCCCCTGGGCACCAGCGACTTCCTGTGGCAGTGGGGGCAGTTCCTGGATCACGACATCGACCTCACCGAAGGCGTGGATCCGCCCGAGCCGGAGCCGATCGCCGTCCCGGCGGGCGATGCCTGGTTCGACCCGACGGGCGAGGGGGACGTCGCCATCGCGTTCAACCGCTCGATCTACGATCACACCACGGGCGCCGACGCGCCCCGCCAGCAGCTGAACGAGATCACCGGCTGGATCGACGCGTCGAACGTGTACGGATCGGACGCGGAGCGGGCCCGGGCGCTGCGCACCCTCGACGGCACGGGACGGCTGCGGACGGGGCCGGGCGGCCTGCTGCCCGACGACGACACCGACCTGCCGAACGCCACCGGCGGCTCGAGCCAGACGATGTTCCTGGCCGGGGACGTGCGCGCGAACGAGCAGGTGGGACTCACGGCCATGCACACGCTGTTCGTGCGCGAGCACAACCGGGTCGCCGACGCGATTCGCGCGCGCGTGCCGGGGCTCGGCGGCGATCAGGTCTACGAGCTGGCGCGTCGCTTCGTCGCGTCGCTGATGCAGGCCATCACCTATCGGGAGTTCCTGCCCGCCCTGCTGGGGCCGGACGCGATCGCGCCCTACCGGGGCTACGACCCCGACGTCGACGCGCGCATCGCCAACGTGTTCTCGACGGCGGCCTACCGGTTCGGGCACAGCGCGCTGTCGCCGACCTTCGAGCGCCTGGACCGCAACCTGCGGGAGGTTCCCGCCGGCCCGCTGGCCCTGCGCGACGCCTTCTTCAGCCCGGATCGCATCCGCGACGAAGGCGGGATCGAGCCGTTGCTGCGGGGCTTCGCCCACCAGCGTCACCAGCGCGTGGACGTCCGGGTGGTCGACGACCTGCGCAACTTCCTGTTCGGCGCTCCCGGCTCCGGGGGCTTCGATCTGCCGGCGCTCAACATCCAGCGCGGTCGCGACCACGGTCTGCCGAGCTACGCGGAGGTCCGGGTGGCCTACGGCTTCCCGCCGGCAGCGGACTTTGCCGACGTGAGCCGGGACCCGGAGGTGCAGGCGCGCCTGGCGTCGGCCTACGACACGGTGGCCGCGATCGACCTGTGGGTCGGCGGACTGGCGGAGGATCCGGTGCCCGCAGGACACCTGGGACCGCTGTTCACGCGCATCATCGCGGAGCAGTTCGAGGCGCTGCGCGACGGCGATCGCTTCTGGTACGAGCGCGACCTCTCGCCCGTCGAGCTGTCCGAGGTGCAGCGGACGCGTCTCTCCGACGTGATCCGGCGCAACACGTCCATCGGACGCGAGATCGCGGACGACGTGTTCCACGTGGGGAGGCGGCGCCGATAGAATGGGCGGCGAAGGAGGCTCCCATGCCCGACTCCCCCGCCGTCCGCGTCGAGCGCGACGGTCCCGTGACCATCGTCGTCCTCTCCCGTCCCGAGGTGCGAAACGCCGTCGACCGTCCGACCGCCGAGCTGCTGGCCGACGCCTTCGATGCCTTCGAGCGCGACGACGACGCGCAGGTCGGCGTGTTCGTGGGCGACCACGGCACCTTCTGCGCCGGCGCCGACCTGAAGGCGGCGGCGACCGGGCGCGGCAACCGGGTCGAGCCGCCGAAGGTGGGCGACGAGTGGGAGCCGAACAACCGCCACGGTCCGATGGGTCCGTCCCACATGCTGCTCAGCAAGCCGGTCATCGCAGCCGTCGCGGGCCACGCGGTGGCCGGCGGGCTCGAGCTGTCGCTCTGGTGCGACCTGCGCGTGGTCGAGGAGGACGCGGTGTTCGGCGTCTTCTGCCGCCGCTGGGGCGTGCCGCTGGTGGACGGCGGCACCGTGCGCCTGCCGCGCATCGTGGGCCACGGCCGCGCCATGGACATGATCCTGACCGGCCGGCCGGTGGGCGCGGAGGAGGCGCTGGCCATGGGCCTGGCCAACCGGGTGGTCGCGAAGGGGCGCGCGCGGGAGGAGGCCGTGGCCCTGGCCCACCAGCTCACCCGCTTCCCCCAGCTCTGCATGCGCGCCGACCGCCGCTCGGCCTACGAGCAGTGGAGCCTTCCGCTGGACCGCGCGCTGCGCAACGAGCACGAGCGCGGCTGGGTGGCGATCGAGGCGGGCGAGACGGTCGCCGGCGCGCGCCGCTTCGCCTCCGGCCACGGCCGGGGCGGCAGCTTCGACGACCTGTAGGGGCTTCAGCGGCCCGCACCCGCTCCCCGACCCGCCCGCCAGCCAAGGCTTTCAAGGCCCGGCGGCCGCCTGCCGATACGCGGGC
This sequence comes from Myxococcota bacterium, assembly GCA_050618055.1. GTDB lineage: Bacteria > Myxococcota_A > UBA9160 > UBA9160 > SMWR01 > CALDCK01. Next base: position 34,405 of record JBNLVK010000022.1, read on the forward strand.
GGGAAACCGCGGAACGGGGGTCTCCATGACGGGTCGTCTGCGCTGGATCGTCGGTGGGGTCTGGCTCCTGGCGGGAGTCGCGGCCTGCTTCTGGTGGATGGGGAGCGGCGCACCGCCGGCCCCGACCCTCGCCGAGCCGGCGGCCGATGCGCCCCGGACGGCCTCGGTGTCGAGCCCGGCGCCCATCGCGAACGCGGTGCTGACCGACGAGGTGTTCGCGCCGCCCGCGGAGGTGGTCCCCGCCCCGACCGCTCCGCCGTCGGCCCGGGCTCCGGTCGCGGAGGCGTCGCCGCCGCTTCCCGCCGACATCACCTTCGTCATCGGCGCGGCGAGCGACGACCTGGCGATCTCGCTGGGTCCGGACCAGCTCGACATCTTCCAGAGCGCCCTCGACGTGGGGAGCCCCCTCGACGCGCCGGTCGGCCCGGCCGCACCCGCCCCGGATCTCCGCTAGCGCCCTTCGAACTCCGGCTTCCGCTTCTCCAGGAACGACTTCATTCCCTCCTTGAAGTCCTTCGAGGCGAACAGCGGCATGAGCTGGAGGTAGACGTGGTGCACGTGGTCCGGGAACTCCTCGGACAGCCCCATGCGCATCATGCGCTTGCTGGCCTGGACGGCGAGCGGAGCGTTGGCGGCGATCTCCTCGGCCAGTGCGCGCGTCTCCTTCATCAGCAGCTCGGCCGGCACGACGCGGTTCACCAGGCCCAGCTCGAGGCACTGCTCGGCGTCGAGGGTGCGGCCGGTGAAGATGATCTCGGAAGCCTTCGCCCAGCCCACCAGCCGCGGCAGGATCCAGGTGCCGCCGCTCTCGGGCAGCACGCCGCGCTTCGTGAAGGCGGCGGCCAGCTTGGCGTTCTGGGCGGCGACGCGGATGTCGCAGCCCAGCGCCAGGTCCATGCCGTAGCCGGCGGCGCCGCCGTTCAGCGCGCAGATCGTCGGCGTGTCGATGGCGTGGAGCACGGTGGGCGGCGCGTCGCGCAGGTCGAGGGTGGGCGGGAAGCCGCCGCCCCCGCCGCTGCCGATGCCCGAGCCCTGGGTGGCGTCGATCAGGTCGAGGCCCGAGCAGAAGCCGCGGCCGGCGCCGGTCAGCACGATGGCGCGCACCTCGCGGTCGCCGTCCGCCTCGACCAGGCGCTCGGCCAGCGCGCTCAGCATGCCGGGGGAGATCGCGTTCAGGCGATCGGGCCGGTTGAGCGTGATCGTCGCGATCGCGCCGTCCTTCTCGTAGAGCAGCTCGTCCATCGAGGTCCTCCTACTTCGCGCGCCAGATGCGCTGGTCCATGCTGCCGAACATCTTCGACAGCTCGACGCGCGTGGGGGTGATCTTCACGGGCAGGTACTCGGGGTCGGTGGGACCGCCGGACCAGAACGCGGAGAGATCGTAGTCGAGCACGTCCCAGACGCGCTTCTTCTCGGCCTCGTCGTCGATCAGCTCGGCGGTGCCGCGCACCATCAGGTGCACGAAGTCGGGCGGGGCGACCTGGAACTGCACGTCGACCCGCGGATCGTTCGCCAGCTGCTTCGCCTTGGGGCTCGACGTGCCGGTCGCGAGCCACAGCGTCTCGCCCTCCCAGGTGGGGTGGACCATGCGCACGCGCGGGCCGTTCTTCGAGCTCGTGGCCAGCGCGCACCAGATGGCCTTCTTGGCGGCCTCGTTCACGTCGGCGAAGAAGGCGGCGCGTTCGGACTCGGGGACGTCGGGCATGGGGATCTCCTCGATGGGCCACCCTACCTTATCCTCCCCCCGTGGTGCGCCTCTTCCCCATGCTGATCGTGCTGGCGCTCGTCGGCGCGTCTCCCGGGCCGCCCTCCCTCGAGGAGATCGCGAACGCCCGCTTCCAGGGGCTTCCGGTGCGCGACGCCGCCGGGTCGGTCGCGTTGCGCGACGGCGTCTGGCGGGGCGAGCCCTTCGCCGAAGGCAGCGCCGCCCGGCCCGAGGTGCGCCTGGTGGAGGGCTTCCGCGCGGTGGGCGACCTCACCGGCGACGGCGTGGCCGAGGCGGTGGTGCTGCTGGCGGGCAGCTCCGGCGGCACCGGCGTCGACCTGGTCGCGGTGGTCGTCGGTCGCGGCCCCGACGGACCGGTGCCGCTCGCCAGCGCGCTGCTGGGCGATCGCGTGCAGGTGTGCGCGGCGCACGTGGAGGACGGCGTGCTCTCGTTCTACCTGGTGCGGGCCGGCGAGGGCGACGCGCTGTGCTGCCCCGGCGAGCTGGCCGTGATGGAGCTCGTCCTGCGGCCCGGTGCGGGTCTCGTCGCGACCGAGCCCTGCGGAAGCCGGCCACTCACGCCGGACGTGCTGGGCGGGACGCGGTGGCGGCTGCGCGAGTGGGACGCCGGCGACCCCGCGCCCGCGGAGCCCGCGGTGACGCTCGTGCACGAGGACGGTCGGCTCGACGGAAGCGGCGGCTGCAACCGCTGGTTCGCGACCCTCGAGCCGGGCGCGAGCCCCGGCGCGATCGCGATCGGCGTGATCGGCGCCACCCGCATGGCCTGTCCGGAGCCGGCCGCCGGCGTCGAGCGCCGCTTCTTCGAGGCGCTCGGGGGCGTAGAGCGCTTCGGCTTCCTGGCGGGTCGGCTGGCGCTCACCCGCCGCGACGGCCAGTCGGTGCGGCGGCTGCTGTTCGAGGAGCATCCGGAGCCGGCTTCGTCCCGCGACCTGCGCCGGCGGTTCTGCTCGGCGGAAGCACCCTAGTCGCCGATCGCGTCGATCTCGCGGATCGTCACGCCGGCGGGTGTGCGCCAGCGCGACAGCACGCGGCCGTCGCGCAGGTCGACGCGCAGCAGCTGGTCGGGCTGGCGGCGGTCGAAGGCGTCGCTCGCCTCGACCGTCAGCAGCCAGGCCTCGTGGGGTCCGACGCGGCGCCCGTCGACCACGCGGCGGTCCGCGTCCGGCGTGAAGACGGCGCGGCAGCCGCCGGTCATCGGATCGCAGCGCACGAGTCCCCCGCGCTGTCGCGCGAACACGCCGTCGGCGTCCCACCAGAGCGCCAGCGATCCGCCGGGGGCCAGGCTCCGGGCGTCGGCGCCGTCCCACAGGAAGCTGGGATCGCCCAGGTCGCGGCGGATGCGGTGCAGGCGTGGCCAGTGCAGCGAGCTGCCGAGCATGCTTCCGCCCAGGTCGTCGTCGCTCTCCGGGTCGGCCATCAGCACGCTCGCCACCAGGGCGCGACCGTCCGGGCGCCAGCGCGGCTCCTCGAAGGACTGGGCCCGCGACGCGACCCGCTCGCGCGTCTCGAGCGACCAGATCTCCAGGTCGCTGTCTCCCACGCCCGGCGCCTCGACCCCGACCGCCAGCCAGGCGCCGTCCGGCGAGGGCTCGACGTCGTAGTGGCGGCCGGGCCCGCCGAGCCCGCCGCGCGGGCGCCCGCCCGCGTCCACGAGCCGCAGCCGGGTGGAGGGCAGGTGGAACTCCTCCTCGGCCGGTGCCTCGACCACCACCAGGATCGTGTCCGGGGTGACCCAGCGCGCCTCCCGCGGTGCGACGTTTCCCACGCGCCGCGCGCCGTCGCGGTCGAGCACGTGCAGCTCCGACGCCCCGTCGCTCTCGAGCACCAGCAGCACGCGTCCCCGGGTCGGCCCCTCGGGCAGCGCCGGGGCGTGTGCGCAGCCCAGCCCGCCGATCGCGAGGCAGAGCGGGGCGAGCCACCGGCGCATGGGCGCCATTGTATGCTGTGCGCGTGACCTCCGATCTCACCTCGGTCGCGGTCTACCGCCGCACGGTCCACGCGTCCATCGAACGCGTCTGGGAGAACGTGCACGACTGGGAGCACCTGCCCTGGCTGCACGCGGGGAGCTTCTCGTCCATCGCACTGGTGGAGCGGGGCGACTGGGGCTGGAAGGCGCGCATCGGCCTGGGCGCGGGCGAGATCCTGCTGGAGCTGGTGCGCGAGCGCGACGCGGAGCGCTACGTGTCGCGCACGCTGGAAGGACCGGGAGCGCGCACCGAGATCTGGACGACGCTCACGCCCGTGGCGAAGGACCGCACCGACATCGAGGTCGAGTTCCTGGTGCCGGGCGTGGCGCCCGATGCGGCGAGCAAGGTGGGCGCCGGCTTCACCGCCCTCTACACGCGTCTCTGGGACGAGGACGAGGCGATGATGCAGCAGCGCACCGCCGAGCTGGCGCGCCGCGACGCGCCGGGCGACGCGCCCGCGACCGTCGACCTGGGCCCCGAGGCCGAGGTGCGCGGGCGGCTTCCGCTGGTGGCCGAGATCGGCGGCCGGCGCGTTCGCGTGATCGAGCTGGACGGCGAGTGGATCGCGCACGGCGCGGTCTGCCCCCACTGGCTGGGACCGCTCGACGCGGCGCCGGTCGAGGACGGCCGGATCACGTGTCCGTGGCACGGCTACCGCTTCGACGTGCGGAGCGGAAGGCGCTGCGACGCGGCCAGCCCCATGCGGCTCCCGCCGGCGCCGCGCGTGGTGGTGGCCGAGGGCCGCGTGCTGCTGGAGGCGCGCTAGAGGGCGTCGACCGCCGCGCGCAGCGCGTCGCGGAAGTCCGGGTGCGCGATCTCGATGAGCGTCTGGCGCCGCTCCTGGTTGGTCAGGCCCGCCAGCTCCGCGGCGCCGTACTCGGTCACCACCACGTCCACCTCGTGGCGCGGGGTGGTCACGCACGATCCCTCCGGCAGGCTGGCCACCAGGCGCGAGATCACCCGGCCGCCGACGGTCGCCGTCGAGGGCAGGCAGATCAGCGAGCGCCCGCCCTCCGAGAACGCCGCGCCGGTCACGAAGTCCTGGTGGCCGCCGATGCCCGAGTGCTGGCGGCCGCCGATCTCGTCGGCCACCACCTGTCCCACCAGGTCGACCGACAGGGCGCCGTTGATCGAGACGAGCCCGCGGTTGCGCGCGATCAGCGACGGCGTGTTGACCTCGTCCACCGGCAGGAAGCGCACGAGCTCGCGCCCCTCGCCGTCGAGCCAGTCGTAGAGCTCGCGGGTGCCCATGGCGAAGGTCGCGATCGAATGGCCGTCCAGGTGGCCCTTGCGGTCGTTGCTGACCTTGCCCGCCTGGTGCAGGTGCATGAGCCCGTCGGTGAACATCTCGGAGTGGATGCCGTAGTGGCTGCCCGGCCCCTCGGCCAGGATCTGGGCGACCGCGTTGGGCACGCCGCCGATGCCGGTCTGGAGCGTGCAGCCGTCGCGGATGAAGTCGGCGGCGTGGCCGGCGATCGCCCGATCGAGGTCGCTGGGCGGAACGTCGGGCAGGGTCACCACGTCGCGGTGGCTCTCGACCAGCACGTCGATCTCGTCGACGTGCAGCGCGTGGCGGTGCTCCGGCGGAAGACCCAGCGTGCGGGGCAGCTTCGGGTTCGCCTCGACCACCAGCAGCCGCGAGCCGTCGCGCCCGCAGGCGTGGAGCTCGTCGACGGTGGCGCCGGCGTGCAGGGACAGGCTGCACCAGCCGTCGGCGTCGGGCGGCGTGGCCGCCGTCGCCATCACGCGCGGCGACAGCTGCTTCGCGATCTTCGCGAAGCGCCGGAAGTCGGCCGGCACGAAGCGCACCTTGTGGCCCGCGTCGCGAAGTCCCCGCTCGACCGGTCCGTAGAAGCCGGAGAGCAGCGAGACGCCGGGCCGGGTGAACAGGGCGAAGGCGCCGACCAGCAGCGCGCCGAACACCGTCAGGCCCTCGAAGCGCTCGCGCTCGCCCAGCGCGTGCAGGAAGTCGACCGGCTGCCCGGGACCGAGCGGCACGGCCAGCGTGTCGACGGGACGCACCAGGTCGGCCGCCTCCTGCGGCGTCGCCGGCTTCACCGGGCGCCTCCCGCGTGCAGCGCCCGCTCGGCGCGGTCGGCGTCGGCGCGCAGGCTCCGGGACGCGTCCGCGTCGCCGCGGTGCGCGGCGCACGCGGCCTGGATGCGCAGGGCGTAGGGCGTGCGCGTCGGCGTGCCGCCCGCGCGCGCCAGGTCGTCGGCGGCTCTTGCGTCGTCGGCCGCCCCGTCCGGGTCGCCCCGGGACAGGCGCGCCAGCGCGCGCACCAGCCGCGCGTCGGCGGCGTAGAAGCCGCGACCCGACGACTGGGCCACCGCGCACTCGGCTGCTTCCATCGATCCCTCCGTGTCGCCCCGGGCGAAGCGGGCGCGTGCCAGGGCGACCCGGAACGGGACCTCCTGGTAGGCATAGCTGTGCGACGCCAGGGTATCGCCCAGACCGCGTTCGAAGCAGGCCAGCGCGTCGTCGACCGCCCCGGCGCGCAGGCAGGCGCGTCCGTAGCTGATGTCGGCGACCGGCTGGCCGAAGCCCATCGACGCGGCCACGTCGACGCAGCGGCGACCCCAGGCCAGCGCGGTGGGCGCGTCGAGCAGCAGGTCGGCCAGTGCCAGACCGCAGTTGATGGCCTGCAGCGCCGCACCCGGGTGGCCCGCTCCCGCGAAGGCGATGGCGTCCTCGAGGCGGGCGCGCCCCTCGGCGAGGCGGCCCTCCAGCACGCAGGCGTAGCCCAGCCAGGCCACGGCCAGCGGCTCGACCGCGAATCCCAGCACCTCGGCTCCGGCGCCCGGGTGGGCATGGGCGAAGGCGATCGTCTCCTCCAGGTCGGCCACCACGCCGTGAAGCTCGCCGCGCACCAGCAGGTTCGGCATCGGGCGCAGGTAGCGGCGCGCCGCTTCGACCGCCGGGTCGCCGTCCGCTCCCTCGCCGTCCAGGCCGTCGAGCACGCGCTCGGCGGCGTCGGCGCGTCCGCTCATGGTGTTGAAGTGGGCGTAGTGCAGGCGCATGCGCGCCGCGCTGGCGGGCGCGGCGTCGCCCAGCAGCGCCTCGCCCTCGGCGAACAGGCGGTCCGCCTCGGCCAGCTCGCCGCCCATGCGTCCGATCGCCATGATCAGCTGGCCGCGGGCCTCGGCGGCCAGCGCGCGCTGCTCCGCGTCGCCGGGGCGATCGCCCAGCAGGTCGCGCACGCTCTGCCAGTGGGCCAGCGACTCGGGGGCGTGGTTCACGCCCGCCCAGACCGCCGCCCGCCGGTGCCAGGCCGCCGCGCGCGGGCGATCGCGGGCCGACTCCCAGTGGTGCGCGACGAGCGCCGCGTGCTCGTCCGGGTGGTCGGCGTGGATCTCCTCGCGCGCCAGCGCCGCCCGGCGGTGCACCTCGCGACGGCGCGCCGAGAGCTGGGTCGACAGCGCCACCTGGTGGGTGAGTCCGTGCTGGAAGGCGTACTCGAGCTGCGGATGGAGCGACTCCTCGTACAGGAACTCGCCCTCGAGCAGGCCGCGCAGCGCCTCCGCCAGCTGGGCTGCGTCGTCGCCGACCACCCGGCGCAGCGCCGCCTCCGGGAAGCGCCGGCCCAGCACGGCCGCGTCCTGGAGCACGCGCTTCTCGCGCTCGGGCAGGCGATCGATGCGCGCCGCCAGCAGCGCCTGGAGGGTTCCGGGGATGCCGAGCCTGGGAATGGGTTGCCGCGCCCGGTAGGCGCCGCGCCCGCCGGAGAGGTGGCCGTCGTCCACCAGCGCGCGCACCACCTCCTCGATGAAGAAGGGGTTGCCGCGGGTGTGATCGCGGATGCGCGCGGCCAGGTCGCCCAGCGATGCGTCGTCGCCCAGCAGGTCGAGCAGCAGGGCGTCGGCGGCGGCGTCGCCCAGCGGCGCCAGGCGGATCGCGCGGTAGCCCGGGTCGTCCATCCAGCCGGCCCGGCCCCGGGCCCGGTACTCGGGGCGGAAGTTCGTCACGAACACCACACGCTCGCCGGCGCAGCGCTCGATCAGGCGCGCCAGGAAGACGTCGCTCGCCTCGTCGATCCAGTGCAGGTCCTCGAACAGCACCACGGCGGGACCGTCGCCGTGGCGGCAGACCAGCCGGCGCGTCAGCTCGACCAGGTCGCGCTCGCGGGCCTCCGGGTCGAGCGGCGGGAGCTGGCGCTCCGGGTCGGGCACGCCCAGGAACTCGAACAGCGCCGGCAGCGACGCCGTGAGCGCCGGGTCGAGGCGCACCAGGCGTCCGGCGATGCGGTCGCGCACCGCCTCGTCGTCGTCGCCAGCGGCCACGCCGAGCAGGTCGCGCAGCAGCCGCAGCAGTGGCGCGAACGCGACCATGCGCCGGTGCGAGACGCACTGCACCTCGTGGACCGGAACGCCGCGCTCGCGCAGCGGCGCCAGCCACTCGAAGCACAGCCGGCTCTTGCCGAGGCCGGGTCCGGCCTCGAGGCCCACCACCGGTCGCTCGCCCCGGGCGGCGGCTTCCAGCGCCGCTTCGAGCGCCCGCAGCTCGTCGGTCCGGCCCACGAAGGGCGAGAAGCCGCGGGCGCGCGCCAGGTCGAGGCGCGTCTTCACGCCGCCCACGCCCGTGAGCGCGCTCACGATCACCGGCTCGTGCGCGCCGCGGATGTTGAACGGTCCCAGGTCCTCGAACTCGAAGTAGCCGGCCACCCGCTGGGCGGTGTCGGACGCCACGTAGATGCGCCCCGCCTCGGCGATCTGCTGCATGCGCGCCGCCAGGCCCACCACCGCGCCCTGCGCCGTGTAGTCCATGCGCAGGTCGTCGCCGATGCGTCCCACCACCACGTCGCCCGAGTTCATGCCCATGCGCACGTGGAAGTCGAGACCGCGCTCGCGCCGCAGCTGCTGGGCGTAGTGTCGCGTCGCTTCGGCCAGGTGCAGGGCCGCATGGCAGGCGCGCTGGGCGTGGTCCTCGTGGGCCAGGGGCGCGCCGAACAGCGCCATGATGCCGTCGCCCGTGTACTGGTTCACCGTGCCTTCGAAGCGGTGGATGCTGGACGTCCACAGCTCGAAGAAGCGGTCCATGATGCGGTGCCAGTCCTCCGGGTCGAGGCCGGCGGACAGCTCGACCGATCCCTTCAGGTCGACGAAGAGCACGGTCACCTGCTTGCGCTCGCCCTCGACGGCGCTGCGCTGGTGCAGGATGCGTCGCGCCAGGTGGGCCGGGGTGTAGGCACGCGGATCCCGCGGCGCCTGGGCCGGCGCCGGCAGGAGCCGCGTCCCGCAGGCGTTGCAGAAGTTGCTGCCCTCCGGGTTGGGGCTCTGGCAGGCGGGACAGTGCACGGGGTCCTCGGCGGGGGCGGGGGATTGTAGCCGC
>JBNLVK010000023.1:0-15120 GCA_050618055.1 Myxococcota bacterium
GTGTGCTCTTCCGATCTCGGCGCGGTGGGCGCTCGCCGTGGGCGCGCTGGGTGTGCTGCCCGTACTGCTCCACGGCGCCGCCGACGGCTTCGCCGGGCTCCGCTACCAGCTCCTGGATCGCCACGCGACGGCGGCCGGACCGGCGGGCTGGCTCGACTTCGTGGCGTGGCAGTCGTTGGTGGGGGGTCCGCTCTGCTTCGTGGCGCTGGTCTGGATCGTGGTGCGCGGGCTGCGCTCCCTCTCCGACCGGACACCGGCCCGCGCGCTGCTCCTCGTCTTCGCGGCGACGCACCTGGGCGTCTACTTCCTGGCCGCCCCCTTCGCCGACGCGCGCCACGTCAGCCTGCACTGGCCGGCTCCGGCCTACGTGTCGCTGGCCGTGCTGCTGCCCGAGGTGCTGCGGGGGCGTCGCGAGCTGGCGCTGGCGGTCGCCGGCAGCGGCGCGCTGGTCGTCGTCGGGGCGTTCGTCGCACTCCTCGTCGGCGGACCGGGCGAGGGCGCGCTGCGCCGTCCCTTCGCCGGTCACGCCGGGGCGACGCCCGCCGTGGCGGCGGCGCTCGTCGACGCCGACGCGCCTCGCATCCTGGTGACCGACGGCTACCGGCTCGCCGGACGCCTGGCCCTCGACCTGCCGTCCGACGGCGGCGTCGACCTCTACGCGCTGCGCAACCGCGACGACGTGCGCCACGGCCGCGCGCGTCAGCTCGACGCCTGGGATCGGGGCGAGGACGCGCTGCGCGCGCGCGCCGGCGAGGAGGCGCTGCTGGTCCTCGAGAAGCGCCGGCGCACGCGACCCTTCCGGCTGCACGCGCTCTCGTTCCTGGAGGCGCCGCGCCGCGTCGGCGACGTGAGCCACCGGGGCTTCGACGGAGCGGTGCGACGCTACCTGCTCTACCGCGGGCGCCTGCGGGCGCCGCCGCCTCAGCCGTCCGACCGCTCGTAGCGCCAGCCCGCTCCGCCCATCACGAGGCGGTGGCGCGGGCCCGGACGCGCGGCATCGGTGGCCTCCCAGCCGGCGTCGCCGCGCCACAGCGCCGTGGGTCCGCCGTCGGTGACGGCGATGTGGGTCTCGAAGCGCTCGGGCTCGGCGGCGTCGGCGCGGGCCAGTGCGTCGGCCACGTCGTTCGCCCGCGCCAGCGCGTGCAGCGTGACGAAGGTGGGCGGCGCCAGCTCGATCTCTCCCGCGTCGCGCTTCTCGAGCGCGCGGCGCGGCGACAGCCAGGAGTGCTCGCGGATCTCGCCGTCGTCGATGCGGATCTCACCGGCCGGTGCCGGCGCCAGGAAGAACCAGGTGAGGAAGCGCTTCGGCGTGATCGGCGGCGGCGTCCAGTGGGAGAAGGGCACCAGGGCGTCGGCGGCGAGCGCCAGCCCGGCCTCCTCCTCGGCCTCGCGCACCGCGGCCACGCGCGCGATCGCCAGCTCGTCGTCGTCGGCCAGTCCCGCCGCGTCCCCGGCGTCGACGCGGCCGCCCGGGAAGACCCACATGCCGCCGAAGGCGATCTTCGAGTTGCGCCGCAGCATCAGCGTCTCGAGGCCGTCGCGCGTGTCGCGCAGCACCACCACCGTCGCGGCCGCCACCGGCGGCGTGCCGGTCCGGCCCTGCTTCGCCAGCCGGGCCAGCTCGCGCTCGTGGGTGCGTCCGCTCATGTCCCTCAGTATTGCACCACCGGCGCTTCGTGGAGCCAGGTGTCGTCGTGCAGCATGCCGAGCATGGCGTCGGCGCAGTCGGCGAAGTGGATGCGCGAGAAGCCGCTGAAGCGGTCGTATCCCAGGCGGTAGGTTCCGCGCCGCGGACCGCTCACCATCTGGAGGGGACGGATGCCCAGCCAGGCAACCTCGCGGTTGCGCTCCAGGAGCTCCAGCTGGTGCTCCTTGTCCCGGTGCCGCAGCGCCATGAAGGTGCGCGCGAACCACTCGACGAAGCGGGCGCCGAAGGTCACCGTGTCCCGCGGAACCAGCGTGCTCCCGCCGCCGCACCACACGAAGCGGCAGGGGCCGAGCGCCGGCATCCGCGCCAGGATGTGGCGGGTGGCGTCGGTGCACAGGTCCTCCGGCGACGCGCGGTCGATGCCGAGGGCGAACAGGATGCCCTGGGTTCCGTCGGGCAGCGCCCGCGCTACCGCCTCCGGGTCGAGCGCATCGCCCGCGACGACCTGCACCCGGGTCCGGACCGCCTCGGGCAGCTTCGCCGGGTCGCGCGCCAGCACGGTCACCCGGTGGCCGGCCTCGAGGCACTGGTCGAGGCACTCGCGTCCCAGCGAGCCGGTGGCGCCGAAGATCGTGACCTGCATGGGGACGTCCAGTGTCCCCGTTCCGGCCCGGCGCGCCACACCTGGCGCCGGGCCGACCGACCGGCGCGTCGTCAGCGGGCGGGGGCGGCCGGCAGCGGGCGCTCGAAGGCGATGCGCACGCCCTGGCGCACGGCCTCCTCGTCGGCGAAGGCGTCGGGGCGCTCGGCGACGCGGATCGCCACGCCCTGGCCCGGGGCGCTCAGGTCCAGGCGCTGGAGCAGCGCGAGGCCGCCGGCGCCTTCGAAGCGGATGGCCCCGTCGGGGGTGAGGATCGCGACGTTGAGCGAGGCGCCCATCAGGGTGCCGCGTCCGCCGCGGGTCTCGACCGAGATCGGCTCGCGGGTCTCGTGGCCCAGCGACGTGCCCGCCTTCGGGACCTGCACCGTCCGCTCGACGCCGTCCCAGGCGGCGCGCTGGTTGCGCACCTCCACCGGACGCGTGACCAGCGCGGGAATCACCATCACCGCGTACGGGGCCTGCCGGGCGACGCGCCGCGCGAAGCGGGCGTAGGCCTGGTAGACGTCGCGCTCGCCGTCGCGCATCACCTCGTGCCACAGGGCGCGGGCGCCGCCGGGCTCCAGTGCGGCGGCGCGCTGCTGGCCGTCGAGCACGTCGAGCAGCTCGTCCCAGACCACGTCGGTCGCGTCGTCGAGCTCGGGGGGCGCGTGGACGCCCAGGTTGAGCGGTGCGATCAGCACGCGCCCGTCCTCGGGAAGCGGCGCCTCGGACTCGGCGCCGGCGACGGCGGCGAGCAGGGTCGACAGCAGGACCAGGCAGAGTCGTGCGACTCGTCTCGCGGGGGGCTTCATGGGGGCTTTCCTCGTCGGAGATACCAGGCGGTACCCGGATGATTCGATCATCGACGCACTGCGTTGGCGGCTTGAGCCGCTGCGCGCGCGTTGCCGGTCAGGCGGCTCGAGCCGCTGCGCGCGCGTTGCCGGTCAGCTGCCGGCGATCAGGTGGAAGAGCGCGTCGAGCAGGGCCCACCCGGCGCTCAGGCGCCGCGTTCCAGATCGAGCCGGGCGCGGCCCCGCACCAGGAACGAGTCGACCATCGGCGGCGTGCCGCCCACCCGCTTGCAGTGGGACAGCTCGGGCAGGATCGCCTCGAGGGCCACGCGGGCCTCCAGGCGGGCCAGCGCTGCGCCCAGGCAGAAGTGGGGTCCGAAGCCGAAGCCCAGGTGGCCGCGCGTGTCGCGCTCCACGTCGAAGCGGTCCGGGTCGGGGAAGACGCGCTCGTCCCGGTTGGCCGAGCCCAGCAGCAGGGCCACGACGCTGTCGGCCGGCAGCGTCGTACCGTGCAGCTCGACGTCGCGGGTGGTCTGGCGGAACACCACCTGGATGGGCGAGTCGAAGCGCACCGCCTCCTCCACCAGCTTCGGCACGTCGTCCGGGCAGCCGGCCACGCGCTCCGCCACCTCGGGGCGATCGAGCAGGGCGTGGACCGCGTTGCCGATCAGGTTGGTGGTCGTCTCGTTGCCGGCGAGCAGCAGCAGCACCACGAACTGGATGACGTCGATCTCGTCGAGCGTCTCTTCCTGGGCCGGGTCCACCAGCAGGCTGATCAGGTCGTCGGCCGGCGCCTCGCGACGCAGGCGCGCCTGCTCCTGGAGGTAGAGGTAGAGGTCGGTGAAGTGGTGGATCTGGCGGCCGACCTTCGCGGAGCTGCCGCGCGACGCCCCCGACGCCACCTGGATGATGATGTCGCTCCAGCGCTTGAAGTCGGCGCGCCGCGAGGCGTCGACCCCGAGCATCTCGGCGATGATGGTGACGGGAAGCGGGATGGCCAGGTCCTCGATCACGTCGAAGGGACGGCCCGGCCGCAGCTCGCCCATGGCCCGGGCCACCAGCTCGCGGGCCCGCGTCTCCCAGGCGGCGATGCGCCGCGGCACGAAGCCGCGGTTCACGACGCGGCGCAGCGTGTCGTGGCGCGCGCCGTCCATGGCGATCATGCTGCCGCGGCGCTGCATCTCGAAGGGGTTCACCCGGGCGCGCAGCAGGAAGCCCAGCAGGCCCAGCACCATGCGCGGTCCCAGCGGCGCCATCTCGCTGAGCACGCTGTTCATGGCCGCCGACGAGAACGTCTGCGGATCCTTCAGCGCGCCGGCCACGTCGGCGTGGCGCGACAGGCAGAACAGGCCCGACTCGGGCGCCCAGTGGACCGGGGCCTCGTTGCGCAGGCGGCGGTAGACCGGGTAGGGATCCTCGCGGTCCTGCGCGGAGAACGGCTCGAAGGCGACGGGCATCGGGGGGGGCTCCTCGGGGCCCGGTATCGACCGGACGTCCCGGCGGCTTGACGCGCCCGCGCGGGGGGCGGCCGCCGGATCAGCCGAAGACGCCGGCCTCCCGCAGCCGGGCGATCTCCGCCGCGTCCTTGCCCAGCACCTTCGCCATCACCTCGTCCGTGTCGCGTCCCAGTGTCGGAGCCTTCGTGGGGACGGGCAGCGGCTCGCCGTTCACGTAGACGGGCAGCGGCAGCTGCTCGCAGCCCAGCTTCTCGGTGGGCCAGAAGTCCATGCGGTGCCGGAACTGGGGGTCGTCGCCGATGTTGGCCGGGGTGTTGAAGGGCGCGATGGTGGTGTTGTGCTCGTCCGCGAAGGCGAGCCACTCCTTCACGGTTTTCGTGCGGAAGATCTCGCGCAGCTCCTTCTGGAGCTCGACGTTGCCGCGGGCGTGGTCGGCGTACTTGCTGCCGGGCCACTTCTCGAACAGGTCCATGCGGTCCACGCCCTTGCAGAAGTTCTTCCAGAACGCCTGCTCCGAGGCCATGAACAGCACGTGACCGTCGCTGGCCTCGTAGGCCTGGTAGCGCACGCCCTCCCACATGCCGGCCAGTCCCGCGGGCCGGCGCACGTAGTCGTCGGACGGGTTGCCCGTCACCTCGTCCTCGGGCCGCAGGTACGCCCGCTCCGACTCGATCCGGTACCAGTCCATGTAGGCCGACGCGTCCGACTGGGCCATCTCCATCTCGCAGCCCTCGCCGCTGGCGCGCGCCTTGATGACGCCGGCCAGGATGGCGATGGCGGCCAGCATGGGACCCACGTTGATGCCCACGTTCGGCATGGTCGGCGGAATGCGGCAGAAGCCCTCGTCGTCGGTGACGGGCTGCACGATGCCCGACCAGGTGTCGTAGGCGATGCCGTGGCTCGGCATGTCCCGGTAGGGACCGGTGGCGCCGTAGCCCGAGAGCGTGGCGAACACGATCTTCGGGTTCACCTTCTTCAGCTCCTCGTAGCCCAGGCCGAGCTTCGCCAGCGAGCCCGGCCGCATGGCCTCGACCACCACGTCCGCGTTCGCCACCAGCTCCTTGTAGAGCGCGATGCCCTCCTCGCTCTTCAGGTTCAGCGTGATGCTCTTCTTGCCGCGGTGCGTGTGCAGGTGCAGCAGCGAGACGCCCTCGACGATCGGCCAGGTCATCTGGCGGATGTAGTCGCCCGAGGGGGGCTCGACCTTGATGACGTCGGCACCCATGTCGGCGAAGAAGGTGGCGACGTGGCCGGGTCCGAGCAGGCTCGATTCGATCACGCGGACGCCGGCGAGGAGCTGGGAGGGATCTGTCACGGTGCGGTCTCCGGTGCGAGAGCGCCGAAGCTAGCAGCGTGGCGTCAGCCGAGCATCAGCTGGAGCGTCGACACGTGGCCGTTCTGCTCGGCGAAGCCGACCGCCGAATGCCCGTGCTCGCCCTCCTGGAGCGGATCGGCGCCGGCCTCGAGCAGCAGACGGACCACGTCGTCGGCGCCGTGCTGGGCGGCGAACATGATGGGCGTCGAGCGGTCCGCGTCGAGCGCCTCCGCGTCGGCGCCGGCTTCCAGGAGGCGGCGCGTGCAGCCCGCCTGGCAGGCGTTGGCGGCGAACATGAGCGCCGTGTAGCCCGACTCGTCCCGCTGCTCCAGGTCCGGCGAGGCGGTCAGCAGGCGCACCAGCGCCCGCTCGGCGCCGGCGTGGGCCGCCGCCATCAGCGCCGACAGGCCGCTGCCGTCCGCCGCGTCGACCCGGGCGCCGCCGGCCAGCAGCAGGCCGACCAGCTCGGGCTGGGCGGTGCCGGCCGCCGCGGCCAGCGCCGGCGTGCCGCCGCTGGTGCGCGTGTCCGGGTCGGCGCCTTCGCCGAGCAGCGCCTTCAGCGCGTCCGGCGACTCGTCGAAGATCGCGACGATCAGCGGATCCTCCCCCTCGCGGATCTGGGAGACGTGCCGGATCACGGCGATCAGCTCGTGGCCCCTGTGGAAGAGGGGCGAGAGCATCGCGCGGTCGGCGGCGAGCAGGCGCTCCTTGAACTCCGCGCTGCGCACGCCGCCGGACTCGATCAGGCTGAAGCGCGTCCAGCCGGAGGCCGGCAGCGGGGCGTCGTCGGTCGGTGTCAGGGCGTAGCGGTGCTGGCGGGCCAGGTCGAGGAAGGCCCGGGCGGCCTCGGCGCAGCGGCGGTGGCTGCCGCCGCCGATCACGCCGCCGCCGTTGCTGAAGTAGAGCGAGGCGGTGCCGTCCGTGTGGGCCAGCAGGGTGTACACGGCGCCGCGCATGCCCGTCTCCATCAGGGCGGCGATCGGGGCGCCCGGCGGGCCGCCGGCCTCCTGCGCCAGCGCCAGCACCTCGTTGCGCATCCGTGTGTAGATCGCCGCAGGCTCTTCGCGGCGGCCGCCCAGGAGCTTCGACAGGATGCCCATCCGTTCCGGATCGGCTGGATCGGGCCCGGCGTTGAGTCCACAATGGGCCTCCCCCCTTGCGGAGGTCCCCATGCCCGTGCCGATCACCGGTCTCTACCTGGCCGTCTTCGCCCTGTTCGCTTCGTTCCTGGCGTTCCTCCCCGGCAAGATCCGGGGCACGGAGGGCATCTCGATCGGGGACGGCGGCCGCCCCGACCTGCTGCTGGCCATGCGCCGCCACGCGAACTTCGTGGAGTACGTCCCCTACTTCATGATCATGTTCGGCGCGCTCGAGCTGAACGGAACGTCGGCGGGAACGCTGCACGGCCTGGGCATCGGCATGCTGGCCTCGCGCGTGTGCCACGCGGTGGGCATCAAGGCCGACACCATCCAGTCGCCGTTGCGCGGCGTGGGCGCCGGCGGAACGCTGCTGCTCACCCTGATCGCCGCGGGCATGCTCGCCTACGACTTCTTCCAGGCCTGAGGCCGGGCGCCGCGAGCGCGTCGGGTCAGGCCAGGGCGGCGGCCGCCGCCGAGTCGAAGTACTCGTCCAGCCGCACGATGCGTCCCTCGGCGTCGAAGCGCAGCAGGATGCAGACGTCGATCACCACGTCCTTGCCGTCCTTGCGCGTCATGCGCACGTCGTGCTGCTCGACCACCGCGTCGGAGCCGACCACGCGGCGCGGGTTCTCGTAGGCGATGTCGCCGAGCGACGCGACCAGCCCGCGCATCGAGCGCAGCAGGCCGCGCGCGTCCACGTCCTGGCCGACCACGTTCTGCATGGCGCGGGCCTCCGGGTGGATGCGCCGCTCCACGTCGTCCCAGTCGCGCCGCTCGATGGCGGCGAAGAACTCGTCGGTCAGGCGTTCGACGTCCATGCCGGGACGCTAGCGCGTCAGCGCCCCCCCCTCTCGAGCTCGGCCACGAGGGCGTCGCCGCGCGGATCCGGGACGGGCAGCGCCTGCAGCCGCCGCGCCCAGAGCAGCGCCTCGTCGAGGCGGCCCGCGTCGCGCTGGAGCGTCGCCAGGGCGAAGATCAGCTCCGGCTCCTGAGGGTGCGCGCGCCAGGCGCGCTCCAGCTCGGCCAGCGCCCGATCGGTCTGGCCGGCGGACGACAGCGCGATGGCGTGGACCCAGGCAAAGCGCGGCGACTCGGGCGCCAGCCGGGCGGCGCGCGCCAGCGACGTCAGCGCCTCGGCGTCGCGTCCCTGGCGCACCCGCGACAGCCCCAGCGCGTGGTGCACCTCGGCCAGCTCCGGCGCGCGCTCGAGCGCGTCCAGCAGCACGCCCTCGGCCAGGTCCTCGCGGCCCTCCAGCCGGTGCACCTCGGCCAGTCCCAGGTAGGCCGGCACGAAGAAGGGTCCGACGCGGATCGCCTGCCGGTAGGCGCTGCGCGCGGCTTCCAGCTCGCCGCGGCGGGCGTGCAGCGCGCCCAGGTTGGTGTGCGGCTCGGGGCGGTCGGCGTCGATCGTCTGGGACGTGCGGTACTCGGCCAGCGCGGCGCGCAGGTCGGCGCGCGCGTCCGGACGCGCCAGCCGGTCTTCCAGCGGCGCCAGCGTGCGCGCCGCCTCGATGCGCACGGCCCGCACCGGATCGCGCAGCAGCGGGCGCAGTGCCGCCACCTGGTCCTGGGGCGCCATGCCCTCCATGGCGCCCACCGCCGCCATGCGCACCAGCGGATCGTCGTCCTCGAGCGACGCGAACACCGCCCCCGCCGTGTCGGGCGCGGGTCTTGCGCCCAGCCACTGGAGCGCGGTGGCGCGCACGATGGCGGGCCGGGTCGGATCGCGGGCCAGGGACGCCAGCTCGGAGCCGGGCGCCGCGCCGCGCCGGGCCGCGTCGAAGGTCGTGGCGAAGTGGGGCGCCTCGCGCCGGGCCGATCCGAACCACGCCTCCACCCGCGCCGCCGCCCAGGCCGGATCGCGATCGGCGTGGCAGCCGCTGCACGCGTCGGGCACGCCCAGACGCGCCGCCAGGTCGGGACGCGGCACCCGGAAGCCGTGGTCGCGGCGCTCGTCGACGCCCATGTAGGTGCGCGACGGCATGTGGCAGGCGACGCAGCTCGCGCCCGGGGAGCCCTCCGCGTGGTGGTGGTGCGCGGGCGTGGCGAACACCTCGGGGCGGTGGCAGCCGGCGCAGGTGGTGTCGGGCGACGCGATGGCGAGGCCGTGGGGGTCGTGGCAGTCGCTGCACGTGACGCCGGCCGCGTACATGCGGCTCTGCACGAACGATCCCCACACGTACACCTCGTCGTCGATCTGGCCGTCGGCGAAGTAGAGCCCGGGCTCGAGCAGGGCCGGGCGGTGGCCGTCGAGGAAGGGCTCGCCGGGAAGCGCCCCGTCCGCGATGCGCGAGCGGCGCGAGTGGCACGGAGCGCAGGTCTCCACCTCGGTGCGCGCGGCCACATGCGGCGGGGCGGGCGGGACGCGGTGGGCGATGGCCGCGCCGGGCGCCCACTGCCAGCTTCGCTCCCCGCCGAGAGCCACCACGAGGCCGCGGTCGGCGACGCCCGGGTCGGCGCCCGACTCGGCCCAGCGCACGTGCTCCGAGGCCGGTCCGTGGCACGCCTCGCAGGACACGTCGATCTCGGACCAGCGGGGCGTGTAGCGGTCGGCAGCCGGGTCGTAGCCCTTCGCCAGGTTCGTCGAGTGGCACTCGGCGCACATGGCGTTCCAGCTGCCGGCCAGCCCGGTCCAGTGCAGGGCGTCGCCCGGCGGCACCGTCTCGTCGGGCTGGAGCGGGTACCAGCGCTTTCCCCCCTCGGCGGCGGGACGCGCGTCCCAGGCCGCCGAGACCGCGTGCAGGCGTCCCCCGGGCCGCTCGACCAGGTACTGCTGGAGGGGCCAGGCGCCGAAGGTGTACGCCACCGGGAAGTCGCGGATCGCGCCGTCCGCGCCGGCGGTGCGGATGACGGGACGTCCGTCGCGGCGCAGGAACTCGAAGCGCTCGCCCCGGTGCTCGAGCACGGCACCGTCGAAATCGCCTAGCACGCTCTCCGCGTTCGCCTCCTGCATGGCGAGGTCGTGGTGGGATCCGCGCCAGTCGGCGACCGGCCCGGCGTGGCAGCGGGCACAGGTCTCCACGCCGACCCACTCGGGCCGGCGCTCGGGCGCCGGGGCGGTCGGCTGCGCGGGGGGTGCGGTCGCTTCCGGTGCGGCGTCGCAGCCCAGCGCGACGGCGAAGCACCACGACAGGACCCGGACGCGGGGGCTTCGCATGCCGGGACCTTCCCCTGACAGGCAGCCCGCGTCAACGCCCGCCGCGCTGCGGTAGGATGTGCCGCGACGCGCGCGGGGGGAGACCGGCCATGAGCTTCTTCGACTACGGCGCGAGCCGCGACGCGGTGCGGCCCGACATCCCGGAGGCCCACCGGCGCACCTGGCAGCACGTGGCGGCGCCCGGAACCTGGCTGACCGGCGCCCAGCGGGTGGCGGTCGCCGAGGAGACGCGCCGCGCGCGCGACTGCGCGCTGTGTCGCGAGCGCAAGGCGGCGCTGTCCCCCAACGCCGTGAGCGGCGAGCACGACCAGAGCGGCCGGCTCGCTCCCGGGCTGGTCGACCTGGTGCACCGCGTCACCACCGACGCGAAGCGGCTCTCGAAGGCCTGGCACGACGGGCTGATCGCCGCGGGCCTGCCCGTCGAGGAGTACGTCGAGGCGCTGGGCGTGGCGGTGCTGGTGATCAGCATCGACGAGTTCCACCACGCGCTGGGCCTGCCGCCGGAGCGGCTGCCCGAGCCCCAGGTCGGCGATCCCTCGCGCGTGCGCACCCGGGGCGCGTCGATGCAGGACGCCTGGGTGCCGATGGTCGACCCGAAGCGCACCGACCCGGCCACGCGCGCACTGCTGGCCGGACCGGGCGGGCGCTCCGCCCACGTGATCCGCGCCCTCAGCCTGGTGCCCGAGGAGGTGCGCGCCTGGGTGGAGCTGTCGAGCGCCCAGTACCTGTCGCCGCAGGCGATGTTGTCGATGGAGTCGGAGCGCGCGCTCGACCGCTCGCAGATCGAGCTGGTGGCGGGTCGCGTCTCGGCGCTGAACGAGTGCTTCTACTGAACGACGGCCCACGCGGTGATGCTCCGGGCGAGCATCGAGTACCACGGGCGCGACGTGGACCTGCGGGCGGTGACCGAGGGGGCGAAGATCGGGGATGCCGGCATTCCCCACGGCGAGCGGCTGGTGGCCTTCGCCGAGGCGGCGGTGGCCGGCGACCCGGCCGAGCTGGACACGGCGCGCGACGCCCTGCGCGACGTGGCCGGCAGCGCGGCGGTGGTGGACGCGGCCGGCGTGATCGGCAACTTCCAGCGCATGGTGCGCATCGCCGACGGCACCGGCATCCCGGTCGACGCGGCCATGCGCACCCTGTCCGAGGACTTCCGCGAGGACATCGGCCTGGAGGCCTTCACCACGAAGCGCGGCGAGGCGCTGGGGCCGCTGGCGCGCAGCCTCGCTCCGCTGCTGCGCGGCGCGATCAACGCCTTCCTGCGCATCGCCGGACGCCGCTCGCGGCGCAGGGCCGCGGCCTGAGCGTCCCCCCCGAAGACGCGTTCCCGGCCTTCGCGCCGCGCGCCCCGTGGCTGGGTCCGGACCTCCAGACGCTGCGCAACCTGGTGCGGGGCACGGCACCGCCGCTCGCCGAGGGGGAGCGCCTGGAGCTGCCGCTGGCCGACGGCGACCGCCTCGTCGCGCGCCTGCTGCGTCCCGCCGCCGACGCCCCCCGGCGCGACGGCGCGCCGCTGGTGGTGCTGGTCCACGGACTCGGCGGCAGCGAGGACAGCGCCTACATGCGCACCAGCGCCGCGCAGCTGGCGTCGGGCGGCTGGCCCGCGCTGCTGCTGAACCTGCGCGGCGCGGGTCCGTCGCGGGCCCTGTGCCGCGCCCAGTACCACGCCGGACGCACCCGGGACTTCCGCGACGCGCTGCGTGCCCTGCCCGAGGGCCTGGTGAGGGACGGCGTGGTGGCCGTCGGCTTCTCGCTGGGCGGGAACATGCTGCTGAAGTACGCCGCCGAGCACGGCGGGCTGCGCGGCGTCGCGTCGGTGTCGGCGCCCATCGACCTGCGCGCCGCCTCCCACCGCTTCCTCGACCGGCGCAACGCGGTCTACCACGCCTACCTGCTCGCCGGCATGAAGCGCGAGGCGCTGGGGGAGGGCGCCGCCCTGTCCGACGAGGAGCGCCGGCTGATCCCGCGCATCCGCACCATCCTGGAGTTCGACGAGAAGATCGTCGCGCCGCGGAACGGCTTCGCCGGCGCCGACGACTACTACGCGCGCAACCACGCGCGCCAGTTCCTGCCGGCGGTCGCGCTGCCGGCCCTCGTCGTGCACGCCCGGGACGATCCCTGGATCCCGAGCGTCGCCTACACCTCGTTCGACTGGAGCGCGAACCCGAACCTGCGGCCGCTGCTGCCCCGCGGCGGCGGTCACGTGGGCTTCCACGGCGTGGGCTCGAAGGTGCCGTGGCACGACCGCTGCCTGCGCGTCTTCCTGGAGGGCCTATAGGCCGTCGCCCTCGGGCGCGAGCCGCTCGATGCCGCGCGCCGCGGCCGCCAGGAAGACCGGCGATCCGCTGCGCGCGTGCTCGGCGAGACACGCCTCGGTGAGCTTGATGGCGTGGTCGTCGCCGCCGGCGATGGCGCGCTCGAGCAGCACGGCGGGCGGATCCGCCGGCGCGGCGACGTCGCCTTCCACCGCGTCCTCCCGCGCGTAGCCCGCCACCAGGGCGGCGCCGGTCTGCCAGGCGAAGCGCAGCGCGTCGCGCCGGACCTCCGGCGCGAGCAGCGGTGCCAGCGTGCGCAGCGCCGCCGACGCGGTGATGCCGTGGGTGAAGACGATGGCGCCCAGCCGGTCGTCGGTATTCGCCAGGAAGGCGCGGGCGAAGGCGTCGGTCAGCTCGCCCGTGACGACGTCGGCAGGCCGGTCGACGTCGAGGTCGTGGACCACCGGCGCGAAGTCGGGGCAGTCGTCGAGGCTCGCCAGGGCGCCGACGATGGACGTGCTGGCCGGGCGCACGTCGACGGTCCGCGGCACGCGGCGCAGGGCGGCGAGCGCGTGGGTGGCCGCGCGCGGCGCGTCTTCGGAGACGGGGAGCGGCTGCCAGGTCGCGGCCCAGTAGCCCAGACCCGCCGCCAGCTCGGCGCGACGCAGCTCCGTGTCGGCGTCGGCCAGTGCGCGGGCCGCGTGGGCGGTGCGGATCACGCCGTGGGCGGCGGCCGCCGCCAGGCCGGGCGCCAGCCGTGCGACCCAGCGCGCGAGCACCTCCGGCCAGGCGTCCTGCGCGAGCTCCGACTCGAAGCGGGCGGTCCAATCGGCCCAGCGCTCGTGGCGACCCAGGGCCGCCCGCCAGTCGTCGTCGATGGGGTCGCCGGGCGCGGGCCGCTCCACCAGGCCCTTGGCGTGGTCCTCGAGCCAGGGAAGCACGGCGTCGCCGCGGCCGGCGGCGCACAGCGCCTCGGCCACCATGGGCGCGTGGTTGGTGAAGCCCCAGGCCAGGTCGGGTCCGTAGGGGCGGAGCCATTC
The DNA here is from genome assembly GCA_050618055.1 of Myxococcota bacterium. Taxonomy (GTDB): domain Bacteria; phylum Myxococcota_A; class UBA9160; order UBA9160; family SMWR01; genus CALDCK01. The sequence goes on from JBNLVK010000023.1 coordinate 13,443, forward strand.
GAGCGCAGCGTCGTGGGTGTCGTAGCGCATGCGGTCCTCGGGTCGGGCGCGATCCGGATGCTGACGCGTTCCGCCCCGAGCCGCGCCGTTCCGGTCGCTGAAGGGGCGGATGGATGTTCCATCATCCAGCCGGCCCGTGCGCGTCCGCGTTGCAGGGATCGGGTGCGCCCTTCAGAATGCGCCCATGACCGAGGACGCCTCGCCCCACGCGGCGCTGGTCCGCCGGCACCTGGTGGCGGGCTGGACGCTGCTGCTGTTGTTCCTCAGCCTCGGCATCGTGCTCGAGGTCATGCACGGCTTCAAGATCGGCTGGTACCTGGACACGGACCAGCAGACCCGCCGCCACCTGATGACGCTGGCCCACGCCCACGGCGTGCTGCTCGCACTGGTGCAGGTGGCCTTCGCCGCGACCCTGTACCTGGCGCCGGCCCTGGACGCCCGCGCCGCGCGCTGGGCGTCGCCCTGCCTGCTCTGCGGCGCCCTGCTCATGCCGGCCGGCTTCCTGCTGGGCGGACTCTTCCCCTACGGCGGCGATCCGGGCCTGGGCGTGCTGCTGGTGCCGCCGTCGGCGGCGCTGCTGTTCGTGGGCGTGGCGCTGGCGGCGCGCGCCCTGTGGCGCCTGCGGGGAGAGCCGCCGGATCGCGCAACTCCTTGAATTCACTCTGATAGACTGGCCGGGAACGCGGGAGCGCCCTTGGGAGCCCAGCTCTTCGAAGTCCTCGTCCTGTCCCTCGTGGTGGCGCTGGCGCTGCTGCCGGCGCTCGCCTTCGGACTGCGCCTGCGCGGTTTGCGGCTCGCGCTGGGCGGGGTGAGCGTGTTCGCGCTGGGGAGTTTGGCCCTGGCCGCTGTCGCGCCGACGCTCCAGCCGCCGCGGGTCGCCGAGGCGGCGATCCTGGACCGGCCGGTGGAGGAGCCGCGCGAGGGCTACGTCTCGTCGAAGACCTGCGCCTCCTGCCACCCGGGCCAGCACGAGTCGTGGTCGGCTTCGTACCACCGCACCATGACCCAGGTGGCCACGCCCGAGACGGTGGCCGGCGACTTCGACGACGTGCGGCTCGAGTTCCACGGCGCCTCCTACCACCTGCAGCGGCGCGGCGACGAGTTCTGGGTGGAGATGGACGACCCGGCCTACATGGGCCGCGGAAGGCCGCCGCGCATCGAGCGGCGCATCGTCATGATGACCGGCTCGCACCACGACCAGGACTACTGGTACGCCACGCCCGGCGGCGGACGCGACCTGCGCCTGCTGCCCCTCGACTTCCGCATCGAGGAGCAGCGCTGGATCCCCTACGTGTCGTCGTTCATGCTGCCGCCCGGCTCGCGCTTCAACTACCGGGAGAGCAACTGGACGCAATCCTGCGTCAAGTGCCACACCACCTACGGCGAGGCTTCGGTCGACCCGCGCACGCGCCAGGTCGACGCGAAGGCGGCCGAGTTCGGCATCGCCTGCGAGGCGTGCCACGGACCGGGCGCCGAGCACGTCGAGGCGAACCGCGATCCGCAGCGGCGCTACGCGCTGCACCTGTCGGGCGACGCGGACCCCACGATCGTGAACCCGGCGCGGCTGCCGGCGCTCCAGTCCTCGCAGGTGTGCGGCCAGTGCCACGGGCAGTGGGTGGAGCGCCGCCCCCGCACCGACCTGATGCCCGGCGAGCACCGCTACCGGCCCGGCGACGAC
>JBNLVK010000024.1:0-19441 GCA_050618055.1 Myxococcota bacterium
GAATCGGGAAGTCCCACCGTGCGACCGCGGAAGAGGATCCGGGCCAATAGAACTCGATGACGATGCCCGTTAGATGGCCGGTCTCGAGCCAGGTCCGCGCAGCATGATCGACCCAGTCAGTCCACGCATCCACGACCCCCGTCGGGTCGAGCCCGTAGCTGCGAACGAGAAGCTTCAAGAAGTTGCCAAGCTTGTCGGAAACGTAGGCCGCGGTGTGGCCGCGGGTATAGGCGTAGCTGGATACGGTGCTCATGAGTTCTGCACGGCCCCCCAATCGATCTGGATCTTGTCCGATTCTGCCGCGTCCGCAGCTGATACGTCGGTGGTGGCTTCGCCTGGTTCGTGGACCCTTATGCGGGGTGCGCGATCTGCGAGCGCCTGGTTCATCCAGGCTACGTCTTCAGGTTCGCAAGGCGCCGTAACCTGCCAGTCGCCCACGGTGGGGGTCGTGCTGAGGGGGTCGACATCGAGTCCCAGCTGCATGGCGTCCTCGTTGTAGGCGCAGTAGATCAGAACCCGCGGCCCACTTCCCTTGAACACGATCGGAACCTCCGCGGGCTGCTCGTCTGAGATGAGCGATTGCATGATGCTGGCCGCCGCCGTGAGCTGATCGGCATCGACCGAGTCGGCAGCCACGACCAAGCTGATGATGGCCTGCCAGGTCTCCTTGGCCGAACGCGCGGGTACGGAGGCGATGTCGCGGCGAATTCTCACGACTTCTGCTCCTTCGACACGGACCGCGCTACGGCTTCGAGTGTCTCCAGGACGTGCTTGCTGCGGAGCTTGTTCAGGTCGCTCGCCGTCTCGACAGACGATGCTGCTGCAGAGATGACCGCCTTTCGCAGCCTTCTCCCATCGAGGCCATCGGAAGCGCCCACGAACGAAGGAACGTCCTTCTTGAGTGCCAACACCCGCGGCCAGACAGCCCCAAGCTGCTGGAGGACATCCACGATGATCTCGGCGCGGGCGCCGGGATCCGGTAGTCCGATTTCTTCGATCCAGTCGGCCCGCGACAGCAGCGCCCGGTCCACCGCTTGGGGAAAATTGGTGGTGGCGATCAGCAAGACGTTGCGGTGCTTTCGTGTCAGCAGATCGAGCCCGGCCAGGGCGGCGTCCGTCGCCCTGTGGACGTCGATCGGATTGGCTTCGAGACTCATGCGCTGCCGGTCCGGGGCGAGCGCCTCGACCTCATCCAGCAGGACGATGCACGGCTCGCCGGCGGCGAACTCGGGGATCACCTGGTGGAACAGCTTCGTGACCTCCTTCTGGCTCCGACCGAGCGCTGAGCTCGCGAGCGCATGCGGATCGATCTGGACGAAGCGGGTGCTCGCGCCTGTCAGCGCGGTTGCGATCCGATCCGCCAGTCCCCGCGCGAGCGTGGTCTTTCCGGTGCCCGGCGGCCCGGAGAGCACGACCAGGCCGTGCACCGGGATCGCTTCGAAGGCGAATTCCTGCCGCAAGCGAAGGGCCAGCAGCGCCTGGGCGGTGAGGCGCTGCCGAACGGCCTCCGGCAGCTTGATGGCCGCCCACGCGGCCGCGAGCTGAGGGTTCGGGAGCTTCAACTGGTCTGCGATCAAGTCCATCCGAGGTGCTTCTCCCTAGTTCCGCCAAAGTCCAATCTGAAGCTCCCGTCGTGGTGCGGCGGAGGACGGAGCCCGGGTGGATATCCGCTGGTAGCCGTTGTTCGTGCCGATTAGAATGAATAGTCGACTAATCGGCAAAATTAGTCAATAAACCATTCTGATAGCCCCTGGGGGATACGTGCCTGATTCGCCGCTTCGCAAGGGCATCGAGCGCCGCCTACGCTTCATCGAATTCCGGCTCCAATGGGAGGGCCGGATCAACCGCGGCGACCTGGTCGAGACGTTCGGGATATCCATCCCCCAGGCCTCGTCCGACATTGCGCAGTACGACGACCTCGCTCCAGACAACCTGTCCTACGACGCCAGCGCCAAGACGTATTTCGCGGCAGACTCGCTCGTGCCGATCTTCGAACCAGCGGATCCCCAGGACTACCTTTCGCGGCTCCGCTCGATCTCCTACGGGCTCTCCACGCCCTCAGAGATGTGGATCGGGCGAGCCCCGGTTGTGGGTCGCGTCCCCTACCCGAAGCGAGGCGTCACCGCCGCCACTTTGCGGCACGTACTCCGTGCGATGTCGGAGCAACTAGCCCTTGAGATCCACTACCAGTCCCTCACGAGGGCGGAGCCGATTTGGCGCTGGATAACGCCCCACGCCTTTGGGTACGACGGCCACCGCTGGCATGCACGCGCCTTCTGCCACAAGCGCGGCGATTTCCGAGACTTCGTGCTCGGTCGCATCCTCGAGATACGAGCTGAGAAGCCTGACCAGATCGACCCCCGCGACGACCGCGCCTGGCAGACCGAGGTCACCCTGCTCGTCGGCGTGCACCGGGACCTGTCGGAGGCGCAGAGGAGATCAGTCGAACTCGACTACGAGATGACTGACGGAAGGCTTGAGATTCCTGTCAGGGCCGCCCTCGTCCACTACATCAAGCGTTGGCTCCGCCTCGACCTGGACCCGGATAAGGTCCGCCCAGAGCAACAACAGGTAGTTCTTGTCAACCGGAACGAGATTGACGAGGTCGTTTCACAGCTACGTGGATACTAGGAGGGTCGGACCTAGTGACGCAGTGCGTACGTGGATTCAAGTTCTCGCGCTGCTGGCGCGTGTATGCGGTGAATCACAGCTCACCGCCTGGGATTCGCTTCTCAAGCCAGCTTCCCGGATGGCTGCCGCCGCCGGAGCAAGGCCGTCACCATGCCTGACACCAGACTTCGAGGACTCGTCTGTGACGTGATCGTGAACCGCGTCCAGCCGCAACGGCGCGTCGACATTCCTTGGACGTGTGACGATTTGGGGCTCCCGGATGCGCCTAACAACCCCGATCTTTCGAAGCGGGAGTACATCCAGTCGCGACTAGACCGGATGCCCAGTGTGCCCACAGCCATCGCTGAGAAGGTCGTGTCCATGTTCCCGGTCGCTTCCGGCGAAACGGCCTCGTTCGAGATCGAGGAGATCCTTTGGGGAGCGGAGTCCGATATCGAGATCCTGGAAAGGCACCGGCGAGAGCTCGCCCAGGTCCTGGATGAGGTCCCGCTGTTCCTACGGGGTGAGCGTTTCCTGGAAGCCTTGGATGCACTGTGGCCCATCGCGAACGCAATTGACGGGTTCCTAGGGGGAGGCCTGCGGGACCAGATCGAGCAGCACGTCGTCCGGAACCCTGAGGACTGGAGCGTCGATATCTTCTTCGAGCGGATCGGCGCATACGAATGCACGAGCCGGAGGTTCGCGCTCCTGATCGAGGCGTTGGCGGGGCATCGCGTCCGCCCAAGCGAGCCGGCCCAGCGGGAGTTCGCGTCGGTGGTGACCGGCGTTCTCGGTCCCATCGGTTTGGAGCTCCGGGAGACAGGAGCCAGAGGGGGCTATCCTGTCTACGAGATTGTCCAGTCCCGGAAGGGACACAGTGGTCGGTTCAAGAACCTGATCTTCGCTTCCCAAGGCAAGCCTGACCTCCGCTTCAAAGACGCGCTCGACAACAACGTCGAGGTGGTCTCTCGAGAGGACGAAGTTCTTATATTCGATCGCTCGATTCCCGCGACTGGTTTGCGATGGCGCGATCTCCAAGACTGGTGGGCGGATCGAGGGGGCCTCTCGGACCCCGGAATCGCTAAGGAGACGCTGTACCGGAGGCTCCTTTCCAGCCTGCCCGAGAGCTCGCCGCCGCAGCGTGCGTTCTTCGTGGGCTACTATTCCGCCTTTGGGGTGGCAACCCCTGAGTTGCCTGCGCTGATCCCCGAGGTCTGGCTGCACTACGATCCGGTCACCGTGCAACAGCGCGGCCGGGACGCGCTCCTACGCCAGCGGATGGATTTCCTGATGCTGGTCTCGTCGCATCTTCGAATCGTACTCGAAATCGACGGCATTCAGCACTACGCGGATACCGAGGGCCGGCCAGATCCCGGCCGGTATGCTGAGACGATGCGGTCGGACCGGGACCTTCGGCTTTGTGGGTACGAGGTGTACCGCTTTGGCGCCGCGGAGTTGAGGGGGGCCCCCAATCCTCTCGTGGCCTCGTTCTTTCGGGAACTCTTCGTCCACCACGGAGTCGATGTACGTGATTCTCAAGACGACTGAGAACAGCGCGGGAGAGTCACCCGAGGGATGTGATGGAGCCGAGCCAGCTGGATCGAGTGAGGTGATGAACTTCTGAGGTTCGTCTCCGAGTGGACGGCGAGGAGGAACTAGCGGTGCCTTCCGTGATCGTGGTGCCTGAGATCGAGGGATTCCATGAGGACGTCTCCCATCGCGGAGTGGTCTGGGTCAACAAGAACCTCGGAGTTCCGAAGCTGGAGGACCGAGATGTGTCCTACCTCGCTCCCTACTGGATTGGCGACGCTGAAGGAGTGAATCGGGTATTTCACATTCTGGAGGTCAGGGATACCGAGCCTGCAACCGAGATCCAGTTGGGGAACTCGTTCGTCGTTGCGCCGGTCTGGACGAACATGGGCCAACATCGCCGATTCGAATACCATTCGCTGTGGAGTTTCGGCTTCGTCGAGGTCGCGCCGGGTCTTCTTCTGGCGGTCCCAGGAGAGCATGCTTCCTAGGAGTGCAAGGATCGCCGCGCACCGGAGCCACGCTGTTTGGGTCTGATCTCGAAAGGACGCCGGGGGCATCAGCTTCCCCGGGATGCTCCACCATGGGGCCCGGTCGCTTGTCCGTCTACGATTGGGGCATCGGGTCACGTCTTGGCACTCATCGGCGGGAACAGGGGAAGCCCCTCCCCCGCGAGCCAGGTGCTGATGTCCTGCAGGAAGGCGTCAAAGCTCGCAAGGTGGCATCCATGAATTCCGTGATCCGAACGTAGCCAGGGGCGGGCTTCGCGATTGCCGAGAAGTTCATGAGCTTCCCGGTCCCGGCCTCTTGAACATAGGCCTCGATCTCGGTGACATCCGTTCCAAGGAAGTTCTCCGGAGACTCGGCTTCTCGTGAGCGCCGTGTGTCGAGTGCCGCAGTCGTTGGCGCAAGTGGAACAACTGCTGGGAATCGTAGAACTGTTGCATGGCCGGGTCGCCTGATCCTCTGCCACCCGCACGAGAGCGCGATGACCTGCCGGTGCACGAGTTCGTCGCGGTAGTCGCGGAGCGCGTTCAGCCAATCGGTCCAGGAGGCGAAGCGCTCATGCACTGGGCTCGACTTCCCCTGGTCGAGGTGCCTCAGGATGTCTCCGACGCTGGCGCAGGATAGACCCCTTACATGCCAAGCGGCTGCCTTCGCCACGAAATCAATGCCGCTCCGCAGCGCCGCGAGGAACGCGGAGAGTTCGAAGGTGAGATCGCTGGGGGATTGTTGAATCGTGATGCGAGCCTCGAACTCAATCGAGCCGCCCTTGTAATCGAGCGGCATCGGCCCGGAGTCCGTAGCGATCGGGCTGGGTACCTCCTCCGCGTAGGTGGTCTCGAGAGCTGCGACCCTCTCCCTGTGGTAGCGCCCGGCTGCGCCCTTCCTGAAGGCGTACATCCAGAGTGTCTCGTAGCGCTCCTTCGCCGCGCTGCTTGCGAATAGCAGTCCCGGATCAGTGCCTTCGCCAGCGTTGTCGATCGCGTCGAGGAGTGGATCGAGGATTTCTTGAGTCAACTACGTCCCTCTCCAGCATTCGGAGGGAAAGCTCCATCAGCCACCTTCGCAACGGCATGTCCCGCCGTACACGAAACGAGCGAGTCCACGTCGCGACCGCAGTGGGCACCTTCGCGCTGACAACCATGCGGCATGCGATATTCGCGACCGGTTGGGACGGCACGGTTGTCGTGTCTTCCTCACCCCAAGGCCGGCTTGGGGTTCGGACCAGCGAATAGCATCCGGTCTGCGCGGGCCGAGGAGAAAGACGCGCCCAGGCAGGCAGAGTCCTCGCTTCACGAGAAGACGTGGGCGTTCGACAGACTGCACTTCCTTCGGACTGCTTGCTCGTAGAGCAGTTCTTGAACGGCCTTCTCACCCCGGCTGGATCACAGGCGCATCTCAGAAGGCGCTCGTCCTCACTCGGCGATCAGGTCTGATCGTCCACCGTGGCCGTGGGACCGTTCGTCTTGACCGACACGATCCCGTTTTCCATAGCGGATGTCGAGGAGTACATCTCGCTTCGGCCGATGACCTCACCGTTGGCTGCCTTCAGCACGAAGTATGGCTGATCACTCGTCGATCTCCTTCGGTCGTACCGCGAGTCGAGAGGAGAGTTCGTCCTTACTGAATCAATCCCGTGCTCGGCACTTGACTTCGAACTGTATCTCTCGCTGGTGAGAATGATCTCCCCGTTGCCCGCCTTGAGGTTGAACATGTACTGACCGTCGCTGGACGCCTTGAGAACGTATCTACCCGCCATCTGGTTGCACTCCTTGCCGGGCTCAACCGAGCTAGGCGCCAGTCTACCGAGGAAAGCGCGCCGCCGCTGTCCGCAAGTAACCTTGACTAGCGCGTGCGTGCTATGGCGCGAGCTCAGAACAGGTCAAGCTGCTCCTCCGACTGCCTCCTCTCCCACGCGGCTTCCTTCGCAAGCTCGCGAAGGGCACGCAATGAGGCCCTGCCCGCCGCCACATGGTTCCAGGCCATGGCGATCCGGGTCTCTGTAGCATCGCCGCCACGAAGCCTGCCATGGCGTTCTGCAAGCACGAGGCGTAGCTCTATGCGCATCTGGCCCTCTCTTTCGGCGATCTGCTGAGCAAGCCATTCTTCGCGCCGAGCGAGCGTCTTCACACGCCGCGGGACGCGCTGCTCGATTAGCTCCCTGTGGGAAACAGGCCGCGTTCCCCGGACCGGGAACCCGGCCTGCGTCCAGCCCGCGGATAGATCTGATACCCATGTGTTGGACATGACACGCGCCTCGAGCGTGTCAACCCGCGGCCACGGACCTGTCCGTCCAGCGGCATAGTGAAACGGATCGGACGTGCCATCGCGGACCTCTCGAAGCAAGCGCCGCTGTTGGGCGAGCGCCTCATCCGCCTCGGAGTAGACGTGCTCCGGCGGATCCAGCTCCCCGCGCCTAATCTGCTGAGCGAACGTTAGAGACCGAAGCCAGGTCTCCCACTCTTGCTCGCTGGCCCACCGCGGACACGGTTCTGGGAGGGGGTCGTCATCCTCAGCCGCGCCTGGCGTCTGGGGGGAGGTCTCATCCATCCGGATGCTCCGGCTTCTCGAGCTGTGCGTTGATCTGATCGAGCTTGGCGCGCGCCGCTGCGAGCTGGCGATCCCGGCGAAGCGAGCAGCTCTGCATGATGTGGAGTTGATACCGAATAGCTACGACGTTCCCCCCGAGACCGGAGACATCGCCCTTGCACTCTGCGATCCCCGCTTGGAGCTTCCGCAGAACCGCCAACGTCTGTCTGCCGCCGGAATCTGAATCCATTCCTCAATAGAACACAGGGATGTGTCTTTCGTCCAGTCGCGCTTGACTCGCCGTCAATGCTGTGATCTCTAGGCGAGCAGAATGCACAACGCACACACGCGCGGGTTGCGGAACAGACAGGAAGCGGAGTTGATGGGGAGATGAAGGACGGAAAAGAAGGCGCGGCCTACCCACCAGAGGCAGATAAGGCGCACGACGAAGACGAGGAACTGCGGCGCGTATTCGTGCGTGAAGCCATCGTCCACTACCGGGGCCAGGCGATCGGCCTCGAGTCGCCGCTCCGGGATCCGCGACACGCCGTTGCCTTTGCGAAGCGTACGATCCAAGACCACGCGCGGGAGCACTTCCAAGCGATCTATCTCGACGGGCGGCATCGTCCGATTGCGCATTCGGTCGTATCGGTTGGAACGGCAACTGCGTCGCTCGTGCACCCACGCGAAGTGTTTCAGTTGGCTGTTCTATCGGGCGCCGCCGCCGTCCTCATCCTGCACAACCACCCATCTGGCGACCCAAGACCGAGCCCGGAGGACCGAGAAGTCGTCAAGCGTCTCGGGAGAGCCGGCAGGTTGCTTGGGATCCACCTTGTCGACTCCATCGTCTGGGCACACCGAAGCGGGCGCTGGGTCTCGATGCGCGAGGAGGATCCGAGCGGGTTCGATGGTCCAGCCTGATGGGGCATGGCACCCAGGCGCATTGACTCCTGGAGCGAATCAGGGTTTGTTGGAATGGCCTCGCGGAATGGTTGCGGGGTTTCGAGATCAACAACCTCTAGGAGAGAAGCCATGCCAAGAACGAAGGAGAAACCCGCCTACACGACCCCACGCTACGGACGCATATCGGCCGCGGTCTGGGCGAACGGGTCGGAGAGCGGCGTGTTCTACAAGACCACGCTTGAGGAGCACTTCCGAGATGCGGCCGACGGCAGCAAGTGGAAGTCAACGCACTCGATCAGCGCCAACGAGCTCGGAAACGTGGGCCTGGCTGCGATCGATGCCGCGCAATGGATCGCGGCAAGGCGGCGCGAGGACTTGACCGCCGAAGGCTGACCAATTGACACCGTGGTGTGTTGAGTGGTATCATATGGAATGACTGATGAGGACTTCAAGCGAGCGGTGTTGGCACGCCTCGATTCGATCGACGGCAGGCTCGATGGCATCGACGATCGGCTCGACAAGCAGTCGATCATCCTAAGCGCCCTCGGCCACCACACGCGCCTCATGCGTCGGGAGTTGATCGACCTGCGTGTGATCGGCATGGAGCAGGAGTTCGCCCTCTCAGGGCTTACGGAAGACAAGCCCGACGCGTGAGAGTTCCACAAAGACCTCTCCAACGGCTGAAGCACCCCCAGCGTCAGCATGGAAGGACGCACCCTAGGTCCTCAACCGCCGCGACAGCTGAACGCATCCCTCTCATGTGAGAAGACCGCTGCCTCGAGCGGACGCCGCTGAGCGCTGAGGTGTTCGGACGCTTTCCCTTGAACACGGGCGGGTGATCGACGTTGAGCGCATGGTATCCGGGCCCCGAATCTCGGGAGCGGCGGGGCCGTCATCCGGCTGCGCTATAGCGCGGGCAAGCTGGTCGCCATCCGGCTGCGCAAACGCCAGCTCCCAACGCTGGCTCGAGGCGTCACCGGCTTGGCCAAGACGCTGGATCTCTAGCGCGGGCCGCTGTCATCAGAACCGGCTGCTTCGTCACGCAGAAGGAGCTGCTGAAGACTGCCGCCCGACGCCTCAAAGGCCTTGATCCAGTTGGGCTTTCTGCCGCGTCCGGCCCACGTGCGGCCCGTGTTGGGATCGCGGTAGATGCAAGGCCCGCTGCGTTCCGGGCCCTGTGATTTCAGATGGGCGATTACGAGCGGCATTGGAATGCCGGCCCCCGCAATCACATCATCGATCAGCGCCAGGGCCTCAGCACGCTCAGCCTCCTCAAGCGCGGCGATGCGCGGCGCAAGCTGATCGCGAAGAGCCTTCAGCGCGCTGAGAGGAAGGAGGTCGATTGCGCCGGGAGGCGCCGAGCAGCCCTTGCCCGTCTCCGGCGCCCTACGGTCTCTGCCCGAAGGGACGCCTCGTCCCGCGCGCAGCGAGAGCAGCCTCATCCCAGACGCGCGGAGCCGTCACGCCCCGCCCTGCCCCGGTGCCGCGTATCCACCGCCTCAACGAGACGCTGCATGTGCGCGCGCTCCAGCACCGCCTCCTGGAACTTCCGCCGCTCAAGGGCTGCCGCCCGCGTCATCTGGACACTCTCCTTCCACAGCCAGAGCACATTGAGCAGGACGTAAAGGCCAAGCGACGGGCTCGCGAGAGCGAGCGCACCAGAAGCCGCGATCCCCACCAGCGGCTCTAGGAGCACTGTCGATCGCCACCACATGTTCTGGCGCTCGACGTAGCCTGCTGCGTCGAAGGCGCGAAGGTTCATGACGCGCGGCCAGCCCGCGAAGTACCAGGATCGGCCGTTCTCGGTCTCGCGGCCCTGCCAGCCTCGCCGCTGGTTCGCGCACACGATGGGCGAAACGACCGCAGCCGTGGCAATCAGATAGACACCCCAAGCCGCGTGTTCCACAAGCGATGCCCCGCTGCCGGCCGCGGCACCCGGATCAAGGAGCGCTTTGAGCGAGGCGCGGTCGAGGCGAACCGCCCAGGCGCAGACGATCAGAATGACGGCCCGAGCCAGAAATCCCGGCGGGATCGTCCAGCCTCGCGGATCTCTGCGCAGGAAGACGAGGGCCAGGCGCCAATCGGCCTGCAGAACGACGGCCCAGAACCAGGAATCGGGCTTGTAGTGCATCTGGTGCATGTGACCGGCCTTTCCTAGAAGCCCACGCGCAGCCAGTTGCTGCCGTTGCTCCAGAGCCGTCCGGGCTTGAAGACGACCGCTTCACTCTCACCGGGGCCGCCGCGTGCGAGCTCGGAGAAGACCTCCTTGGAGATCCGATGCTCGCGGCTTTCCGTGAAGCTGGCGTCACCCTCGCTGGTGAAGCTTCCGCGGAAGCGCCACTCCTCACCGATCAGGTCCGCCGCCCACTGAGCCGTCTCGCCGTCACACGCATGAACGATCTTCGTCTGAAGCGTGTCCAAGAACTGCGCCGCACCGTCTGCGCCCAGCCTTGCGCGAAGGCCGGCAACGCTCTGGGTGATGAAGACGGCCGCGGCGCGGGCGCCGCGGGCGGTCGCAGCGAATCTGAGGTCGCTGTCGCGGGTCAGGAACTCATGCGCCTCGTCCGCCCAGAGGAACACGGGCCGGGCGGTGGCGCGCGGCCCCAAAGACCGGCGCTCCACCGCCCGCTGCCAGAGCGTCTTGACGATGGTCTGCGCGATCGCGCCCGCCTCGAAGTGCAGCTTCACCGGCATGTCGAGCACGAGAAGGATGCCATGCAGCGTGTCCTCGGGCGTGATGGTCGTCGCCGTGCAGAACAGCTCCGCCATGTCACGCTGCAGCGGGCTTGCCATGGCATGCAGGGTCGCTTCGATGCTGCCCTGAGTCTTGTCGGGCATGCGCGGCCAGGCCTCGCGCCAGAAGCTCATGGTCTGATGGAAGGTATGGGCGTCGAGAACGACATCGCCGCGCGCGTGATTCCTTGCCGCATTGACCCAAGCCCGCTCAAAGGGGGTTTCGGGTTCGGCATCCCCACGGCCGTCAAGAACGGCGCGCGTCAGCGCCAGGACATGGCGCATCTCAGCGAGCGTTCTGGGCGACGTGTGCACCAAGTCCGTAATCGCACCAAGCGAGAGCTCCCAGCCGGCAAGGCGCAGAAGGTCGAGGACGTTTCTGAGTAGGTCATCGCGGGAGCGCTCCCAGAAGGGATCGGCGCGCGCAGCGTCAGCGGCGACCGCATCAAAGCGCGCCATCACCTCGCGCAGCAGATGCACGATGTTCTCGGTGACGCTCGCGCCCTGCTCCTGGCACCGTGCGGCGATGTAGTTCAGGAAGTTGAAGCGCGCGCTGTGCCTTGGGCCGAACAGCACGACGTCCCGAGAGCGGCCGGTACGCTCGGCCAACGCCAGCAGATGCGCGGCGTCGTCCGCCTTGACAGTGAGATAGATCCCGCCGGCGCCTGCTCTCAGAAGCGCTTCGAGGATCTTGGCAGCGCTCGCCGAGGTCTTCCCGGAGCCGGGCCCACCGAGGATGACGGTTCCGCCCTCGACAGCATCGCCAACGCTCCAGAAGTCCCCCTCGCCCGTGAGATCCAGCAGGTTGTGCGAGAGCTGGGTGATCAGCGCGCGCCGCGCGAGATCGTCCGCACGGCGCGCGCGCCCATCCCTCTGATCCCTCCTGCGCGCCAGCGCCCGTTCATGGAATCGCGCCACGTCCTCGCCCCCTTCTCGCCCTAGAACTTTCGAAGCACGGGCGTGGTCTTGGACCAATGGCCCAAGAGTTCAATCCAGAGCGTCTCGAGCGCTTTGGTCTGCAGGTGACGCGCCTCGGGGCGCTGCAGCATCAAGACCGTGACGCTGTCCCACTCTGCAGGCGGGTCCAACAGCTCAGGCAGTGCGCCCTCACCCGGCGCGCGGTAGCCCTGAAGGCCGGGATAGACCGACCAGGCGGGCGTGTTCTGCAGAAGATCGCTGACGAGGATCAGGTGCTTCTTCGCGGCGTCTACCACATCCGCGCGATACAAGAGCCGCTCCGTCACCTCGAATAGGGGACTGGTCGGCCTGCTCACCCCGCCAAGCTCCGAGAGCCAGTCCGAGACGCTCGCGAAGAAGCGCCGCGCCTCCTCGGAGGCATAGATCGCGCCCGTCAACGCGCCCGACGCGCGCGCCTGCGAGCAGCCAGAGAAGACGGGGAGAAGATCGACGTCGCCGCCACCGCCCGCGGTGAAGACGGAGAGCCGCGTATTGGGATCAGCGCCTGCCGCCATCCGCCTGAGGGCCTCTGAGAGCTGCGCTAGTTCAGACGGCTCCACGCGATCGCTGGCATCGATCAGGGTCAGCGTGAGGGTCGGCGCGCCGCCAACCGGACAGCCATCCGCATGGCGCTCGGGTGCTGTGATCTCCGCGTGAAGGAGGTAGGCAGAGCCGCCGGTCAGAACCGCCAGCACCGTCCAGAGGCGCCACCACCCCCGCCGCTTGCGCCTGTGCACCATCACGTCTTCTCCTTGTCGTCCTTTGAGTTTCCGGTGAACCCGGCCTTCTCGATCACGCGATCGAGCCAGAGCCAGGCTTCCTCCGCGCTCACGGCGTGAACGAGCGAAGAGATCTCGCGCGGCTCCATCTCAGGCGCGGGCTCTTCGCCAGGCGGGGAGCCCAAGCGCAGTGTGAGGCCGCCCAACGCCGCCAGCTCCTCCCGCCAGCCGATGAGCTTCTCGTGAGCGGTGAGCAGCTCGCGGCGCGCGGGGGGCTCCTCTCCCGTGGGCACGTAGTTCTCAGGCGCATAGACGCCCTGCCAGTAGAGCTCGTCCTCAACGATGCCGATCGCCTTCTTCAAGAATGCTTCGCGGCGCGTGACGATCTCTTCGGCTTCGCTCAGACACGCATCCGCGATCGCCTTGGTCTCGTTCTGCAGCTTCGCGACCGCTTCAGCGGCTTCCGTCTCAGCGGCATCCAAGGCACGGGCCTTTTTCCCAAAGCCCGGATGCGGATCGTCCGCGTTCCACAGGTGAAAGCAGTTGAACTTGAAGGCCGCGATTGAGAACAGCAGAAGCCACCAGGACATGCTCGTGAGGTCCAGCGGCGCTGCGGCCATGCGGTCCATGAACGAGACGCTCTCGCCGATGGCCATCAGATCCGCGGCTGCGTTCGCGGCATAGTCGTCGCGGTAGTGGCCAAGGGCGATCAGGGAGAGGAGCGCCGTGGTGACGCCGAGCACCGCCATAGCGCCGCCCAGGAGCTTGTAGAGCCAGAACCTGACGGTGACCCAGCGCGCCGCCTGGACCGTCAGGAATGCCGTAAACAACACGATCAGCAGCGGCAGCATGGCCGGAAGCGCGCCTGCGAGCACGTTGCTCTGATGCTGACCGAAAGCGTAGAGATTGACGCCAGACTCCGGGAAGAGCGCGGCGCCGATAATGCCGGCGGCCTTGACCTGGTTCTCCGGCTGGTAGCGCTCATCCGGCTCGCGCGCGATCCGCCAGCGTTCCCGGAACTGGCGGAACCGCTCGGACGCCTTGTCGTACTCGGCAAGAATCGGTCCGAGCTCCTGCTCAACCCAGATCTCGCTGCTCTCGTAGCGCTGCGCGCGCCGCCGCCGCATCCGCGCCTCTTCCGCATCGACGCCGAACCCGGCAAGCTCGCGCAGCGGGGGGCGCAACAGCTTCAAGGCTTCACGCGCACCCGCCTCCGCTTCCGCTTCGCTCTCGTAGTCGCGGCGGCGCCGCCAAGGCGGCCGCCGGCCCCCGCCGCTGTCATTGCCATTCCCGCCCCGTCCGAGTCGCTTCATCGCCTTCCCCTTTCCCGTGATGCGCGCCGCTGCGCTCACCTAGAAATACTGGTCGGCGGAAACCGCGTGGCAAGGACGTTTACCGTCTACGGTGTCAACGGCGGAGCGATGTCGAAACACTGCCGGCGCTCTCCGAGTTCGTAGACGGCGTCACCGCGTCAACATTGGCGCGCGCCGTTGCTTCAGCCGCGCGCGTCCCATACTCAATCAAGCAGGGAGAACGAACGTGACCTCGCCTGCTGCAACACAGATCGCACCGTCGGAGCGCTTGGCGTTTCGGGCGAAGGAAGTAGCCGCGCTTCTTGGGATCAGCGAGCGCAAGCTGCGCGAGATCCAGCATGCGCTGCCGCGGGTCGTGATCGGCGGTGTGATACTCTTCCCGAGGCTTGAGCTCGAAGCATGGCTCGCCAAGGAGGCCGCGGCGGACGCAGAGAAGGGCGGCGCCGCGGTCGACACCATCTTGCGCGGTCTCATGAGCGGACACGGCGGCTGAGCAGGAGCGGATCCAGGTGGCAGCGAAGGTCAAGTGGCAGCGCGAGGCATGGTGGGTCGTCATCCACCACCAGGGCCGCCGCACGGTGCGCCGCATCGGCCCCGATCGAAGCCACAAGAGGGAAGCCGAGGATCTTGCGCGCAAGGTCAACGCCGCGCTCGTCCTTGGCACCTATCGCCGGGATGAGCAGGCTGAGCGGGCGCTACCAGGTGCGGAGACACTCAGGGCGCATCTGAAGGCCTATGCGCCGACGCTCAAGCCGGCGACGCGGGTACTCTACGAGGGCCTCATCGAGAATCACCTGGCGCCCTTCCTCGGCACCCAGGACCTGCGCGAAATCAAGGAATCGGATCTCCTGCGCTTCGTGCGCGAGAAGAGCGCCCAAGGCCTCGCCCCCAAGACCATCAAGAACGCGCTGTCCCTGCTGAGACGCGTCTGCAGCGTGCTCGTGCGTGAGGGCAGCCTTTCCTCAAACCCTGCGGCCCAGATCGGCGAACTGATGCGCCAGGTGGCGCGGGCCTCCGCGGCGGAGACGGGCGAGGTTGACGCTTGGACCCGCGGGGAAGCCCGGATTCTGCTCAGCACGGCGCGCACGCACGAGCCCCGCTTTGCTCCCCTCCTCGCCCTGCTGCTCGCAACCGGTATGCGCAAGGGCGAAGCACTCGGCCTTGAGTGGCAGGATGTGGAGTTCGAGGACAGGCGGCTGAACGTCCGGCGATCAAGGGGGCAGAACGGCGTCAGCACGCCCAAGAGCGGACGTGGCCGCCGCATTCCGATGACCGAGGCCCTGGCCCTCGAGCTGTTCGACCTGCTGGGATCCAGACGCCGGGAGGCGCTCGCAAGGGGCTGGCGCGAGACACCCGCCACGGTCTTTGTTTCCGAAGCCGGGAAGCCGCTTGATCCCAGAAACACGCAGCGGGTCTGGGAGCGTGTGCGCAGACGCGCGCAGAAAGAGGGCGTGCGTCCCTTCAAGCTCCACGCAGCGCGGCATACCTGGGCTTCGATGGCGCTCCAATCAGGCAAGAGCGTGCGCTGGGTCGCAGACGTCCTGGGTCACAGCGACCCTGCCCTGACCCTCCGCGTCTATGCCCACGCGATGCGCGAGGAGGAAGCGGATCTCAGCTTCGCTCAGTTCGAAGACGGCACCCGGCGGCACTATGCGGCACCGGGGAATGCTGAGAGCAGCACCGAGGATCGCAACACTGCGGAAGAACTGGCACGCCGGGAGGGATTCGAACCCCCGACCCTCAGGTTCGAAGCCTGATGCTCTATCCAGCTGAGCTACCGGCGCGCAGGTCCCGTGGGCTGGAACGAGGCTACCGGTTCCGCCGCCCGGCCGCACCGGCACCGCCGGCGGCCAGCAGCAGGAGCGCCAGGGCGGCCACGCCCCAGCCGGGCAGCAGCGGCACCTTGGGACCCAGGAAGGCGAAGAAGCCCGCGTCGTTGCCGTAGGTGCCGATCACGGCGTGGACCGTCGGGTTGGTGTTGGCGGCGAAGTCGGCGAAGGTGTCGTACTCGGTCACCTCGCCGCCGTTGCCGACGCGGAAGTAGCTGCTGCGCGAGGCGTCGTAGAAGAAGTCGGCGTCGTCGAAGTAGGTCGGGACGTTGTGCAGGACGATCGGGTTCGCGTTCGCGATGAAGTCGGCGAAGGTCAGGTACTCGACGATCGACGCGCCGTCCTCGATGCGGTAGTAGCGACCGCGCACCGGATCGTGCATGAAGCCGGCGTCGTTGCCATAGGTCGCGATCGTCGCGTGGCTGGTGGCGCCGGTGTCGCTGGCCAGGTCGGCGATCGAAGCGTACTCGAAGATCGTGCCGGTCTCGTCCACCCGGAAGAACGTCTCGCGCTCGAAGTCGTAGAAGAAGCCGGCGTCGTTGCCGTAGCCGGCGACCGTGCCGACCGTCGAGCCGGTGTTCGAGAGGAACGCGCTGAAGGACGGGTACTCGACGATCGAGCCTCCGTTCTCGATGCGGTAGTAGCCCTCCGCGAGGGCCGAACTCGCCAGCAGGAACGTCAGGGGGAGCGTGAGACAGGTCAGGAAGATCCGCATGGCTTCAGGTACCTCGTCGTGACTGCCCGGCCGGGCGGCGGCGGGAGGGTCGGCTCTTCCGGCGGCGCACCGCCGCCGGGCCGGGCGGGCCGAACTCGGTGATGTCCTGGCAGGTGCCGACCAGGCGCGCCGGCTGGCCCTCCGGCGTCCGCACCAGGCGCGCCACCGCGAACACGACGCGCTCCTCGCCGTCGCCGCGCACGATGCGATAGGTCAGGCGGTAGGGCGCGCCGTCGCGCACCGTCTGGTCGGCCTGCTCGCGCACCCGCGCGCGGTCGTCCGGGTGCACGTGCTCGAAGACGCCGGCACTCGACGGGTCGTAGAGCTTCGACTCGCCGAAGATCTCGTAGAGCTCGGGCGACCACCACACCTCGTCGCCCAGGATGTTCCACTCCCAGCTGCCGACCCGGGCCACGCGCTGCGCTTCCTCGAGCCGGTCGCACACCGCCTCCAGCTCCTGCTCCCGGTCGACCAGCGCCGTCACGTCCTGGAGGACCAGGATGACGGCGTGCACGGATCCGTCGCGCCGGGCCGGGTGGATGGCGGCGATCCAGGTGGTCTCGCGCCCCGACGCGACCCGCGCCGGCACCACCACCTGGCTGCCGGTCGACGTGATGCCCGTGCGCGTCACCTGGGCCACCAGCGGAACGAGCTGGCGCGCCACGGTCCCCGGCAGGATCCCGGTGAGCGACCGGCCCAGGCACGCGTCGCGCGACCCCTCGCAGAGCGCCGCGAAGCGCTCGTTCGCGTGCTGCACGCGCAGCTTCGGGTCCAGGTGGCAGAGGGCCACCGGCGCGTTCGCGTACACCAGCTCCAGCTCCTCCAGCCGGCGGGCCGCCACCGCCTCGGCGCGACGCAGCTCGGTGACGTCGTGCACCGCCGAGGCCAGGCCCGTCACGTTGCCCTCCGCGTCGCGCATCGGGTCGAGGCTCATCAGGTAGATGTGCTCGTGCTCCCGATCCGCCGGCGGACGGGCGCGCACCTCCAGGTTGCGCACCGACCGGCCGTTCTCGAGCACGTGGTGCAGGAAGCGCTCGGCCAGCTCGGCGGTCTCGGGCGCCAGGTCGCGGTAGGCCTTGCCGACCATCTCCTCCGGGGAGATGCCGTTCTGGTCGGCGATGGCCTGGTTGACGCGCACGTAGCGCAGCTCGCGGTCGATGAGCGACAGGCCCACCGGCGAGTTGGCGTAGATGGCCTCGAGCTCGGCCAGGCTGCGGCGCGCCTCCTCCTCCGCCGCGCGCAGCTCGGTGACGTTCAGCAGGGCGGCCATCGCCCCCACCACCTGCCCGTCGCGCACCACCGGGTGCACGTTGGCCCGCCAGATCCGTCCGTCCGCGGGCCGGCCGGGGATCTCGCGCCGCAGCTCGACGTTCAGCTCGGGCTCGCCGCTCCGGATGACCCGGGTGGCCAGCTCGACCGACTCCTCGCGCGCCGACTCCGGCACGACCTCCGACAGCCTGCGCCCCAGCAGGTCGGCCACGCTGTAGCCGACCGTCTCGGCGTAGAGCCGGTTCGCCCGCACGTAGCGCAGCCCTCGATCGACGACGCAGAGGCCCACCGGCGTGTTGGCGTACAGCTCCTCGAGCTGCTCCAGCCGCTCCGACGCCCGCTCGCGCTCCCGGTCCGTCTCGGCACCGGCGCGCTCGTCGTCGGTGACGTCGACGCAGGTGAGCAGGACCGACACGACGCGTCCGTCGTCGTCCATCTCGGGCATCGACTCGAGGCGCACCCGGCAGTCGCGACCGTCCGGGCGGCGATAGACCTCGACGCTCTCGACCGTGCGCCCGGTGCGCAGCTCGTCCCAGAACTCGGGCATGCGCGTCGAGTGGTCGGGCACCAGGCTGCGCCAGCCCTCCCCCAGGATCTGCTCGCGGGTGAAGCCCAGGATCTTCGCGAACGCATCGTTCACGAAGACGCAGCGACCGCCCGGCTCGACGCGCGCGACGCCGATTCGGACCGTGGGTGCGGGTCCTTCGGCCATCGCTTCGAGTGTACCCTGCCCGGCACACCGTCATGCGTCCCCGCAAGACGGCTTGCGGTAACCTCGCCACCCGTGGGGGCGCGCTGCCCCGGGAAGGAGCCATGTCCCGGCGCCACAACGTCATTCCGGCCGAGCTGCCGTGACGGCCTCCCTGCGCGACCGCTTCGGCGCCCTGCTCTTCACGCAGGTCGACATCGCTTCGCTGGTCGTCTTCCGCATCGCCTTCGGCCTGCTGATGGCCTGGGAGGGCCAGCACCTGCTGGCCTCGGGCGCCGCCACCGAGTGGATGGGTTACGCCTACCGCTTCAGCTACCCGGGCTTCTCGTGGGTCCGCATGTGGCCGGGCGAGTGGATCTATCTCCACGTCTACGCGCTCGCCGCGCTGGGCCTGTGCATCGCGGCCGGCTTCCTGTACCGCGCCGCCTGCGCCCTGTTCGCGGTGGGCTTCGCCTGGATCTTCCTGCTGGACGAGGCCTTCTACCTGAACCACTTCTACCTGATCTGCCTGATGTCGGCGGGCATGGCGCTGCTGCCGGCACACCGGGCGGTGTCGGTCGACGCATGGCTGCGTCCCTCGCTGCGCAGCGAGACGATTCCCGCCTGGCCGGTGTGGCTGCTGCGCGCACAGATGGGCTTCGTCTACTTCTTCGGCGGCATCGCCAAGCTCGACGCCGGCTGGCTGTCGGGCAGCGTCATGGCCGGCGTGCTGCCGAACCTGCTGCCCTACCCCTACGTCCAGGACCTGTGGGCGGAGCCCTGGTTCGCGGTCTTCCTGGCCTGGGGCGGCCTGCTGCTCGACCTGTTCGTGGTGCCGGCGCTGCTCTGGCGTCCCACCCGCTACTGGGCGCTGGCCTTCGCGACGGGCTTCCACCTGGCCAACCACGCCATGTGGAACATCGGCGTCTTCCCGTGGCTGGCCATCGCGGCCACGCTGGTCTTCCTGGATCCGGACTGGCCGCGGCGCGTGTTCAACTGGCCGCGCCGCGGCGGGATCGAGTCTCCGCCGTTCGCCTGGACGCGCGAGCGGCGGGTGGTGGCCGGCCTGTTCGCCGCCTACCTGCTGGTGCACGTCCTGCTGCCGCTGCGCCCCCTGCTCAGATCGGACGAGCGTCGTGTAG
>JBNLVK010000025.1:0-16203 GCA_050618055.1 Myxococcota bacterium
GATGGGGCGCCGGGCGCGGTTCGCGGGGCCCGGCGACGTGCTGGTAATGGACGACACCTACACCGCCAACCCCCCGTCGCTCGCGGTGGCGCTGGGCGAGCTGACCGGTGGCGCGGCCTGCCGCGGCGGACGGCGCGTGGCGGTGATCGGCGACATGGGCGAGCTGGGCGACGAGACCCTCGCCGCGCACCGCGCGGCCGGCGCGCTGGCCGCCGAGCTCGGCGTCGACCAGCTGTGGGCGGTGGGCGCGCAGGCGCAGGTGGTGGCCGAGGGCGCGCTCGCCGGTGGTCTCGACGCCAGCCGCGTGCACGCCGAGCGCGACTGGGAGCCGGCGGCCGAGTCGCTGGCGAAGCAGGTCCGGTCCGGCGACCGGGTGCTGGTGAAGGGCTCGCGTTCGATGCGCATGGAGCGCGTCGTCGATCGGATCGTGGACGCCGTGAGGGGATCGCACTGAATGTTCTACCACCTCTTCTATCCCCTGGCCGACCAGGTCGGCGCCTTCAACGTGTTCCGCTACATCACGTTCCGCACCGGCGCGGCCACGCTGACGGCGCTCTTCATCGCGTTCATGGTGGGGCCGCCGCTGATCCGCGCGCTGGGCCGGCTGCGCGTGGGCCAGCCGATCCGCGAGGTCGGTCCGGCGCACCAGGAGAAGGAGGGCACGCCCACCATGGGCGGCCTGCTGATCCTGCTCTCGCTGCTGGTGTCGGTGCTCCTGTGGTCGAACCTGGACAACCGCATGGTCTGGATCCTGGTGGGGCTGACCGGCGGCTACGGCCTGCTCGGCTTCATCGACGACTACGCCAAGGTCCGCGAGGGCTCGTCGGCCGGCATCTCGGCCCGGGCCAAGCTCTTCTGGCAGACGGCGCTGGCGCTGCTGGTGGCCACCGCCATCTACTACGACCCGAACTTCGACGCGGTGGTGGCGGTGCCCTTCTTCAAGAACTTCACGCCCCACCTGGGCTGGTTCTACGTCCCGGTGGCCGCCTTCATCATCGTGGCCACCAGCAACGCCGTGAACCTGACCGACGGCCTGGACGGCCTGGCGATCGGGCCGGTGATGATCGCCAGCGGCACCTTCCTGATCCTGGCCTACGCGGCGGGCCACGCCGGCATCGCCGACTACCTGGCCATCAAGTACGTGCCGGGCGCCGGCCACCTGGCCATCTTCTGCGGCGCACTGATCGGCGGCGGGCTCGGCTTCCTGTGGTTCAACGCGCCGCCGGCCCAGCTGTTCATGGGCGACGTCGGATCGCTGGCGCTGGGCGGCGCCCTCGGCACGATCGCCGTGCTGATCCGCCAGGAGATCCTGCTGGTCGTGGTCGGCGGCATCTTCGTGATCGAGACGCTGTCGGTGATCATCCAGGTGCTGTCGTTCAAGCTGACGGGCAAGCGCGTCTTCCTGATGGCGCCCATCCACCACCACTTCGAGAAGCTCGGCTGGCCGGAGCAGCGCATCGTGATCCGCTTCTGGATCATCTCGGCGATCCTCGGGCTGATCTCGCTCTCGTCGCTGAAGCTGCGCTGATGCAGGAGCTCGACGGCGCGCGCGTGCTGGTGCTGGGCCTGGGGATCTCGGGCCGCAGCGCCGCTGCGTTCTGCGCCGGACGCGGCGCTCGCGTGACCGTCGCCGACGAGCGCGACACCGACGCGGACGGGCTGCCGCCGGGCGTCGACGTGCGCACCGGCGCCCCGTTCCCCGACCCGGCCGACTTCGACCTGGTGGTGCCGAGCCCGGGCGTCCCGCCCGCGCGCTACCGGGCGTCGGCGCGGCGCGTGTGGGGCGACGTCGAGCTGTGCGCGCGGGCCCTGTCGGTGCCGATCGTGGCGGTGACGGGCACCAACGGGAAGTCGACGACGGCGCTGCTGGCCGCGGCCATGCTCGAGGCGTCGGGCCTGCGCGCGCGCGCCGCCGGCAACGTCGGCACGCCGGCCCTCGACCTGGTGGGCGCGCCGCTGGACGTGGCCGTGCTCGAGGTCTCGTCGTTCCAGCTGGAGACCGTCGAAGCCTTCCGCCCCGACGTGGCGGTGGTGCTGAACGTGACGCCGGACCACCTGGACCGGCACGGCGACTTCGACGCCTACGTGGCGGCGAAACGCCGCCTGTTCGCGAACCAGCGCCCGGCGGACACGCTGGTGCTGAACCGGGCGGACCCGGTGGTGCGGGCCATGGCGGACGGCGCGGCGGCCCGGGTGTGGGCCTTCGACCGGCGCGGACCGCTCGAGCGCGGCGCCTGGCTCGACGCCGGCGCGGTCTGGCTGCGCACCGGCGACGAGGCGCAGCGCCTCCCGCTCGACGAGGTGAGCCCGGACCTGAACCGGGAGAGCGTGCTGGCCGCGCTGCTGGCGGCGACGGCGGCCGGCGCCGAGCCGGCCAAGGCCTGGCGCGCCCTGCCCCGCTTCCGCGGCCTGCCGCACCGCACCGAGACGGTCGCGGTCCACGGCGGCGTCCGCTTCGTCGACGACTCGAAGGCGACCAACCCGGAGGCCGCGGCCCACGCCGTGGCGCGCTTCGGGGGCGCGCTGGTCTGGATCGGCGGCGGACGCGCCAAGGGCCTGGACGTCACCCCGCTGGCCGACGCGCTGGCGGAGCACGCCCGCGTCGCCGTGCTGATCGGCGAGGCGGCCGACGCCATCGAGCGCGCGCTGGCCGGACGCATTCCGGTGGAGCGCGCCGCGGACGTCGAGCAGGCGACCGCACGGGCGGCGGAGCTCTCGCGCGAGGGCGACGTGGTGCTGCTGGCGCCGGGCTGCTCGAGCCACGACCAGTTCGCGAGCTTCGAGGAGCGGGGTCGGCGCTTCCAGGCGGCCGTCCGCGCACGGCTGGAGCGATCGTGAAGCGCAGGACCAACCGACGCCGGCGCACGACGCGGCGCAGCGCTCCCCCGCCGGCGCCCCGCGGCGGCGACGGCTTCGCCGCCGACGGGACGCTACTCACCTCGGCGGCGCTGCTGGCCGGCCTGGGCCTGGTCATGAACTACAGCACGACGGCGGCGCTCAACATGGGCGAGGCGTTGCCGCCGCTGGCGCTGCGCCACTGGGCAGGCCTGGCGTGCGCCGTGGCGTTCGCGGCGCTGGCGGCACGCACGCCGCTGGCGGTCTGGGACCGGCTGGCCATGCCGCTCTACTGGATCAGCCTGCTGGCGCTGGCGGCGACGCCCTTCCTGGGCATCGAGGCCAACGGCGCGCGGCGCTGGCTGGCGGTGCCGGGACTTCCCATCTCGATCCAGCCCTCCGAGCCGGCGCGCCTCGCGACCGTGCTGGCGCTGGCACTGCTGCTGGCCCGCGCCACCGAGCGCGGCCGGCCGCGACCCGAGGTGCTGCCGCGGGCGCTGGCGCTGGTCGCCGCCCCGGCCGGGTTGCTGCTGCTCCAGCCCGACCTGGGCAGCGCCATCGTGCTGCTGGCGGTGTGCGCGCTGGTCTTCTTCGTGTCGGGCCTGCCGCTGCGCCGGCTGATCGTGCCCGGCGCCGGCGCGGCGGCGGCCGCCGCCGTCTACGTGGCGCTTCGTCCCTACGCGCTGGCCCGGCTGCGCGGCTTCCTGGATCCCTGGCTCCACGCCCGCGACGAGGGCTTCCAGCTGGTGCATCGTTCGTGGCCTTCGGGCGCGGCGGCGTGGGCGGCGTGGGCCTGGGCGACGGCCGCCAGAAGCTCTTCTACCTGCCCGAGGCCCACACCGACTTCATCCTGTCGGTGGTGGGCGAGGAGCTGGGCCTGCTGGGCGTGCTGGTGGTGCTGGGATCCTTCGCCGCGCTGGCCATCGCCGGCCTGCGCATCGCCGCGCGCGCGCGGGATCCCCACTCGCTGCTGGTGGCCAGCGGCATGACGGCGCTGATCGTGCTGCCCGCCGCCATCAACGCCGCGGTGGTGATGGGCCTGGCGCCGACCACCGGCCTCACCCTGCCCTTCCTCTCCCACGGCAGCAACTCGCTGGTCTGCACGGCGGTGGCGCTGGGCGTGCTGCTGCGCCTGGGAGCGCGCGAGGCGAAGACGGCGGCGCCGCGGGTGCGCGGCGCGTCGAGCCGGGGGCTCGCACGGGCGTGAGCGAGGCGAAGACGAGAGCGCGGCGCTGGGTCGTGGCCGGCGGCGGGACCGGGGGACACGTGACCCCGGCGCTGGCCCTGGCCGAGCGCATCCGCGCCCGCGGCGACGACGTGCTGCTGCTGGGCTCGGACCGGGGGCTCGAGAAGAAGCTGGTGCCCGACGCCGGCTTCGAGCTGGTGACGCTGCCCGCCGGCCAGGTGATGGGCCGCGGACTGCGGGACCGGGTCGGCGCCGCCCTGGCGATCGCCCGCGGCACGTGGGCGGCCCGGCGGCTGCTGGCCGAGCGGCGGATCGAGATCGTGGTTTCGGTGGGGGGCTACGCCGCGGTGCCGGCGGTGGTGGGCGCCCTGCTGCGCCGGCTGCCGGTGGCGCTGGTCGAGCCCAACGCCATGCCCGGTCGCGCGAACCGGCTGTTCGCCGGACGCGCGAAGCGCATCTTCGTCCAGTTCCGCGAGGCGGCGGAGCGGCTGGCCCGGCCGGGCGACCCGCGCGTGCTGGAGCCGGGCATTCCGCTGCGCAGCGAGCTGGTGCGCGCCTTCGCCGACGCGCCGCCCCGCCAGGCCCCGTCGCGGCCGCTGCGCCTGCTGGTCTTCGGCGGCAGCCAGGGCGCCCGCCAGATCAACGAGGCCATGATCGCGCTGGCGCCGTCCCTGGACCCGGCCGCGTTCACGGTGGTCCACCAGACCGGCGAGGCGGACCGGGAGCGGGTGGCCGCGGCCTGGGCCGAAGCCGGCGTCTCCGCCGAGGTGGTGGCCTTCGCGCCCGACATGCCGCGGCGCTACCGGGAGGCCGACCTGGCGGTCTGCCGCGCCGGCGCGCTGACCGTGGCCGAGCTGGCCATGGCGGGTCTGCCGGCCCTGCTCGTGCCCTATCCTTTCGCCGCCGACGATCACCAGGCCGCCAACGCGCGGGCCCTGGCCGACGCGGGCGCCGCCCAGGTGCTCGACGCGCGGCCGCTCGCGCACGACGACCTGGCGAAACGGCTCGAGGCGTTCGCGGCCGCGCCCGAGTCGCTGGCGGCGATGGGGGAGGCCGCGAGCAAGCTCGCCCGGCCGGACGCGGCCGAGCGCATCGTCGAGGCGTGCGCCGCACTCCAGGAAGGGGGAGAGGACTGATGTACCGCCGGATCAAGCGGGTCCACTTCGTCGGCGCCGGCGGCATCGGCATGTGCGGCCTGGCCGAGCTGCTGGCGAACCAGGGGTACCAGGTGACCGGCTCCGACCTGCGCGAGGGTCCGACCGTGGCGCGGCTGCGCAGCCTGGGCATCGAGGTGGCCGTCGGACACGCCGAGACGAACGTGGGCCGCGCCGACGTGGTGGTCTACTCGTCGGCGGTCCGCCCGACCAACCCGGAGCTGCTGGAGGCGGAGCGGCGCAAGATCCCGGTCATTCCGCGGGCCGAGATGCTGGCCGAGGTGATGCGCCTGAAGGACGGCATCGCGGTGGCCGGCAGCCACGGCAAGACCACCACCACCTCGCTGATCGCCCACGTGCTGGACGCGGTGGGCCTCGACCCCACGGTGGTGGTCGGCGGCCGGGTGCTGACCGCCGGGCGCGATCCCTCCACCACGCGCCTCGGCGCCGGCGACCTGATCGTCGCCGAGGCCGACGAGAGCGACGGCTCGTTCCTGCGGCTGGCGCCGGTGCTGGCCGTCGTCACCAACATCGACCCGGAGCACCTGGACCACTACGGCAGCTACGAGGCGCTCCAGGACGCCTTCGCCGACTTCGCCAACCGGGTGCCCTTCTGGGGTGCCACCGTCCTGTGTCTCGATCACCCGGGCGTGCAGGCGCTGCTGCCGCGCATGACCCGCCGCACGGTCACCTACGGAACGGTGAGCCAGGCCGACTTCGTCGCCAGCGACCTCGCGCCCGACGTCGCGGACGGCGGCCTGGGCCTGCGCTTCACGGTGCGGGCCGACGGCGAGCGGCTGGGCAGCGCCCGCACCCGGCTGCCCGGACGCCACAACGTGCTGAACGCGCTGGCCACGCTGGCCGTCGCCCGCGAGCTGGACGTGCCCTTCGCCGACGCGGCCGCGGCGCTCGACAGCTTCCTCGGCATCGAGCGGCGCTTCGAGCGCAAGGGCGAGGTCGGCGGCGTGCAGGTCGTCGACGACTACGGCCACCACCCGGCCGAGATCCGCGCCACGTTGGAGGCCGCCCGCTCGGTCCACCCGGGCCGCCTGGTGGTCGCCTTCCAGCCCCACCGCTACACGCGCACGCGCGACCTGTGGGAGGACTTCGTCAGCGCCTTCCACGACGCCGACGTGCTGCTGGTGAGCGAGATCTACGCCGCCAGCGAGGACAAGATCCCGGGTGTCGACGCCGCGGGACTGGTGGGCGCCATCCAGGCCCACGGCCACCGGGACGCCCACTTCGTCGCCGACCTCGACCGGGTGCTCGACCGGCTGGCCGACGTGGCCCGCCCCGGCGACCTCATCCTGACGCTCGGAGCGGGCAGCATCTCGACCCTGGGCACGCGGCTGGTCGAGCGGCTGCGGGAGGCGGAGGCTTGATCGAGGCGGCGGCGCGCGATGCCCTGGTGAAGACGCTCGCGGACCGCGTGCGCTTCGACGTGCCCATGTCGCGCCTCACCTCGCTGCGCGTCGGGGGTCCCGCCGACGCGGTGGCGAGCCCCGCCGACCGCGACGAGCTGGCGCGCCTGCTCGAGGTCTGCACCGAGCACCGCGTTCCCCACCAGCTGCTGGGCGGCGGCTTCAACACGCTGGCGCTGGACGGACCGCTCCCCGGCGTCGTGATCCAGCTCGCGAACCTGCGCGCCATCGAGGAGCGGCCGGGCGGCATGCTGCGGGCCGAGGGCGGCTGCTCCCACTCGCAGGTGACGCGCTTCTGCGTCCAGCGCGGTCTGGCCGGGCTCGAGTTCGCGTCGGGCATTCCGGGAACGGTCGGCGGCTGGGTCGCCATGAACGCCGGCATCCCGGACCGGGAGATGGCCGACGTGGTGGTCGAGATCGAGGTGATGAGCCCCACCGGGCGCCACGTGCAGCATCTCTCGAAGAGCGATCTCGAGTTCCGCTACCGCTCGCTGCGCGGCCTGGCGCCGGGCAGCGTGGTGGTGTCGGCGCTGTTCCGCATCGAGCCCGCCGATCCGGACGCGGTGCAGGCCCGGGTGAGCGCCTACCTGGCGCGGCGCTCCGCGACCCAGCCGCTGTCGGTGCCGTCCTGCGGCTCGGTCTTCAAGAACCCGCCCGGCGACCACGCGGGCCGGCTGATCGAGGCCAGCGGGCTCAAGGGCCACCAGATCGGCGGCGCCCAGATCTCGCCGGTGCACGCCAACTTCATCGCCAACGTGGGCGGCGCCAGCGCCGCCGACGTGCTCGCCCTGATCCACGAGGCCCAGAGCCGCGTGAAGCAGAGCCAGGGCCGGAGCCTGGAACGCGAGGTCCGCATCGTCGGAGGAGAGCCCGCATGAACCGTCACCATCGCTTCGACCGGGATTCGAGCGCCCGCAGGGCGCGCGCCCACGCCCACCTGGCCCGCGTGCGCGGTCGCCAGGCGTCCGGGGGGGTCCGCGGCGCCGCCCGCGCGCTTCCGGTGCTGCGGCTGGGCCGCGCCGCGCCGATCGTGGCCCTGCTGGCCGGCGCGCTGGGCCTGTGGCTCGGCGACGGCCTGATCTTCGGCGGGAGCGACGCGTCGGAGCCGGTGCGGGCCATCGCGGTGCGCGGCGCCGAGCGCGTCGCCCTTCCCGACGTGGCCGCGGCCACCGGCATCGCCGGCGGCGCGCCGCTGGCGTCGGTCGACGCAGGCGCGGTCGCCCGCAACCTGGAGGCCCACGACTGGATCGGCCGCGCCCGCGCGCTGCGCCTGCCCGGCGGCACCGTGGTGGTCGACGTCGACGAGCGCGAGCCGGTGGCCACGGTGGTGCTGGACGCCCAGCGCTACGCGGTCGACGCGGAAGGCGAGCCGTTCGCGCCGGTCGACGACGACGCGCTGCCCGGCCTGGTGGAGCTGGTGGCCCAGGGCGAGGTGGCGCCCCGCGAGCCGAGCCCCGACCTGGCCACCGCCGCCGGCCTGGCCCGGCGGCTGCCCGAGCTGGGACTGGCGGCGCCCCGCCAGGTGCGGATCGCGGCCGACGGCGATCCGCTGGGCTTCGGCCTCCTGCTCCCGGCGCCGGGCGCCGAGGTGGTGCTCGGCCGCGAGGACCTGGACGCGCGCCTCCAGGCGCTGGCGCGGCTGCTCGCGACGCGCCCCGACGTGGCGGCCGACGCCGCGTCGATCGATCTCCGCTTCGCAGACCAGGTGGTGCTGCGGAGTGCGCCGGTCCAGGACGGATCGGCGAAGAATGCGGCCGGACGTGGAGGCGTTCGGCCGCGCAACCTGCAGCCCACCGGGTGATCCGGCGGCTGCAACGTCTTCGGGGGGAGACACATGGCCAGAAGGGACGACCTGCTCGTAGGGCTCGACATCGGCACGACCAAGATCTGCGTGGTCGTGGCGGAGCGCACCGAGAACGGGATCGACATCGTGGGCATCGGGACGCACCCGTCCCGCGGCCTGCGCAAGGGCGTGGTGGTCGACATCGACGCCACGGTGAACTCCATCAAGCACGCCGTCGAAGAGGCGGAGCTGATGGCGGACTGCGAGATCACGTCGGTCTACGCGGGCATCGCCGGCAGCCACATCCGCGCCTTCAACAGCCACGGCGTGGTGGCGGTGAAGGACCGGGAGGTGTCGCCGGGCGACGTCAAGCGCGTGATCGACGCGGCCAAGGCCGTCTCGATCCCGATGGACCGGGAGGTGATCCACGTCATCCCCCAGGAGTTCATCATCGACGACCAGGACGGCATCCGCGAGCCGCTGGGCATGAGCGGCGTGCGCCTCGAGGCCAAGATCCACATCGTGACGGCGGCCGTCACCAGCGCCCAGAACATCGTGAAGTGCGCCAACAAGGCCGGCCTGAACGTGGTGGACATCGTGCTCGAGCCGCTGGCCAGCGCCGAGGCCTGCGTGGCCGAGGACGAGCAGGACCTGGGCGTGTGCTTGATCGACATCGGCGGCGGCACCACCGACGTGGCGGTGTTCGGCGAGGGCTCGATCCAGCACACCTCGGTGCTCGGGCTCGGCGGCGCCCACATCTCGAACGACATCGCGGTGGGACTGCGCACCCCGTTCGAGGAGGCGGAGCGGATCAAGAAGCGCTTCGGGGTGGCCTCGGCGCGCTTCCTGGCCAGCGACGACGTGATCAGCGTGCCCAGCGTGGGCGGACGCCGCCCGCGCGAGGTCTCGCGCAAGATCCTGTGCGAGATCATCGAGCCGCGGATCGACGAGATCCTCAGCCTGGCGCGCCAGTCGCTGGTGAAGGAGGGCCTGGAGGACGCCATCCCGTCCGGGGTGGTGATGACCGGCGGCTGCTCGGCGCTGGAGGGCCTGCTCGACCTGGCGGAGGAGATCTTCGAGACGCCGGTCCGGCTGGGCATGCCCAGCCACGTGGGCGGGCTCCAGGACGTGGTGCGTGGACCCATGTACGCCACCGGCGTGGGCCTGGTCAGCTACGGCGCCAGCCAGGACCGGGAGGCCGCCCGCTTCCGGATCCGCGACGAATCCATCTTCGGACGGGTCAAGCAGCGCATGCGGGACTGGTTCTACCAGCTGGAATAGCCGGTCGGGGGCGCGGCCCCGAGTCCCCCAGTCGTGGCGCGCACATACCCGCAGGAAGGGGGTGAAAACCCCTAACAAGAACGAGGTTTTCCTGTACCATTCGCGCGAACCATTCGATCGCGCTGGGGGGTGAGATCATGGCGAAGCGACCTCGGAGTACGTCTCGACCGCCGAAGCCGGCGGCAACCGAAGCTCCGGAGACCCAGGCCGACCTGCTGACCGCGGACGACGATCTCCTCGAGCTGGAGGAGACCGCCGGCCACCGTGCCGTCATCAAGGTGGTGGGCGTCGGCGGCGGCGGCGGCAACGCGTTGAACAACATGGTGTCGTCGGGTCTCGGCGGCGTCGAGTTCATCGCGGCCAACACCGACGCGCAGGCGCTCCAGCACGCGCTGGCGGCCACGAAGATCCAGCTCGGCGGCGAGATCACGCGCGGCCTGGGCTGCGGCGCCGACCCGAACAAGGGTCGCGACTCCGCGCTCGAGGTCCGCGAGCGGCTGCGCGAGCTGTTCGTCGGTACCGACATGGTGTTCGTCACCGCCGGCCTGGGCGGCGGGACGGGCACGGGCGCCGCGCCGATCGTGGCCGAGGTGGCGCGCGAAGCGGGCTGCCTCACCGTCGGTGTGGTGACCAAGCCGTTCCTGTTCGAGGGCCGCGTGCGACAGCGCCACGCGGAGCGCGGACTCGAGGAGCTGCACCGCGTCGTCGACACGGTGATCACGATCCCGAACCAGCGGCTGCTCGCCCTGGCCGGCAAGAACACGGCCATGAAGGACGCGTTCAAGCTCGCCGACGACGTGCTCTACAACGCGGTGCGCGGCATCTCGGACCTGATCACGATCCACGGCCTCATCAACCTGGACTTCGCCGACGTGCGCACGATCATGAACGAGATGGGCGTGGCCCTGATGGGCACGGGCACGGCCAGCGGCGACGAGCGCGCCGAAGAGGCCGCGCGCATGGCGATCTCGAGCCCGCTGCTCGAGGACCTGTCGATCGACGGCGCCCACGGCGTGCTGATCAACATCACCGGCGGTCCGGACCTGTCGCTGTTCGAGGTGAACGAGGCCTCGACGCTGATCCAGGAGGCGGCCCACGAGGACGCGAACATCATCTTCGGCGCCGTCATCGACGACGAGATGCCCGAGGGCGAGATGCGCGTCACGGTGATCGCGACCGGCCTGGTCGACGACCGCATCGGCACGCGCGAGCGCCGCGAGGTGCGCATCGAGGACCACAGCAACGTGACGCCGCTGGTCCGCGAGGTGCCGATCGAGCGCGCACCGATCTCGGCCGAGGCGCCGCTGCCGGCGCCGGAGCCGGTCCAGGAGCCGCGGGCCAGCCAGCCCGAGCAGCCGGAGTCGGGGGGCTTCATGATGTCGCCCTACGAAGAGGACGAGCTCGACGTCCCGACCTTCCTGCGCCACGCGAAGGACTGACGGAACCCGAGACCTCCACCACCGGGGGAGCGGCCACGCGCCGCTCCCCCGGTTTCTCTTTTGGGGCGAGCGCGGAGAAGGCGGTCGGGGGGCGCGGCTCCTTGATCGGGTCGCTCGGCTGCGGGCCTTCCTGGTGCGGACCGAAGGGCCGCACCAGCCCCCACCCACCAACGACGGCATCGCTCCGCAGCGGCCCTTCGCCGATCTCAACGTCTGCGGATCCGCGCCCCCCGACCGCCGCGAACGCGAGCCGAGACCCGGTATGCGGGCGGGCGGCGAGCGGGATCCGCAGACGTTGAGGCCGATCCGGGCCGCCGCAAGACGGGGAGCCGCGGTGCGCCGGGGAGTCCGCACCCGACCCGGCGCGACGGGAGGGGGCCCGGAGCGGACGACCCGATCAAGGAGCCCGCTCGCCGCCCGCCCCCCACCTCGGAGTCCGCCCGTGCCCGCTTGCACACGGGACGCCGGTCTCCGAGGCTGTGGCCCATGTCGAAAGATCTCGTTCTGGTGGAGCGCGACGGGGACGTCGCCACGCTCACGTTCAACGATCCGGACCGCCGCAACGCCATGACCGAGGCCATGGGGGTGGCGTTCTCGCGGGAGGTCGCCCTGCTGGGCCGCGACGAGGGGTTGCGGGCCGTGGTGCTGACCGGCGCCGGTCGCGCCTTCTCGGCCGGCGGCGACCTCGACATGATCCAGACCCGCGCCGACGAGGGGAAGGCCGAGCCGGGAATCGCCCGGCGCGCCATCCGCGACACCATGCGCAGCTTCTACAAGCTCTTCCTGTCGGTGCGCGACCTGCCCTGCCCCACCGTGGCCGCCGTCAACGGCCACGCGGTGGGCGCCGGCCTGTGCGTGGCCCTGGCCTGCGACCTGCGGCTGGTGAGCCGCGAGGCGAAGCTGGGCCTCAACTTCACGAAGCTGGGCCTCCAGCCCGGCATGGGCGCCACCTGGACCCTGCCGCGGCTGGTGGGCAGCGCTCGCGCGGCCGAGCTGCTCTACACCAGCCGGCTGATCGGCGGCGAGGAGGCGGCGGCCATCGGCATGGCCAGCCGGGCGCTGGACCCCGCCGAGGTGCTGCCCGAGGCGCGGGCCCTGGCCGCCGAGATCGCCCTCTGCGCGCCGCTGGCCGTGCGGGGCGTGAAGCAGTCGCTGGCCCGCAGCGCCGGCGCGACCCTGGAGGACCAGCTCTCCTTCGAGGCCGCGGTCCAGGCCGCCTGCTTCGAGTCGGCCGACGTCCACGAGGGACTGGCCGCGGCCCGGGAGCGACGCGACCCGGAGTTTGCCGGTCGCTGAAGAGCCGCTCCGGCGAATTTGGTGACGTCCGTCACGCCCGCACGCGAAAGGCGTGTGCTACCACTCAAGTACGGGTGGGATCGTTCGAAAGAACACTCACGGATGATGGTCTGCAGACCCCTGACGACGGTCTGCGAGCGGCACTCTGGGGGGAACGGCTCGTGGCGCGAGCACTGCGAAATCACAACGTCTGGCTGACGCTGACCTACGTGGGCCTCATCCTGCTGATGGCCCGCACGTACGCCTAGAGAGCTTCCACCGCTCCCAGGATCTCCGACGCGTTGAAGAAGTAGGAGATCTCGATCTTCGCCGTCTCCGGCGCGTCCGAGCCGTGGGCCGCGTTGCGCTCGATGTCGGTGCCGAAGTCGCCCCGGATCGTGCCCTTGGCCGCCTCCTCCGAGTTGGTGGGCCCCAGCAGGTCGCGGTGGGCAGCGATGGCGTTCTCGCCCTCGAGGACGCTCACCACCACCGGACCCGAGGTCATGAAGGCCACCAGCTCGCCGTAGAAGGGGCGCTCCTTGTGGACCGCGTAGAAGCCCCGGGCCAGCTGCTCGGTCAGCTGGATGCGCTTCATGGCCAGGATCGTGAGCCCCGCCTTCTCGAAGCGCGAGAGGATCTCGCCGGCCGCGCCGGGCTTGGCGCAGGCGTCGGGCTTGATGATGGAAAGGGTGCGTTCGATGGCCATCGCGAGGGTCTCCGTAGGACGAGGGTTTGTGCGGGGAGCGGAGCCTAGGAGACCGCCCGCCCGTCCGCACCCTCCCGGGAGCCCGCGCTAGTCGCCCTGGGAGACCTCGGAGAGCGCGGCCTCGAGCAGCTCCACCAGGCGCACGTGGTCGTCGGCCTCGAGGTCCAGGAACTCCACGCCGAAGCCGGCGGGACCGTCCAGGTTCTCGAGCTCGCGGCTGTGCACCACGGTGGCGTCGAGCCGCAGCGGCGCCCCGGAGGCCACCTCGATCTCGAGACGCAGGGGCGTGCCGGCCGCCAGCGGCTCGGAGCAGCGCACGAACAGGCCGCCCTCGGACAGGTTCTCGATCTGGGCGGACTGCTCTCCGTCGCACTCGTAGCGGACCTTCAGGTGGGTCGGCACGCGCAGGTGGCGCGGCTGGCGGGCGGGTCCGACCGGCGGCGAGTGGCCGAACTCGTAGGCCAGGTGGTCGCGCAGCTCGCTCCAGCGCTCGAGCTCGAGCACCGAGAGCGGCGGATCCCCCTGGACGCGCCGCCGGTTCAGCGGCACGAACTCGAAGACCAGCTCGGCGATGCGGCGGTTGCCCATTCGGAGCCTATCGGCCGTTCACGGGCGCGGCTGAACGGTGCCGGATGCCGCTACTCGG
The DNA here is from genome assembly GCA_050618055.1 of Myxococcota bacterium. GTDB lineage: Bacteria > Myxococcota_A > UBA9160 > UBA9160 > SMWR01 > CALDCK01. The sequence continues at coordinate 13,727 of JBNLVK010000025.1, forward strand.
CGACGCGGAGCACGATCTTCCCGAAGTGCTCGCTGGCCTTCATGGCCCGGTGGGCCTCGGCCGCCCGGGCCAGCGGCAGCACCCGGTCGACGGTGGCCCGCAGCTCGCCCTTCGCGAGGGCCGGTCCGAAGCGCTCGAGGAAGCCCTGCACGATCTCGGCCTTCTCGGACGCCGGGCGCGCCCGCAGCGTCGAGCCGATCACCTGGAGGCGGCGGGCCAGCAGCAGGCCCAGGTTGATCTCGGCCCTGGCGCCGCCCATCAGCCCGATCAGCACGAGCCGGCCCCCCACGGCCAGCGAGGCCAGGTTCTTCTCCAGGTAGGCGGCGCCGATGTGGTCGAGGGCCACGTCGACGCCGGCGCCGCCGGTGGCGTCGCGGCAGGCCGCCACGAAGTCGCCGTCCCGGTAGTTCACGGCCACGTCGGCGCCCAGCTCGAGGCAGCGCCGGCACTTCTCGTCGCTGCCGGCGGTCACCACGCTCTTCGCGCCGGCCGCCTTCACCAGCTGGATGGCGGCGGTGCCGATGCCGCTGCCGCCGCCCTGGACCAGCGCCGTGCCGCCCGCCTCGAGCCGGCCGATGCGGAAGACGTTCAGGTAGACGGTGAGGAACACCTCGGGAATGGCGGCGGCCTGCTCCCAGTCGAGGCCGGGCGGCACCGGCATGGCCGAGCCGGCGTCGACCACCACCTCCTCGGCGTAGCCGCCGCCGGCCAGCAGGGCCATGGCCCGGTCGCCCGGCTTCCAGCCCGCGACGCCGTCGGCCACCTCCACCACCTCGCCGGCGCACTCGAGCCCCAGCAGGGGCGACGCACCGGGCGGCGGCGGGTACAGGCCCTGGGCCTGCATCAGGTCGGCCCGGTTCACACCGGCCGCAGCCACGCGGATGCGCAACGCACCGGGCTCCAGGGCCGGCGCCTCCGCCTCGCCCAAGCGAAGCTCCTCGTCCTCGATCAGGATCGCCTTCATGGCCGGCAGCCTAACGCAAAGCGCCCACCTCCGAGGAGAAGGGAGGTGGGCGCTCGCTTGGGGGGATGGGCCGGACTAGTTCAGGTCGGCTCGCGTGTAGCCGAGCAGGTCGCGGGCCGTGATCATGCGCTGGATCTCGCCGGTGCCCTCGTAGATGTCCGTGATGCGGACGTCGCGGAACCACTTCTCCAGCAGGTGCTCGCGGTTGACGCCCAGGCTGCCCAGGATCTCGATGCAGCCCTGGGTGATCTTGCGCACCGCGGTGCCCGTCTTGGCCTTGCAGACCGAGGCCTCCAGGTTGTTCGGCTCGCCCTCGCCCGACAGGTACGCCGCCCGCAGGATCGTGAGCAGCGACGCCTCGTAGGTGGCCTCGAGCCGCAGGAACTTGTCGACGACCGCCGAGCGACCGTGCAGGCCCGTCCCGTAGTCGATCTCGACGCCCGCCTGCTGGAGCTGCTCGCGGGTGAAGTCGAGGGCCGCCTCGGCCATGCCGATGCCGATGGCCGCCACCGCCGGGCGCGTCATGTTGAAGGTCTTGAGCACGCCCTTGAAGCCACCGGAGGAGGCCTTCGGGATCGTCTCGTCGCCGCCCAGCAGGTTCTCCCGCGGAATGCGGCAGTCCTTGAACACGTAGGCGGCCGTGTCGTCGGAGCGGATGCCGAGCTTCTTCTCCTTGTGGGCCACGACGAAGCCGGGCGTGTCCTTCTGCACCAGGAACGACTTGATGCCGGCGCGTCCGGCGCTCTTGTCGATGGTCGCCCACAGCACGACGCCGTCGGCGCGGCAGCCGGTGGTCACGAAGATCTTCTCGCCGTTGATCACCCACTCGTCGCCGTCGAGCACGGCGGAGGTCTGCACCCGCGACGGATCCGAGCCGCAGCCCGGCTCGGTGATCGCCATGGCGAGGGTGAGGTCGCCCCACTTCTCCTGCTGCTCGGGCGTCCCCGCCGCGCGCAGCGCGGCGTTGCCCAGGGCGCCCTTGCCCCGGCGCATGCGCACCGAGTAGTCGCCCCAGCACTCGCCGGCGGAGATCAGCATGGCCATGATGGGCAGCTTGGTGTTCTCGTCGGAGCCGTCCATCAGGGCGTAGGCCGACTGGTAGTCGCCGGCCTCGGGAAGCTCGTCGGGCGGGAACTCGTGCTCGTTCTCGTCGTAGTGGCGGGCGTAGGGGCGGCAGACCAGCGCCTGCCGGCGCACCTCGGCGAGGACCTGCTTGTCGTTGTCGGAGAGTTCGAAATCAATCATCATTTCCTCTGATCCGTCGGCGGCAAGCGCCGACGGAGGGCAGCGGGGGTGGGGAGACGTCTCGAAGGCGGGCCCTAGAGGGCGACGGTGCCTTCCAGGACACTGAGGGTGCGCGCGTTGCGGTACCACATCTCCACCGGGTGCTCGCGGATGAAGCCGTGGCCGCCGAGCACCTGCAGGCCGTCGTCGGCGATCTTCATGGCGTGCTCGGCCGCGTAGCGCGCGGCGAACAGCGCCGGGCGGGTCGCGTCTTCGAGGAGATCGGAAG
>JBNLVK010000026.1:0-13061 GCA_050618055.1 Myxococcota bacterium
CGGCGGTCGGCTATTCTCCCTGCCTTGTTCCGGGCCCTCCGAAACGACTCCCTGCGCGCACGCGGTCGGGCACCGGTCGCGCGGCTCGCGGCGGCCCTCGCCGCGCTCGCCTTCGCCTGGCCGGTCGCGCCGCCGTCCGCACGGGCGGAGACGATCGACCCGGGCCACGGCCATCTCGTCTCCTCCGCGGCGTTCGCAGTGGCGCCGATCGCTGGCGTCGAGGGGCGCTCCCCGGGTAGCGGTCCGCTGCGCCTGCTCGCGCCCACCCAGGCCGCGTCCGACCCGGCCCTCGCCCTCCGCGCGCTGCCTGCGCAGCGCGGCGACGACGCGGCGCTGCGCCAGAGCGCGCTGCGCCGCTGGCTCCTGGCCCACGCCACGTCGACGTCGATCCCGTAGCGCCCCCGCGCCCGCCACCGGACCGACACCCGACCGCGGGTGGTGACCGTGCTGCGCCTGCGTCGAAGCGACGCGGCGCTCCCGCACGCGCGCCCGCACCGCACGCGAGCGGCCCCGAGCCGCCGCGGGACAGGAGACCCTTCGATGAAGCCCGAGTACCGACCCCTCGTGTTCGTGCTGACGATGCTCGTCGGCGCGCCGATCCTCTACACGCTCGGCAACTCGCTCGCCGGTCGGCCGGCGGCGGTGCTGCTGCCGTCGCTCGCGGCCGTCGCCGCCTGGATCTACGCGAACGGCGGGGGCGGTCCGACGACGCCGCCCGACGCGGAGCAGTCTCGCGATTCGTGACACCTCGGCGCCTGATCGGCCATCTCCCTCGTGAGGGAGGCTTCCTCACCGTCCGGTCGCGGCCTGCTTCGCGCGCTTCTTCCCGTTCTTCTTCGTGCGCTTCCTCCGCCGCTCGATCTCGATGGGCTCGGGCACGGCGACGCTCTCCTCGATCGGGACGCCGGTCTTGCGGTCCAGGTACTCGCTGACGGCCGCGCGGTGCAGGTTCTCGAAGGCGACGTTCACGTCGGCCACGAACGCGGGCAGGTCGGGCACCAGCTCGTCGTCCGCGTTGGACCCCCAGCAGAGCCTGCCGTCGTAGCTGAAGAGCGCGATGCCGAGCCCGATTCCCGGGATGATCGGCACCACTGGATACAGCCCCAGCAGCGGCGCCCCCGCCGAGTAGAGCGGGAACTGGGGACCCGGCACGTTGGTCACGATCAGGTTCGCCGGCCCGCGCGCCAGCTGGGCGCCCGCGCCGACCACCGCCGGCGGCAGCCACTCGGCGATCTTCATCAGCGTGTCCGCGCCGCTGGCGGCTCCGTCGCGCTTGAGTCCGGCGGTGCGATCGCGCACGGCCGCGAGCTGCTTCATCGGGTCCGCCTCGGCCAGCGGAAGCGGCACGATCCAGGTCGAGACGTGGTTGCCCCGGCCTCGCGCGTCGCCCTCGCTGCGCGTGCTCACCGGCGCGGCGACCCGGAAGTCGAGCTTCGCCGGGTCGAGACGCCGGCGGAAGAGGTAGCGACGCACGGCGCCGGTCACCGTCGCCAGCACGATGTCGTTCACCGTGCAGCCGAGCTGCCGGCGCAGGTCGAGCACCACGTCGAGGGGCATGGTCGACCACTCGAACAGGCGGTGGGGACCCAGGTCGCCGTTGAGCGGCGTCTCCGACGCGGGCTTCAGGGCGAAGCCCGCCAGGTCGACCAGCGCGCGGGCGCGGTGCTCGATCTCGCGACCGAGGGACGCCCAGTCGTCCGACCCGTCGCCGGCGCGCCGCAGCGCATCGAGCCCCAGCTCGAAGCGGTCGCGCAGCGAGCCGGTCAGCAGCTCGAAGGGCCCCGGAGCGGGCCGGGGCAGGTAGGGCAGGGGCTCCTCGATCTCGTGCTTCGCGCTCGTCGACATCAGGATCTGCGTCAGGTCCGCCCCGGCGGCGCCGTCCACCATGCAGTGGTGGATCTTGGAGACGACGGCGAACTGCTCGCCGTTCTCGAGGCCCTCGATCACCCACATCTCCCCCAGCGGCCGCGCCCGGTCGAGCGGCCGGGCGAGGATGCGGCTCACGATCTCCTTGAGCTGCGCGACCGTGCCCGGCCGCGGCAGCGAGAGGTGGCGGATGTGGTAGCCGAGGGCGAAGTGGCGGTCGTCGACCCAGACCGGCCAGCCCTCGAGCGGCGTCCAGGCGATCTTCTGCCGGTAGCGCGGGATCCAGTGCAGCACCGCCTCGACCGCCCGTCGCTGGCGATCGATGTCGACGCCCCCATCCCCGTTGCGCAGCGGGCCGGCTTCGTAGACGCACACCGACCCGATGTGCATGGGCGAGCTCTCGGACTCGATCCAGAGGAAGCTCGCGTCCTGCGCCGAGAGCCTGTCGTAGCCGTAGCGCGCCATGCGTTCCCCCTGCTCCCCGGAAGAAGCAAGGCGTGTGCCGTCCGCAGATCCGTGCCGGGGTCGGCGCCCGCGGGTCGGTTCGCGCACGGCAGGGCCTGTCGGCCGCTCGATCCGGGGAGGGAGCTGCACGTTTTCTGGGCGCACCGCCGCGGGGGCCGAGCGCGCCTATCCTCCGAAGCCCGGCGACGAGACCCGCCGGACATGGAGATCCCGAGATGTCATCCGAGAAGGTGAGCGGACGCCCCGACGGCTACTACGAGGACGGTCTGTGGCTCTACGCCGATGCCACCAGCTACGCCGCCGGGGAGACGGCGACGTTCTTCGTCTCGAGCCCGGTCCCCGAGGTCGATTGCCGCATCGCGCGCCTCGGGGCCGAGGAGAAGACGGTCCACGTGCAGGCGGGCATTCGCGCCGGTCACCACGGGGTGCCGACCCATGCCTACCGGGACGGTTGCGGCTGGCCGGAGACGTTCGCCGTCGCGATCGGCGAGGACTGGCCCAGCGGCTACTACCGGGTGCAGCTCACCGCCGGTGACCTCTCGGCGGAGCACTTTCTCGTGGTCCGCTCGGCCAACCCCGGCCGCGACGCGAAGCACGTCCTGGTGCTCGCGACCAACACCTACCAGGCGTACAACGGCTGGGGAGGGCGGAACCTCTACGGCAACGACGCGGCCTTCGTCGACAGCACCGATCAGCTGGTGAACCGACCGACGCCCACGCCGGTGGTGGCCTGGGACCGTCCCTGGTCGCGCTGCCTGGTCGCCGCGCCGGTGCCGACGCGGCCGACGTCCACGAGCCGGCGCGGCATGGGGGGCGCGCTCGGCTTCCCGGACGCGACCCCGGAGCTCGTCGCGGCGGGCGGCAGCGTCTGGGACCTGCCGGCCGGCTTCGTCCACAAGTGGGAGCACCGGTTCGTCGCGTGGGCCGAGCGTGCCGGCGTCGCTCTCGACTACCTGGCGCAGTGCGACCTCGACCGCGCGCCGAACAGCCTCGATCCCTATCCGTCGTACCTCTCCGTGGGCCACGACGAGTACTGGACCTGGGAGGAGCGCGACGCCGTGGAGGCCTTCGTCGACGCCGGCGGCCAGGCGAGCTTCCTGTCGGGCAACACCAGCTTCTGGCAGGTGCGCTACGAGCGCGACGGCCGCGCGATGGTCGGCTACAAGTTCCTGGCGCCCAGCGACGACCCGGTGCTCGGCAGCGAGCGCGAGCGGCGCGTGACGAGCATCTGGTCGGATCCGCTGATCGGCCGGCCCGAGAGCGAGATGACTGGCGTGACGTTCTGCAGCGCGGGCTACGCGCGGGTCGGCTACGCCGGATCGCGCAGCGCGGGCGGCTACACCATCTACCGCCCCGACCACTGGTCGCTCGAAGGCACCGACCTCTTCTACGGCGACGTCGTCGGCGACGAGGCCACCCTGGTCGGCTACGAGACCGACGGCTGCGCCTTCCGCTTCGAGGCGGGGCTGCCGGTGCCCACCGGAGAGGACGGAGCGCCCGTGACGTTCGAGATCGTGGGGCTCGCGCCGGCCAGCCTGGGCGAGCCCGACCCGACGCCGTCGGCCGGGCTGCTGGGGCAGGCCGACGCCGAGTTCGTCGCCGGCCGCGTCTTCGGCGGCGACGTGGCGCGCGCCATGCGCGGTCACGCCACCATGGGAAGCTTCCGCCGCGGCCGCGGCGAGGTCTTCGCCGCGGGCACCACCGAATGGGCGTGGGGCCTCGAGGATCCGTTCATCGACCGCATCACCCGCAACGTGCTCGCCCGGGGCGAGAGGGCGCGCTGAGCGGGCCGGGGACCCTTCCCGCTGGCGCCGTGCCTAGCGTCGCGCGCCGCTCCGCCGGAACGCCGCCAGACCCGCGAGCCCCAGGGCGAGCAGTCCGCCGGTCGTGGGCTCGGGGACGAAGGTCAGGTTGTCGACGCCGCCCGAGCTCGGGTTGCCCAGGAACTGGATCTCCAGGCCGACCACGTCGGTGGGGTCGAAGCCCACGTCCTCGAGCGCCGTCGCGGTGCCGCCGCCCTCGCCGAGCTGGTTCGCCAGGGTCGTGAAGTCGAGCGTGTCCCAGCCCTGGCAGCCCCCGCACGTGTCGATGTCGCCGGTCCACTGCTTCGGGATCGTGTAGGTGCGGGTCAGGCCGCTGCCGTCGGTGAGGATGGTGTTGGAGAGGAAGCCGCCGTTGGCGTCGACGAAGTCGATCGACAGCAGCTCCACCGGGGAGAGGAACGAGAACACGAACGCGCCGGCGTCGGCGAAGTCGGCCTCGTCGTTCGGGTTGTCGTAGACGAGCCCGACGACCGGGTCGACGCTCGTGTCGTTGGCCGAGCCCGGGTTGTCGCTCTGGAAGATGAGGATGTTGCCGCGGTCGACGAGCAGGTCGGGATCCTGCGAGCCCTGGTTCGGGCCGTTGGGATCGGTGTCGAAGATCGTCGCGCCGTTGTGTCCGTCGCTGCCGAGCTGGAGCGTCGTCAGCGTGAAGTGGGTGCCGAACTCGGGATCGACGGCGTCGAAGGCCGGGTCGACGATCTGCCCGTTCACCAGCGGCGTCAGCCCGTCGTCCTCGGTCTCGAACCCGATGACGATCGCCGCCGAGGCGGCGTGGGCCAGGAGGGCGACCGTGGCGAGGGCGACGAGGGGGCCGCGGATCGATTGGGGCAGCAGCGGGAACGGCAGAAGCCGGCGCATCGGGAACCTCGGGCGAGATTCCCCTTCCCAATGCTGCGCAGTCTATGGCGCGGCCCGGCCGGAACGCAAACGAATTCGCGCCCCCACCGACGAAAACTCGCCCTGGGATGGCTTCCCGTGAAGAGGTGGCAGCCAGCTCGCCGAAGTGTCGACGCCGGTCCATCTTTTTCACGCCGAATCCCGGGTCCCCCGAGGGCCCGACACGGATCCGGGCGCCTCCGCCCGGTGGGGCCGGCTACTCCTCGCCCGTCTTCGAGAACGCGTGATCGCAGACCCGGCCGTCGTCGTCGAAGTCGATCACCAGGATCTCCCTGTAGGTCACGGTCCCGAAGCCCTGGGCCTTCGCGTACTCGTAGGTCCAGCGCTCGGTGCAGCCGGCGGGGTGCCCGGCGAGTCCGGGCTGCACCGTGTAGGGCTCGCCGAACCAGGTACGGATCTCGGCCTTCGTCTGGGCACCCTTCTGGATGTCGTCGAGGTGCGCGCGGTCGACCTTCCGTCCGGCGCTCGCGCAGGCGAGGGTCAGCAGAAGCAGTAGCGCCGAGACTGCCAGGACGAGCCTTCGGAACATGGCGGGCCTCCTTGTATGCATGCCTGTCCAGAGCCTATCGGGAGCGGCGCTGGTGCGCGCCCAGGGCGAGCAGGCCGAGGCCGAGCAGCAGCGCCGTGCCGGGCTCCGGGACGACCCGGGCTCTCACCTGGGTGACCTGGAAGAACCCCTCGGCCATGAAGTCGCAGTCCGGGATCGACTGATCGCATTGCTCGACGCGGAACATCCCGCCGCCCGATCCCGTGTCCACGCTGGCCAGCCAGTCGAAGGACAGGGCGAGCGGCGTCCCCGAGAACAGGCCCGGTGCATCGAGGTTGAAGTTGCCGTTCACCTGCGCCTCGGTCGCGTCGGTCGCGCTCAGATCGTCGATGCTCGTCGTCTCCATGAAGATGCCCGACAGGGCCTGATCGGAGAGGTTGATCTGGCCGGACTGCCGGTCGGGATCCGTCACGACGGTATCCTGCACGAGCGTCACGGAGCTGTCCGAATCGAAGATGCGGACGACGAGGTCGATCCAGTCGAAGCTCCCGAGGTGGATCGCGAACGGAGCCCGACCGTCGCTGTCGGCCGGCGCGTCGCCCGTCTCGTAGGTGAAGACCATCTCGACCTGGGTGCCGGTCCCGGCGAGCGTCGCGCCCATGCCGAAGCCGGGCATGCAGGCCGGTCCCTGCGGCGTGCCTACACCGAGGGAGCAGTAGTGGTCGCGGCCGCTGGTCACGTCTCCGAAGACCTGGACCTCGACGGGCACCGCGGAGGCCGCGCCCGCGAACGTCCCTGTCGCGGTGAGCAGGAGGGCCGTGAGCACGACGAGCCGGCTCGTGGGTCGGGCGGGGCGGTGGAGCCTGGGCGAAGGAACGGAGGAGACCATGCGTCGACCTCGATCGCCCTTCCCGAGTCGATCTTCTCAGACGCGCGGGCGGCAGGTCAAGATCCCATCCCCGAGAGCCCTTCGTGGTCGCAATCCTCGGCTCGGCACCGTCTGAAGTTGCGAAGGTGGGCGGCGATCAGGAGCCCGGCCGACCCGATCGTGAGCCAGCGCTCACCGATCTCGCCGATCTGCTCGTGGGGCGCCGCGACCGGACAGACGAGCCCGAGCAGGCCGATCGCTCCCAGCAGCAGCACCCCGTAGTCCTTGTGCTGCCAGCAACCGAGTCCGAACGCCAACAGGGCTGCCGGCAGGATCGCCCCGAGCAGCACCCGGTGAAGGGCCTCGTCGGTCGCGAACGAGGCGGGCAGAGCCGTGCCCACCACGAGGAGGACGGGCGCCGCGATGCAGTGCAACGCGCAAGCCGCCGAGCCCAGGATGCCGATCCCGTCCGCGAAGGACCGGACCCCGAGCGATCTGGTTCCTGCCATGTCCTTCCTCTTCGCCGTCCTCGGGAGCCGAGCCGACTCGCCCCGCTCCCGCGAAGGCGTCGGCCACTGACAGGGTGCCGATCGCGTGCATCCCGTTCCCGGGACGTGCGCGCCAGAGCGAACCCCGAGGTGAACCTCGAAGGACCTGGAACTCCGGACCGGCCGCTGGCACCTGTCGGGAAATGGCGCCCACCGGACCGTCCCTGCGCGTGCACCTGCTCGCGGGCCTGCCTACCGAGGCGGTGCGCCGGGGCTTCGAGCGTGCGCGCGAGTCGATGCCCGTCGTACCGCTGGACGCCTTCGCCGAGGTTGCCGTCGGGAACGCGACCCGGTTGGGTGTCCTGCTTCCGCCCTTCGTCGAGCCGTCCCTGGTCCTCGACCCGGATCGGCTGTTCGCGGGGCTCGATGCCTGCCTCCTGTCCGAGGAGGCGGTCGACGACTCCTCGCACGTGTCGCGCGACGAAGGCTGGGCGCTGCTGCCGACACCGCGTACGAGGCTCCACTGATGCTCGACTGGCTCGTGATCGGCGGAGGTCCCCACGGCGTGCACACGGCACTGCGCCTGGTCGGGGAGGCGGACGTTCCGCGCGACGCCATCCGCATCCTCGACGACGAGCAGCGCCTGCTGGCACGATGGCGCCGGTCGACCCGCAACACGGGGATGCAGTACCTGCGCTCGCCCGGCGTCCACCACATCGATCTGCCCTGGGCCTGTCTCCAGCGCTTCGCCGACGGCCCGGGGCGAGGGGTGGAAAGGCCCTTCACCCGTCCCTACTTCCGGCCCGCGCTCGAGCTCTTCGATCTCCACTGCGAGGACGTGATCGAGCGACACCGGCTCCAGGAACTCCACGTCCGTGGGCGGGCGACCCGACTCGATCTCACCGACGTGGGCGTGCGGGTCGGCTTCGAGGATCCGGCCGACGGCAGCCGGCGCGGAGACATCGAGGCGCGGCACGTGATCCTGGCGATCGGTGCGCCGCGAGAGCCGGCGTGGCCCGACTGGGCGCGTCGCGCCGTCGGTCGGCTGGACGAGGCGAGGGGACCGGCTTCCACGGGGCGGATCCGGCACGTCTTCGATCCGGGCTTCGAGCTCGTGGACGACGCCGACAACACGGCGGTCGCCGTGGTCGGGGCGGGCATCTCGGGAGCCCAGGTCGCACTGCGTCTGGCCCATGAGGGTCGACGCGTGATGCTGGTCTCGCGGCATGCGCTGCGAGTCCAGCAGTTCGACAGCGACCCCGGCTGGCAGGGGCCCAGGAACATGGTCGGCTTCGCGCGGCTCGGCGATCCGGACGAGCGTCGCGACCGGATCCGGACGGCACGCCACCGCGGGTCGATGCCGGCGGAGGTGCATGCGGCCCTGCTTCGCGCCTTCGCCGAAGGAACGATCGAGCTCGTCGAGGAGGCCGAGATCGTTTCGGCGCGCGTCTCGGACCGGGACGTCTCGCTCGAGCTCGAGGGGCGCAGCATCCGTGCGGATCGCGTCCTGCTGGCGACGGGCTTTCCGGGTCGCCGTCCGGGCGGAGCATGGCTCGACGAGGCGGTCGATTCGCTCGGGCTTCCTTGCGCCGCCTGCGGGTATCCGATCGTCGACCGCGACCTGCGCTGGCATCCACGCCTGTTCGTGACCGGGCCGCTTGCGGAACTCGAGCTCGGACCCGTCTCGCGGAATCTGTCGGGCGCCCAGCGAGCGGGAGATCGGATCGTGATCGCCGCCCAGCAGATGGAGACACCAGCGCGGCGGGTCGCCTGATCCGGCGCTAGAGAGGTGGAAATAGCGTGACTGGCTTCCAGCGGAACTTCCAGGATGCTGCCTTCGTGGATCTCTACACCCAGCAGGGTCCGCCGGCCTTCACGCCGGGCCATGCCGGCGTGCTCCAGATGACGGGAGTGCTGCTGAGTGAGCGTGCGCCCGCCGATGCGCGCGTGCTGGTGGTCGGCGCGGGGGGAGGGCTCGAGACGCGCGCCCTCGCGCTGGCGCATCCGGCGTTTCGCTTCGTCGGCGTGGACCCGGCGCCCCAGATGCTCGATCTCGCGCGGAAGGTGATCGGTCCCGAGCTCGGCGAGCGCGTCGACCTGATCGAGGGCACCGTCGACGACGCGCCTCGGGGCCCGTTCGACGCCGCCACCTGCGTCCTCGTGCTCGGACTCCTCGCGGACGACGGGACGAAGAGCGCGACGCTCCGCGAGATCCACCGACGCCTGCGGCCGGGAGCCCCGTTCGTGCTCGTCGACCAGTGCCTCGACCGTTCGGCGCCCGACTTCGAGTGCCGGCTCGATCGCTACGCCGCCTATGCCCGCGCCTCCGGCGTGGAAGCCGAGATCGTCGACGGGGCGAAAACCCAGCTCCGCTCGAACCCGGGCCTGGTTCCGCCGGAGCGCAACACGACGCTTCTCGAAGAGTCCGGCTTCCGCGACGCCGAGACCTTCTACGTCGGGATGGCCTGGCGGGGTTGGCTCGCCTCGGCATGAGCGCGCGAGGGTCGCCTGCGTCGTTCGAGATCGCGCGGCCCGACGACTGGCACCTGCACCTGCGCGACGGTGCGCTGCTCGAGCGGGTGGTCCCGGCGACGGCGCGACGTTTCGGGCGTGCGATCGTGATGCCGAACCTCGTTCCCGCGGTCACGACGGTGGATCGCGCGCTGGCCTACCGCGAGCGCATTCTGGCGGCCTGTCCGGCGGACGCGGACTTCGAGCCGTTGATGACGCTCTACCTCACGGACGAGACCCCCGTGTCGGAGATCGAGGCGGCGGCGAGGTCGCCGCATGTCGCAGGGGTCAAGGCCTATCCGCGGGGCGCGACCACCCACTCCTCGGAGGGCGTCTCCGACCTGGCCGCGCGAGCGGACGTGCTCGAGGCGCTCGCCTCCTCGGGCCTGCCCCTGCTCGTCCACGGCGAGACGACGGACCCGGAGTGCGACGTGTTCGATCGCGAGCGAGTCTACCTCGAGGAGACCCTCTCGAAGGTCATCGACCGCCACCCCGCGCTGCGCGTCGTCTTCGAGCACATCACGACCCGGGAGGCGGTGCGGTTCGTGCGGGAAGCCCCCGCGCGCGTCGCGGCGACGATCACGCCCCAGCACCTGATCCTCGACCGCAACGCGCTCTTCGCGGGCGGTCTGCGCCCGCACCACTACTGCCTGCCCGTGCCGAAGCGCGCGCGCGATCGGCGCGCGCTGCTCGAGGCGGCGACCTCCGGCGACCCGAGCTTCTTCCTCGGCACCGACAGCGCGCCCCACACGCGGGCCGCGAAGGAGGCCGACTGCGGCTGCGCCGGGATCTACAGCGCGCCGGTCGCGCTCGAGGCCTACGCCGAGGCCTTCGCCTCGGTCGGAGCGCTCGAGCGGCTCGAGGGCTTCGCGAGCCACTTCGGAGCCGACTTCCACGGACTGCCGCGCAACGCGGATCGCTTGCGCCTGGTCGCGCAGCCCTGGTCGCCGCCGATTTCGGAGGGAGAGGGCGAGTCGGCTCTCCGGGTCTTCCTGGGCGGCCAGGAGCTCCGCTACCGGGTCGTCGACCGCGGTTCGGGAGCAGGCCGGCACTTCGGGGGCAACGCGCCGGAAACGAAGGAGAAAGCCGGAGGTGGCGGGAATCGGACCCGTCCCTGAGCGACGGCAGCCCGATCGGAGGGGGCGGCTTGCCGTAGCCCCTCGGCTTTCGCACCCTAGTGCCGATGCGCACGACCACCGGACGGTGTCTTCTGCTGCTCGTGGCGTTGTGCGTGACGGCGCAAGCCTCGGCACTGGCCGTCCATGCTCCGTTCGAGGTCGCTGCCGAGGCGCAGTCCGACGAGGAGCGCGGGGGCGACCACGTCCCGGACTCGTGCGACCTGTGTCAGCTCCTCTCGCAGGTGCGGGTCCAGGTGACGCCTCCCGCACTCCAGGTCGTTGCGCTCGTCGCGTTCGCGCAGGATGCGCTCGCGTCGGCCCTCGGCCTGGTGGCGGCAGGCCCGACGCTCTCCGCCTCGGTCCCCCGCGCGCCTCCCGCAGGTCCGATCTCCTGAAGTGATCCGAGTCGGCCCCGGCCTCCCGGGTGCCACGGCTTCATCACACGCGGCCACGCCGCAGCATTGCCGCTGCCCGTGGCCGGTCGTCCGGCGTCGTTCAGCGAGCGACGCCGACAGGGATCGGCTGGATGCTCGAGTTCTTGTCGAATCTGATCGTGGAGACGGCGCGCGTCTTCTACGAGGGATCGCTGTACATCCTGCTCGGGTTCGCCATCGCGGGCCTGCTGCACGAGTTCCTGCCCACCCGCTGGATCTCGCGGCTGATCGGCCAGGAGAGCCCGCGCGCCGTGTTGACGGCGGCGCTCTTCGGAGCCCCGATTCCCCTGTGCTCGTGCGGCGTGCTGCCGGCGGCGGCGGAGCTGCGCAAGAAGGGAGCGGGCCGTGCGCCCACCATGTCCTTCCTGGTGTCGACGCCGGAGACGGGCGTCGACTCGATCGCACTGACCTACGGGCTCTTCGGCGGGGTCATGGCCGTGGTGCGGCCCGTGGCTGCCGTGCTGACCGCGCTGGTGGCGGGGCTGCTGTCGATGCTCGTGCCCGGTCGCGAAGAGCCCGTCGACGACGCCGCGCTCGAGGATCTTCCGCTCCACGACCACGATCACGACGGCGAGGAGCACGCGATGGCGGAGAAGGCGAGCCGCCGTTCGTCGGCGAAGGGACGCAGAGGCAGGCCGCGCCCGTGGTGGGAGGGGACCGGGGACCGCCTGCAGCGGGCGACCCGCTACGGCTTCGTGACGCTGCTGGACGATCTCTCGTTCTGGCTGACCGTGGGGCTGCTGCTGACGGGGGTCCTCTCGGCGGCGCTGCCGGACGACTTCTTCTCCACCGCACTGGGGCTGGATGGCGGCCTGCTTCCCATGCTGGTGGTGATGCTGGCGGGCGTACCGCTGTATCTCTGCGCCAGCGCTTCGACGCCCGTTGCGGCCGCCCTGGTCGCCAAGGGCCTCTCGCCCGGAGCGGCCCTCGTGTTCCTGCTGGTCGGCCCGGCGACGAATGCCGCCACGATCGCCGTGGTCGGGCGCCTGCTGGGCCGGCGGCAGCTCCGCATCTACCTGGGCTCCATCGTCGGCGTGAGCCTCCTGGCCGGCCTGCTACTCGATGCGCTGGCCGGCGACCTCGTGCGATCGGCTGCCCTGGACGCGCGCGCGTCCCAGGACCCCGGCCTCCTGGCCGCCCTCAAGCTCCTCGCCGCGGCGGGGTTCGCGTGGCTCCTGGTCATGAGCGCCGTGCGGACGCGCTTTCGCGAGGGCATCCGCGAGGCCCGCGAGCAGGGCACACATCTGCGTGCCGCCGTTGGACGGATGCGATGGCGGGATCTGCTCCGACCCCCGGTGCTCGGAAGCGCCTCGTTGCTGCTGGCGCTGCTCTGGCTGCCGGGCGCCTTCCTCACGGTCGACCCCGGCCAGCGGGGCGTCGTGCAGCGCTTCGGCCGGGTCGTGGCGGCGGATCTCGAGCCGGGGCTCCACCTGCACTGGCCGCCGCCGATCGGCCGCGGGTCCGTGGTCGACGTCGCGCGGATCCGCGAGGTCCAGATCGGCGACCGCGACAGCACGCGCGCGGCGTACTTCGTGACGGCAGACGAGAACCTGATCGACGTGCGCGGGATCGTGCAGTACCGGGTCGACGATCCGGTCCGCTTCGCCTTCGGCCTCGAGGGAGCCGATGCCCTGGTGGAGCACCTGGGCCAACGCGAGCTGCTCCGGATCGTCGCCGCGACGCCGATCGACACGCTCTACACCACGCAGCGCGCATCGGCGGAGCGCTCGTTGCGCCAGGCCCTCGAGGCACGCCTGGACGCCCTCTCCGTGGGCGTCGAGGTGGTCGATGCACGCCTTCTCGACGTCCATGCGCCGGCCTCGATCCACGGATCCTTCCGCGACGTGGCGAGCGCACTCGAAGACCGCGAGCGGACGATCCACGAGGCGCACGCCTACGCGGCGGGACGGGTGGCTTCGGCGGACGGCGAGTCGGCCGAGCTCCTCGAACGCGCACGGGCGACGCGCGTCCGCGCCCGCGAGCTGGCATCGGGGTCGACGGCTTCCTTCCGTGCTCTCTCCGAGGTGCACCGGGCGGAGCCTGCGGCGACGGAGACCCGGCTCTACCTCGAAGCGCTCGAGCGCTCAGATCGGAAGAGCACACG
>JBNLVK010000027.1:0-10402 GCA_050618055.1 Myxococcota bacterium
TGGCGGGCCAGCTCGAACTTCGACGGGTTCGTGTCGATGGCGATGATCTGCTCGGCGCCGGAGAGCACCGCGCCCTGGATGACCGACAGGCCCACGCCGCCCAGCCCGAACACCGCGACCGTCGAGCCCGGCTCCACCTTGGCCGTGTAGAGCACGGCCCCGATGCCGGTGCTGACGGCGCAGCCGAACAGGCAGACCTTGTCGAAGGGCGCGTCGTCGCGGATCTTCGCCAGCGCGATCTCCGGCAGCACCGTCTTCTCGGCGAAGGTCGACGTTCCCATGTAGTGGTGGACGAACGTGCCCTTGTGGGAGAGCCGGCTGGTGCCGTCGGGCATGAGGCCCTGCCCCTGCTTCTCGCGCAGGGTGATGCACAGGTTCGTCTTGCCCGACAGGCAGTACTTGCACTGCCGGCACTCGGGCATGTAGAGCGGCACCACGTGGTCGCCCGGCGCCACCGACGTGACGCCCGCCCCCACCTCTTCGACCACGCCGGCGCCCTCGTGGCCCAGCACCGTCGGGAACAGGCCCTCCGGGTCGCGGCCCGACAGCGTGTAGGCGTCGGTGTGGCAGACGCCGGTCGCCGCCAGCCGCACCAGCACCTCGCCGGCCCTGGGACCCTCCAGGTCCAGCTCGTCCACGACCAGCGGCTTGGCCGCCTCGAACGCGATGGCCGCCTTCACCTTCATGCCCGCTCCTCCAGCGTTGCGTCGGCGCGGATGATACCACCCGACCGGGTGGTATCGTCCCGCCCATGAGCGAGACCTTCGCCGCCTGGCTGGAGCACCCGATCATCGCGCAGGTCATCTGGCTGGGCGCGCTGGCGCTGGCGTGGCTGGTGGTCGACTTCGTGCTGCGCCGCGGCGTCCTGCGCCTCGTCGAGCGCATCGTACTGCGCAGCCACACCGACTGGGACGACGTCCTCCACGACGCGAAGCTCTTCGAGCGCCTGGCGCCGCTGGTCCCCGCGCTGCTCGCCTGGTACGGCGTGCACCTGCTGCCCGCCGTGGGTGAGAGCTTCGAGGTGCTGGTAGGCCGGATCTCGATCTCGGTCGTCATCCTGGTGGCCGCGCGTGCCGCCGGCGCCTTCCTCACCGCCGCCAACGAGCTCTACTCGCGCCGGCCCGAGAACGCGCACCGGCCCATCAAGGGCTACATCCAGGTGGTGCGCATCGTGGTGGCGATCGTCGCCACGATCCTCATCCTGGCCACCCTCTTCGACCGCTCGCCGGTGATCTTCCTGTCCGGCCTGGGCGCCATGACCGCGGTGATCCTGCTGATCTTCCGCGACACCATCCTGTCGCTGGTGGCCAGCGTGCAGATCACCACCAACGACATGGTGCGGGTCGGCGACTGGATCGAGATGCCCCAGTTCGGCGCCGACGGCGACGTCGTCGACGTGGCGCTGCACACGGTGAAGGTGCAGAACTGGGACAAGACGGTCACCACGATCCCCACCCACCGGCTCATCACCGACTCGTTCAAGAACTGGCGTTTCATGTCGGCGTCCGGCGGGCGTCGCATCAAGCGCTCCGTCTTCATCGACGTCGACAGCGTCCGCTTCCTGGAGCCGTCCGAGATCGCGCGCATCGGCGAGTTCGCCCTGCTGCGCGACTACGTGAAGACCAAGCGCGAGGAGATCGACGCCTGGAACCGCGAGCAGGGGCGCCGGCCCGAGTTCAACACCGACATCCGGCGGCTCACCAACCTGGGGACCTTCCGCGCCTACGTCGAGCGCTACCTCCAGGCGCACCCGAAGATCCACCGGGACATGACGCTGCTGGTCCGCCAGCTGGCGCCGACGCCCGAGGGCATTCCCATCGAGGTCTACTGCTTCACCAACACCACCGAGTGGAACGCCTACGAGGGCATCCAGTCCGACCTGTTCGACCACTTCCTGGCGGTCGCGCCCGAGTTCGGCCTGCGCGTGTTCCAGGCGCCGTCGAGCCGGGCGCTGGCCGGCCTGGCCCGCGTCGACCGCACCGGCGGCGACGCGGAGCCGCTCAGGCCGTAGCCCAGATGCCGCCGTCCACCGGGATCACGGCGCCGGTGACGTAGGCGCCGGCGCGCGACGCCAGGTAGATGGCGACGCCGGCCATGTCCTCGGGGGTGCCGATGCGGCCCAGCGGGCAGCCGGCGGCGATGGCGTCGCCGAAGCGCTCGAGGGTCGCCGCCATCATCTTGCTCTCGAACGGACCCGGCGCCACCGCGTTCACCGTGATGCGCTTCGGCGCCAGCTTCTTCGCCAGCACGCGCGACAGGTGGTGGCAGGCGGCCTTGCTGGCCGAGTAGGCGTAGGTCTCCAGCGCCGGCACCTGGAGTCCGTCGATCGAGCCGATGTTGATCTCGCGGGCCGGATCCGCGTCGCTGGCGGCGGCCTCGAGCCGGGGCACCAGCGCGCGGGTCAGGTGGAAGACCGCCTTCACGTTCAGCGCCAGCACCTTGTCCCAGGCCTCGTCCGGGTACTCCTCGAGGGGCGCGCCCCAGTTGGCGCCCGCGTTGTTCACCAGGATGTGGAGCTTCTCCTCCCGCTCGCCGAGCAGGGCGGCCAGCCGGTCGCACTCGTCCGGGCGGCCCAGGTCGGCCGGCAGCGCCACGGCAGTCCCCACCTTCGACAGCTCGGCGGCGACCTCCTCGCACACCTCCGCCTTGCGCGACGACACGTAGACGCGCGCGCCCGCCTCGGCGTAGCCGCGGGCGATCATCAGGCCGATGCCCCGGGAGCCCCCGGTCACCAGCGCCACCTTGCCTTCGATCGAGAACAAATCCTTCATCGTCTCCTCACTCGACCACGACGCGCTCGAAGCTCCCCGTGGCCTCTTCCCAGGCGCGCCGGATCACGAAGTCGCGGTCGAGCCGCATGACCAGGGGGATCGCCATCACCTCGTAGCCCTCGTCGGCGTCCAGCTTCGCATTGGCCAGCGTCTCGTCGAGCGACCAGCCGGCGCGCTCGGCCTCGCGACCGGTGGCGGCGAGCTGTTCGATGAAGCGCTGGAAGGAGCGCAGGCCCTCGGCGTCGGTCACCGGTCCGTGGCCCGGGATCACCCGATCGAACTCGAGCGACAGGATGCGGTCGATGGTGGCCGACCAGTCGCGCACGGACCCGCCCGCCTCGAGGTCGATGTTCGGGTAGCGGCCGTTGAAGAAGAGGTCGCCGGTGTGGACGACCCGGTCCTCCACGAACAGCACCACCAGGTCGCCGTCGGTGTGGCCGCGGCCCACGTCGAGCATCCGGATCGTCTTGCCGCCGAGCCGCAGCGTGCGCTCGCCGTCGACCAGCTCGCCGGGCAGCGTCTCGGCCGCTTCGCCGCTCCAGTAGTCGGCGTCGAGCGCGTCCAGGTAGGCGCGCGTCCGCGTCGAGGCGTAGACGTCCTGGCCGGCGGAGAAGGCCGGGTTTCCGTGGGTGTGGTCCAGGTGGTAGTGGGTGTTCACCAGCGCGCGCACCGGACCCGCCAGCGACTCGGCCCGCTCGCGGATCCCGCGGCCCTGGGTGGTGAAGGTCATGGTGTCGACCACGACGCTTCCCTCGTCGGTGCGCAGCACGCCCACGTTGCTGCCCATGCCGTAGATGACGTGCACGTCGTCGGTGACCTTCGCCACCTCGAGCGTGGAGATCTGCTGGTAGATCCAGATGCCCAGCGCCGCGACGACGACGGCGACCAGGGCGACGGCTGCGCCGACGATGCGGCCCATGGCGACCCCTCCCGAGGGGCGCAGTATACGACTCAAACGGGCAGCGTGAGCCGGATCTCGACGCCGCCGGTGTCGCGGCGCAGAGCCTCCAGGTGGCCGCCGTTCTGGCGCGCCAGCTCCCAGCACAGGGGCAGCCCCAGGCCGCCGCCCGGGCCCCGGGTCGCGTAGAAGGGATCGAACAGGCGCGAGACGTCGTCGCTGCGCTGCCGGCGGTCGTCCAGGATGCGCAGCGTCACGGCGTCGCCGTCCTCCTCCACGCGGACGCGCACCACCGAGCCGGAGCTCGTGCTCTCGAGCGCGTTGCCGACGCAGTGGAGCACGATCTGGAGCAGGTCCGTCGCGCGCACCGACGCCTCCACCGGGCGCTTCGGGGCCTCCAGGCGCACGCGCGCCTCGCCCTTGCCCAGGCAGGCCAGCGCGATGGCGCGATCCGTGACGGCCCGCACCTCGGTGCGCGCGCCGCCCGGGTCCTCGAGGTCGGAGGTGTCCGACAGGCCCTGCATACGCTGCACCACGTCGGCGATGCGCTGGCCGCCCTCGTCGAGCACGTCGAGGGAGAGGATCGCGTCGCTGGGTTCGACCCGCGCGCCGCCGGACGCGGACAGCCCCTGGCGCAGCTCGGCGGAGGCGGCGCTGATCACCCCGAGCGGCCGCTCGATCTCGCGGGCCAGCCCGCGGGTCAGCACGCCCAGCGCCTCCATGCGCGCGGCCACCTCGGCCCGCTTCTCGGCGACCCGCAGCACGCGGCGGTCGTTCACGATCGCGCCCATGCCGACCCCGCGTCCGTGGCGGGAGAGCGGGAAGCGGCGCACGTCGACGCCCGGGTCGTCGGCGAAGGCGGCGAGCAGGTCGCCGAGCGGCGCGCCGACCGGCTCGATGGCCGGCATCAGCGAACGCGCCCGGCTGTTGGCCTCGAGCACGCGGCCGCGCTCGTCGGCCACGAGGACGCCGGCGTCGAGCTGATCGAGCAGCTCGGAGCGCACCAGCGCCGCCAGGTAGGGAGCGCCCACCAGGTCGCCGAGCCCGAAGCGCAGGCACAGGGCGCCCACCGCCAGGGCCACCGAGGTGGGATCGTGGTCCGTCACGCCGAAGCCCACGTGGATCCTGTTCAGCAGCAAGGGGAGGCCGGCGCCGGCCACCACCAGGGCCGCGCCGAGGCGCCCCGCGCCGCGCACGCGCAGCGCGGCGCCGGTCAGCAGCGCGATCGCCCAGACGATGAGCGACCACTGGATCAGCGCGTGCACCGCGAACAGCGGACCGCGCGCCGGATCCGCCGGGTTGCCGCTGATGAAGAGGTCGGACGCGCCGGTGAAGAGCGTCCCGTAGATGCCGGCCTCCACGACGCAGGCGGCGCGCAGGATGGAGCGCGCGGGAGCGTGGTGGTGGCTCTCGCGCAGCCGCAGCGCCACCAGCAGCATGCAAGGACCCAGGGCGCAGACCCCGGCGAACAGCACGCGCCGCGCCCACAACCTCGCCTCCGGCGACTCGACGTGGAGCAGCAGAAGGTCGCCCGTGCACCACAGGGCGGCGCACAGCGCCAGGGCCGGAGCGGCACGCCGCGACGGGTCTGCGGAACGGCTCAGCAGCTCGACCGCGATCCCCGCACAGACCCCGATCGAGAGAATGAGTCCGGCTTCCCAGAACATCCGGCCTCCGTCCGGACCACCCTACAGGAAGCCGTCGCTCTACAGAAGCCGCATTCCCGGCGCCGGATCAGCCCCCGCTGGCGTCGGCCACCCGCTTGCGCCAGTCGCTGAGCGCAGGCCGCTCGGAGACGAGCCGCGCGAAGTCGGGCGTCGCGTCGCTGCAACCGGTGTTCAGCTCGCCGAACAGCGCGAAGTCGGCCGCGCTCGGTCGCTCGGCGTAGAAGAAGGCGCGTTTCCCGAGCAACGACACCAGGTCGTCGAGGTTGTTGCCGATCTCGCGGAGCAGCACGTCGTAGGGCAGACGGCCGAGGCCCTGGGCCCGCGTGGAGCTGCCGATCACGCGCTTGAGCAGCGGCCGGGCGAATGGTCGCAGCGGTGCGGGCAGGAACGGCGACATCTGCGCCACGGTGCGCGCCGCGTTCTCGTCGCACCAGCGCAGCGCCATGACCTGCCAGTAGAGCGACTCGTCCGACCAGTCCTCCAGCAGGCGCTGGGCGGCGGCCACCTCCGGGTCGGCGTCGAGCAGCGGCGGATCGGGCTTCAGCGCGTCCAGCCGGCGCAGGATGAAGGTCGAGTCGTAGACCGTCTCCTTGCCGATCTTCATCACCGGGATCTTGCGGGTCACCGGGCTCGCCTTTGCCAGCTCGGTGAAGCCCAGGTCCTGGAGCGTGTGGGGCACCTGCTTGTACGCGGCCGCGCGGCAGACCTTCTCGACGAAGGGGGAGAGACGGTTGCCGTAGAACGTGACGTCGGACATGGGATCCTCCTCAGAGGGCGGCGAAGGCCGCCTTCTCCTCTTCGATGAGCGCCTTGAAGGACGGCCGCGCGTGCACGCGCTCCAGGTACGCCGCCAGCTTCGGCCAGCGCGCCGCGTCCACCGTCTCGCCGGCGTGGGCCAGGTTCACGAAGACGCTGCCCACCGCGATGTCGGCCACCGAGAAGTGGGAGCCGGCCAGCACCTCCCGGTCGCCGATCTCCTTCTCCAGGTAGTCGAACAGCGTCGGCAGCGCCTCGAGGCACTCCTGCACGCGCGCCTCGTCCGGCTCCTGCTTCATCATCTTCGCCTTCACCACCCGGTTGAAGAAGACGCCGGCCACCGTGTCCATCAGCTTCGTGTCGGCGTACTCCTCGTACCAGAGCGCGCGGCCGAAGGCGCGGGCGTCCTGCGGGTAGAGGTGCGGCTCGGGCTGCTTCTTCTCCAGGTAGGCGATGATCGCCGACGAGTCGGGCAGCGCGAAGTCGCCCTCGACGTAGCAGGGGATCTTGCCGAGCGGGCTGATCTCGTAGTACTCCGCCGGCTGGCCCATGGGCATCTGCGGCACCTGGTCGTAGTCGATGGCCTTCTCCGCCAGGGCGACGCGCACCTTGCGCACGAACGGGCTGGCGTTCACGCCGTGGACGACGGGCTTCTCGGACATGGGGTTCTCTCCTCGATGTGGGCGCGATTGCGAGCGCTCAGCCGGTAGGGGCCTCGCGCGTCATCAGTTCCTTCACCTCGAACAGCCGGGGCAGGTCGCGCAGCAGGCGCGCATCGCCCTCGACCGCGATGGCTCCGCTGCGGACCGCCTCGACGGGATCGACCAGGCCGGTGGCGAGGCCCAGGACCGCCATGGGCTCGGCGCGGAGCGTCACCTCCGCCGGCCCCGCGCCGGTCTCGACGCGGGTGCCCGAGCGCCCGCCGCGAATGCGCAGACAGACGCCGCCGGGCAGGCGCAGCGCGATCGTGCGACGCGGCGTGGGCCCGCTGCGGGCGAAGGCCTCGAGCCCCAGCCCGATCCACTCGGGCTCCAGGTGCTCGGGCTTCGAGGGGTCGAGGTAGCGGACGCCGAAGCGCATCAGCTCGCGCAGCACCGGACGCAGCGCCTCGCCGTCGGCGGTCAGCCGGTAGAGGGCCGCCGGCGTGGGCGGCGGCTCGTCCACCCGGGCGACCAGCCCCCGCGCCAGCATCCGCTCCAGGCGCTGGGCCAGCACGCTGGTCGACAGGCCGGGCAGGCGGCGCAGCAGGTCGCTGAAGCGCTGGGGGCCGCAGAAGAGCTCGCGGACGATCAGCAGCGTCCAGCGCTCGCCCAGCAGCTCGGCGGAGCGGGCCAGGGGGCAGAACTGCTCGTAGCGGAAGCCGTCCACGCCGGGAGCCTCCCACGGATGACTTCGAAAATCAAACCCAATACGTCGATTTTCGAACTCGTGCTGCCAGGCTCCTGACAGCGGCCCCGCGGCGCTCAGTCGCTGCGCAGCGGATGGGGCTTGCCGAACAGCCAGCCCTGGCCGTAGGGGATGCCCAGCTCGCCCAGGGTCTCGAGCTCCTCCAGGGTGTCGAGCCCCTCGCCGATCATGCGCGCGCCGATGCGGCTGGCCAGCGACTGGAGCGCCCGCAGCAGCTCCTGGCGCGACGGGTCCTCGTCGATGCCGGCGACGAAGGCCCGGTCCATCTTGATGAACTCGGGCGCCAGCTCCATCACCGCCTCCAGGCTGGCGTAGCCGGCGCCGGTGTCGTCGAGGGCGATCTGGAAGCCCAGCTTGCCGTAGTAGTCGCGGACCTCGCGGAAGATGGCGAAGTTGCCGATCGACTCCTGCTCCGAGATCTCGAACACCACGTCCGACGGCGACAGCCGGCAGCGCGCCAGCGTCCGCTCGACCGCGTCGGCCCGGAAGCTCGGGTCGTGGATGCTGGTGGGACGCACGTTCAGGAACAGCTTGGCGCCGCCGGGCAGGTCGCGGGCGCCGTCGAGCCCGCGCTGCCGGCACAGGCAGTCGAGCTGGAAGAGCAGGTCCTCCTCGGTGGCCCGCTGGAACAGCTTGGCCGGCGAGTGGAGCTCGGTGCCCTCGGGACCCCGCGCCAGCGCCTCGTAGCCGAACACGGTGCGCGTCTCGACCTCGACGATCGGCTCGTAGACCGAGTAGATGGCGCCCTCGATCACCAGCTCGAAGAGCTGGGCGCGGCGCTTGCGCGACGCCACCTTGGCGCGCACGCGCAGGTGGTCGCGGGCCGAGCGCATGGCGGCGCGCACCTGGGCCTCCTCGCGGATCGTCGGGTTGCGCAGCGCGGTGCCGACGCCCACCTCGAGCCCGGTGATGTCGCGGGTGTACGGGTAGCCGACGCGGTGACCGCGCTGGGCGAGGCCGCGGAACAGGCGCTTGGCGATCGAGTCCAGCTCGCGCTTGTAGAAGTCGACCTCGCCGGGCTCGCGGAAGAACAGGATCGCCAGCTCGTCGCGTCCGCTCTCGCCGCCCACCACCAGGTCGGTCACCAGCAGGTGGTCGCCGATCAGCTCGCCCACCAGGGCGGCCAGCGCCCCGAAGGCCCGCCGGTAGGCGTCGGCGCCGTAGTTGCGCTCGATCGCCGCCAGCGACGAGGCGTCGACCAGCAACACGCCCAGCGCGCCATCGTCCTGGAACTGCTGGGCGATGCGGGGAAGCTGCTCGCCCAGGGTCGGCGGCGCGGGGTGCTCCGGAGACTCGGCCATGCCCCGCCATCGGCCTGCCGGGCGCTCCTGTTGAGCCGCCCCCCGGTGGATCTACGCGGACCTAGTGGACTCCCCGGCTGGCGACCAGCGTGGCGGGCTCGATGCCGAGGCTGCGGACCACGTGGGTCCACATGGCGTCCGGATCCACGTCGAAGATCACCGTCGGATCCGCCGGCGCCACCAGCCAGGCGCCCTCGGCCAGCTCCGACTCGAGCTGGCCCGGCCCCCAGCCGGCGTAGCCGAGCATGACGCGCAGCCGCTCCGGCGGCGCCGTCAGCATGCGGCGCAGCAGGTCGAGCGACCCGGAGAAGCTGACACCGTGCACGACGTCGCGCACCTCCTCGTCGGAGGTCTCGTCGCCGGCCAGCACCGAGTCGAACAGCAGCCAGCCGGTCTCGGGCTGCACCGGTCCGCCCCAGTCGACGTTCGCCTGCGGATCGCCGGGCCACTGGAGCTCGATGCTCTCGCACAGCTCCGGCGCCGGAAGGTCGGTGGTGCGGTTCACCACCACGCCCAGCGTCCCGTCGGCGTCGTGGTGGACCAGCAGGACGACGGCGCGCTTGAAGTTGGGGTCGAGGAGCTGGGGCATCGCCACGAGCAGCGACGGAGCCAGCGAGTCTTCGGACACGTTTCGAGCGTAGCAGAGGCGGGATAGGCTCCGAGCGTGCCCATCGCGGTCCGCCTGCTGCTGGCGCTCTCGCTCGTCGGTGTGGGAGTCGTCGCCGTCGAGTGGACGATCGCGCTCGCGGCGTCGGGCGACGTCGACACGCTGGTCGGGCTCTGCACGAGCGCGCTGGTGGCGGAGCTGTGGCTGCTGATCGTGGTGGGCGTGTGCCTGCTGCTGGGCCGGCGTTCGCCGACGGAGCGGCTGGGCCTGGCGCCGGGACGGCTCGGTGCGCGCGACGTGGCGCTGCTGGTGCTGGGGACGCTGGCCCTGAGCCACGCCCTGGACGGACTGCTGGAGCTGACCGGCCTGGCCGAGCAGAGCGTGCTGAGCCGCATTCCGGAGATCCTGGCCGGCGCGCGCGGCTGGCGGCTGGCCCTGGCGATCGTGGCGCTGGGCGTCGCGCCGGGCGTGGCCGAGGAGCTGCTGTGCCGGGGCCTGGTGCAGCGCGGCCTGACCCGCCGCCTGGGCCCGACCGCCGGCATCGGCCTGGCCGCCCTGGTGTTCGGCGCGCTCCACCTGGAGCCCATCCACGCGGCCTTCGCCAGCGTCCTGGGCGTCTGGCTGGGCCTGGTGGCCCACTGGGCGCGGAGCGTCCGGCCGGCCATCGTCTGCCACGCGGCCAACAACCTGACGGCGGTGGGGCTGGCGGTCGGCATCGGCGACCTGCCGCTGCCCGCCGAGGCCAGCCTGGTGGGCGGGACGCTGGTCGCCGCGCTCTGCCTGATGCGCGTGTGGGGCCGGATGCCCCGCGGGAGCGCAGCGCTCCCGCTTCAGCCGGATCCCCAATCGTCCGACCGTTAGGGGGCATTCCTGCGCGAGAGGTGGAGATGGCCCGCGGTCCGTCCGTGCTGTTGCTCGATGATGGTGAGCTCGACGACATCCAGCGCCTGCTGGAGGAGGTCGGCGTCCCGTTCGCGCGTGTCCGCGGCGGCGCG
>JBNLVK010000028.1:0-3431 GCA_050618055.1 Myxococcota bacterium
TTCTGGTGGATCGATCCGCTGGGGCTCGGGGCGCCGGCGCTGCGCGCGGCGGCGTGCCTCGTCGGCGCGTGGGCGGTCGGGCGCCATGGCGCGAAGAAGGAGTGGTGGACGCTCGGCGACTACCTGAATCTCCAGGACGCGTCGGTGCTGCGCGGCAAGGTGGCGATCGTGCGCGGCGGCCGCCCGCCCGGACCGCTGCTGCGGGGGCTGCTGGCCCTGGCGGACCCGACGATCCGCGGCTTCATGCGCTCGCGGACGGTGCGCACGATCTTCGTCGACCGCCGGCCCGGCGAGGAGGCCAGGCGCGCGCGGGCCCGCGCCCAGGACGAGGCGGGCGAATGGGCCGCGCGGCCCGAGCCCGTCTGGATCTTCTTCGAGGGCGGACGCACGAAGCAGCCGGGCACGATCGCGCCGGCGCGACGCGGCGTCGGCGCGCTCACGCTGGCGCTGCGCGACCGGGGCCTCGACCCGCTGCTGGTGGCGGTGTCGCACCGGGGCATGGAGCGGCTGATCCCGCCGGGCGGCGATCGCTTCCTGTCCTTCGGCCATCGCGTCGACGTGGCGTGGAGCGAGGTCGAGGTCCCGCCGCCGGGCGGCGACCCGGAGAAGGAGGCCCAGGCCCTGGCCGACCGCATCCGCGAAGAGGTCGTGCGCCTCCAGTCGCAAGGCGCGTCCGGGTGATGGCCCACCTGGGATCCCTGACGCGCGCCCTGGTCGGGTGGGCCGCGTTCGTGGCGACCGCCATCTTCATCGGCGGCGTCGTCGCGCCGCTGGCATTCCTGGTGGGAGCCGTGTGGCCCGCCGGGCGCGAGCGCCTGGCCCGGTTCGCAGCCCTGCTGTTCGGCGCCTACGTGCGCTTCATCCCGTTCCTGCGCCTCGAGATCGTGAACCCGGAGAAGCGCCTCGAAGGGGCGCGCATCCTGGTGGCCAACCACCAGTCGCGCCTCGACTCGCCCATCCTGCTGTCGCTCGAGCCGCGCGTCTTCGGTCCGGTGCGCGGCTACATGCTGCGCGTTCCGCTGGTGGGCTGGGGCATCCGCCTGCTCGGCTTCTTCGACATCGACGTGGCGCCGCGCGCCAGCCTCCAGGCGGCGAAGCACGCGGCGGAGCGATCGCTGCGCGAGGGCCGGCCGCTGCTCTTCTATCCCGAGGGCACCCGCTCGCGCGACTTCCAGATCGGCGCGTTCCACCGCGGCGCCGCCCGCATCGCCCTCGACCACGGCATCCCGATCCAGCCGGTCGTCATCGAGGGCGTCGAAGAGGTGCTGCCGCCGGGCGTCTGGCGTCCCACCACGCCGCCGCGCTACCCGGTGAAGGTCTGCTACCTGGACCCGGTGCGGGTGGAGGTGCCCGCGGGCGCCGCGCCGGCGGCGCGGCGCGAGGCGGTTCGCGCGGCGACGGAGCGGGTGCGCCGTGCCATGGTCGAGCGGCTCGACAAGCTGCGTGCGCAGCGGCGCGACGCGCCGGGCCCCCGCTAGGCGACGCGCATCGCTTCCGGGTTCTCGGAGAGGGCGCGCCGCGCCATCAGGCCGAGCAGCCGCGGCGCGTAGAAGTCCTTGGTCGTCTCGCCGGTGAAGACGCCGGGCAGGTGGCGCGAGACGTGGGGGCGGATCCAGGCGGTGCGCGCCTCCTCCCGCTGGCCCATGCGGAAGATGGCGAAGAAGCGCCCGTCGTAGAAATAGTCGGCGGCCTGCTGCCAGGCGGCGATGTGGCGGAGCTGGCCGCGCTCGTAGCGACGCAGCGCCCGGGCGCTGCCCGCGACGATCGCCTGTGCCAGCGCGCGCCCCGCGTCCATGGCGAGGAAGAGGCCGCTCGAGAAGACGGGGTCCACGAAGCCGAAGCTGTCGCCGGCCAGCGCCCAGCCCGGTCCGACCCCGCGCAGCGTGCGGAGCTGGTAGTTCGAGTAGCGGACCACGGGGGTCAGGCGCTGCGCGTTCGCCACCAGCCGGCGCAGGTGGGGCTCGCGCTGGGTGGCGGCCCGGTAGCGGCTCTCGACGTCGTCGCCGCCGGCCCGCAGCGTCTCGGCGTCGCCGACGATGCCGAGCGACACGCGGCCGGGCAGGGGGATGCGCCAGCACCAGCCGCGCTCCAGGCGGTCGGTGTGGACGTGGCCGGTGCGGTCGAGCGGGACGCCGCTCCAGTGGGCGAAGAGTGCGTCGTCGCGGCGCGGACCGCGTCGTTCGGCAAGCCCGAGCGTTCGTGCCAGCAGGCGCGAGCGGCCCGAGGCGTCGACCAGGAAGTCGGGCTCGTGTCCCAGCACGGCCCGCGCCTGCTCCCGCGACTCGGGGGCGAGGCGCACGCTCGCGTCGTCCCCGCCCCCCACGCGTTCGAGCTTCGCGGACCCTTCGACGACGCGAGCCCCGCTGCGCTTGCAGCACTCGAGCAGCGTGGCGTCGAAGCGGTCGCGCGGGACGTTGTAGGCGTAGCCCGGGGCCCGGCGGCAGACCGTGGCGAAGTCGATCTCGAACTCGAAGCCCGCGTCGACCACGAAGGTGGCGCCCGGCTTGTACTCGGCGTAGCCGGCCACCTCGCGCTCGATCCCCAGCTCGCGCAGGATCGGCACCACCGCCGGGATGGTCGACTCGCCCACCACCGGTCCGGCCGGGCGCCCGCGCGAGAACAGCACCACCGGCAGCCCGCGCCGGGCCAGCAGCGTGCCCAACGTGGCGCCGGCCGGACCGTCCCCCACGATGGCGATGCTGCGAGGCCGCTTCCATCCCATGCACCGCGAGTATCCCGTAGACTCGACGGGCGCACCCGCACGCGAGGAACCCATGGCCGACCCGGACGACGCGAGGCAGGACGCCCCGTCCGCGCTCCAGCTCATGCCCTTCGACGAGGAGTTCCGCAGGGACCCGCATCCGCGCCTCAAGCGGCTGCGCGAGACCTGCCCGGTGCACCGCGAGCCCGACTTCGACCGCGTACAGGTCTCGAGCTTCGAGACGGTGCGGAACGTGCTCTACGACAAGCGGCTCGGCGTCGACCCGCGGAAGTCGCTGGAGGGGGATCCGATCCGGCAGTTCCAGCGCGACGACGGGGGCGAGCCGTCGATGCTGTTCCTCGACGATCCGGCCCACGCGCGGCTGCGCAACCTGGTGTCGAGGTCGTTCACGCCGCGGCGCGCCGAGGGCTGGCGGCCCGAGATCCGCAAGGTGGCCACCGAGCTGCTCGACACGGTGGACGCGTCGGGCGAGCGCGAGTTCGACCTGATCGCAGCGCTGGCCGGTCCGCTGCCGGCCATTGCGATCGCGCGCATCCTGGGTGTCGACCCGGCGCGGCAGGCCGACTTCAAGCAGTGGTCCGAGACCATGAGCGCCGACTTCTTCAACCCGTTCTCGGGCGAGGAGGAGCAGGCCGCGGCGGCGCGCCGCGCCTCGATCTCGGCGCGGAACACGGCGTCCAGCCTCTCGCTCGCGCGCGCCGCCGCGGCC
>JBNLVK010000029.1:0-41482 GCA_050618055.1 Myxococcota bacterium
CCCAGCCCGCCAGCGGCCCCGCGCCGCCGCCCGGGGCGAGCGCCTCGCCGCGGCGCGCGCGCCGGTGGTCCGGCGGGACCGCGCCGGCCACCGGCCGGTAGAGCGGCGCACCCGGTCCGGTCGCTTCCAGCAGGCGGTCCCGCTTGCCCGGCTGCGGCGGATGCAGCTCGCCCCCCAGCGCGCCGCGCGCCACGAACAGATCCGGGCGTCCCCGACCGCGCAGGTCGAGCCAGGCGGCGCCGTGGGGATCGTCCTTCCAGAGCGTGACCTCCCCGTCGGTGGGCGTGAGGCCCGTGCCGACGAGCAGCGGCGGCACCGTCCGGTCCGGCGCCGCCTCGAGGCCCACGCCCAGGCGCACGGCGATGCGCCGCGTCTGCACCGAGAAGGCCCGCTCGCCGGCCTCCGCCGGCAGGCGCAGGCGCGCGCGGTCCGGTGCGGTCTCGCTCCACTCGTCGTCCGCCAGCCCCTCGTGGAGCAGGAAGCCCAGGCTCGTCCCGACCCGGGCCGCCAGCCCGCCGAGGCGGCCCTCCGGGTCGCGCCACAGGAAGCGCCAGCGGCCGCCGCGGTCCGGGTCGTGCCAGAGGTGGAGCCCTTCGCTCTCCGCCTCGCGGATGCGCCGCTCCATCTCCGCGGCGTCGGCGTAGAGCGCCGGCTCCTCCGCGACGGCGGGGCTCGCGTGGAAGCGCCCCGCCCGGTTCTCCAGGCGCTCGAAGGGGGCGTGGTGGTGCCAGTTCACCAGCGCATCGACGTCGCCGTCGCCGTCGTCGTCGCAGGCCAGCACGTCGAAGGCAGGCGTCGCGTGCCGCGCGGTCCCCACGATGCCGTTGCCCGGCGCCGGCTCGAGGCGCAGCTCCGCCACGTCCGGCGGCGCGCCCCCGCAGCCCGCCGCGGCGAGCGCCAGCCAGGCGACGGCCGGGACCCTCACGGCAGGTGGGCCGCCACCTGCGGGACGCGACGCACCCAGGCGCGGATTGCCTTGGTCGCGCGGCGCACCACCTCCGGGTGCTGCCGCACCACGTTGGTCGTCTCGGCCGGGTCCGTCTCCAGGTCGTAGAGCTCGTTGGGCAGGCCGTCGGGCTGGAGATAGTGCCAGCGCAGGTCGCGCCAGAAGAAGCCGCCGGTGATGCGCCGTCCCGGCGCGTTGCGCACCACGTGGGTCCAGCCCACCAGCTCCTCGCGCGGCGTGGCGGTGCCCGCCAGCAGCGGCCACAGCGACCGCCCCATGCGCCCCTGCGGTCGCCGCGCGCCCGCCGCCTCGAGCAGCGTCGGGAACAGGTCGGCGATCGACACCAGCGCCCCTGCGTGGCGCGCCGGCGCGGGCACCCCCGGACCGCGCAGCACGATCGGCGTGCGGAAGCCCAGCTCGTAGAGCGACTTCTTGCCCTGCGGACCGCCCAGCGCCAGCTGGTCCGCCGACTCGGGCGGCCGCGGATCCCAGCCGTTGTCGGCCAGGTAGACCACGAGCGTGTCGTCGGCCAGGCCGCGAGCGTCCAGGTGGTCGAGCAGCCGGCCCACCGCCTCGTCGAACCAGCTGATGCTGGCGTAGTAGAGCCGCGCCGCCGCGCTCGCGTCGGCGTCCGCGTAGAGGTCGCGGAA
The DNA here is from genome assembly GCA_050618055.1 of Myxococcota bacterium. GTDB lineage: Bacteria > Myxococcota_A > UBA9160 > UBA9160 > SMWR01 > CALDCK01. Next base: position 1,597 of record JBNLVK010000029.1, read on the forward strand.
GCGCTTGGGCGGATCGTGGGGAAGGTGCGGGAGCTTCGGCGCGAACCACAGGAAGAAGGGACGGTTCGCGTTGGCGTCGACGAACGCGAGAACCGGGTCGAGGGTCTCGCGCACCAGGCGATCGGCCTGGCGCAGTCCGGCGGCGCCGCGGTGCTCGACCATGCCCTCCTCGAAGCCGGCCGCCGCGTAGTGGCCCTCCAGGTACTTGCCGGCCTGGAAGGTTGCGTAGCCTCGCTCGCGCAGCAGCCGCGGCAGCGTGTCGATGCGACGGATCACCTCGGAGTTCGGGACCGGCGCCTCCGACGCCGCGCGCAGCTCGCGTTCCGTGTGCCCGTACTGCACCGGCTCGAGGCCGGTCAGCAGGGTGCGCAGCGCCGGGCGACACAGGCTCGACGTCGAGTAGCCCAGCGGGAAGACCACCCCCTCCTCCGCCAGCCGGTCGAGCCGGGGCGTCTGCACGATCGGCGAGCCCATGAAGCCGAAGTCGGGGAAGCCGTGGTCGTCGCCGATCAGCAGCACCAGGTTCGGCGGGCGCGGCCCGGCGTCGCCGCCTCCACAGGCCAGCAGGAGCAGCCACAGGAGCCCGCCGATCCAGGCCCTCCAGTCCGGGGCCGGAAGAGCCGAATCAGCCTTTCGCACCAGCACCGCGGCTATCATACCCCTCTGATAGACTCCGCCCTCCCGCAGCGACCCACAGGGGGACCCGAGCAAGGAATGGCACGCGTCAGCGTCTTCGGACTGGGCTATGTGGGTGCCGTTTCGGTCGCCTGTCTCGCGGACCACGGTCACGAGGTGACCGGGGTCGACGTCAACCCGGACAAGGTGGACGCCATCGCGGCGGGCCGCAGCCCGATCGTGGAGGCCGGCCTCGACGAGCTGCTGGCGGCCGGCCTGGCCGGCGGTCGCGTCCGCGCCACCACCGACACCGCGGCGGCGGTCCGCGACACCGACGTCTCCTTCGTCTGCGTCGGCACGCCGAGCCAGCCCAACGGCAGCCTCGAGCTCTCCTACGTCCAGCGGGTCTGCGAGCAGATCGGCGAGGTGCTGGCCACGAAGGACGGCTTCCACGTGGTGGTGGCGCGCAGCACCATGCTGCCCGGCAGCACCGAGGAGGTGGTGGTCCCGGCCCTCGAGTCGCGCTCCGGCAAGCGCAACGGGCGCGACTTCGCGGTCTGCTTCAACCCGGAGTTCCTGCGCGAGGGCACGTCGATCGCCGACTTTCACGACCCGCCCTACACGGTGATCGGGTCCGACGACGAGCGGGCCACCGCCGCCGTGCGCGAGCTCTACGCCCGGGTCGACGCGCCGGTGGTGACCGTGCCGATCAAGGTGGCCGAGATGGTGAAGTACGCCTGCAACGCCTTCCACGGCCTGAAGGTCTCCTTCGCCAACGAGATCGGGAACCTCTGCAAGCAGCAGAGCATCGACAGCCACGCGGTGATGGACCTGTTCTGCCGCGACCAGAAGCTCAACCTCTCTCCCTACTACCTGAAGCCGGGCTTCGCCTTCGGCGGGTCGTGCCTGCCGAAGGACGTGCGCGCCCTGCTCTACCACGGCCGCCAGCTCGACACGCGCACGCCGATCCTCGAGTCGATCCTGCCCTCGAACGAGCGGCAGATCGACATCGCCTACCAGATGATCCGGCGCACGGCGGCCCGGCGCATCGGCGTGCTGGGCTTCAGCTTCGAGGCCGGCACCGACGACCTGCGCGAGAGCCCGATGGTGGCGCTCATCGAGATGCTGATCGGCAAGGGCTACGACGTGGTGGTCTACGACCGCAACGTCTCGCTGGCCCGGCTGACCGGCGCGAACCGGGCCTTCATCGAGCAGGAGATCCCGCACATCGGCAAGCTCATGCGGGACGGCATCGACGAGGTGATCGACCACGCCGAGCTGCTGGTGATCGGCAACAAGGGCCCCGAGTTCAAGGAGGCCCTGGCGGGCCTGCGCGAGGACCAGATCGTGCTCGACCTGGTCCGCGTCAGCGAGACGCCTCCGGACCATCCGGGCTACGGCGGGATCTGCTGGTAGCGCTCCAGGTCGTGGACAGGAAGCCCATCGGGTCCAGCGGCTTGCGATCCCGCCGGACCTCGAAGTGCAGGTGGGGGCCGCTGGCGTTGCCCGTCGAGCCGACCTCGGCCAGCACCTGGCCCTTCTCCACGAACGCGCCCTTCTTCACCTTGTTCTTGCGGTTGTGGGCGTAGACCGTCGAGTAGCGGCCGGCATGCTTGACGATCACCACCCGGCCGTAGCCCCCGAGCCAGCCGCTGTGGATCACGCGTCCGGCCTCGGCCGCGCGGATCGGGGTGCCGGCGCGGGCGGCGATGTCGATGCCCTCGTGGGGCCGGCCGCGCCGCCAGCCGAAGCGCGAGGACAGGCGTCCGCGCAGCGGCCAGACCAGGTCGAGGTCGGTCTGGCGGATGGCGCCCGGCGCGGTCGGCACCGGGGCGATCGACGCCAGGGCGATGCTGTCCGCCGGCGGCTTGCGACGCGCGCCGGGGATCACGAGCCGCGCCCCCACCGGCACCGCCGAGACGTCGCGAATGCCGTTGGCGCGCACGATCGCAGCCGGCGACACGTCGTAGTAGCGGGAGAGGCGGTAGACCGTCTCCCCCGGCTTCAGCACGTGGACCGTCTCGGGCGTGCTCGCGCAGCCGAGGACGGCGGCCAGGAGCAGTGCCGGGACGCCGATGCTCCCGCCCGTTCGCCGACCGGAGTGCAGGCGGCCCCTCAATCGACCCAACCGTGCGTCCCGATCAGGTCCACGAAGCGGGCCCGGCCGATCACCTCCTGGGTGTAGTCGAGCGCCGACTCGCGACGGATGCGGACCAGCTGCTGCTCCTCGCGCTGGCCGAACGGGCCGATCAGCCGGCCGCCGACGGCCAGCTGGTCGAGCAGCGGCTCGGGCACGGTGGGCCCGCCGGCGGTGACCACGATGGCGTCGAAGGGCGCGTCGCCGGGTCGGCCGCGGGTGCCGTCGCCCAGGTAGACGACCACGTTGGTCACACCCAGCCGGTCGAGGGTGCGACGGGCCTGGGCCGCCAGCCGGGGCACCCGCTCCACCGACACCACCCGCGCCGCCAGGCGCGCCAGGATGGCCGCCTGGTAGGCGGATCCGGTGCCGATCTCCAGCACGTTCTCGCCTCCGGCGAGCTCCAGGGCCTGGGACATGGCGGCGACCACGCCCGGCGCCGAGATCGTCTGCCCCTCACCGATCGGCAGGGCCGCGTCCTGGTAGGCCTGGGCCTGGAGCGCCTCGGGCACCAGCTCGTGCCGGGGCACCGATCCCACGGCTTCGAGCACGCGCGGATCGTCGATACCGCCCGCCGCCAGGCGCTCGAGCATGCGCCGGCGAGGAACACTCCAGCTGGGACGCGCGGGGGGGCGACGCGCCGTCCGAAGGGAGTCGCTCAAGACCAATCACCCCTGTGAGCCGAAAACGTAGGCGGGAACGGGCCTTGGCCGCAACCGGCCGGGTGGCTAGGGCTGCCGGGCCTCGGCGGCGACGGCCTCGCGGACGGGCCCGCGACGGACCAGCTCCTGAACGGTGAGTGCGAGCGCACGGGCGGCCTCCAGGAGCCCCTCCTCGCCCGTGGGACGCGTCGTCGCCTCGGCGAATTCACGGGTGTGGAGCTTCAGGTCCGCCCCGATCGGAAAGTTCGGGTGGATCGTGGGCACGACGCGGGAGACGTGGGTGATGTCGCTCGAGCCGATCGACTCGCCGGGGGCGTGGGACGTCTCGGGCAGGCCCAGGAACTGGAGCTGGCGCCGGTAGGTGTCGGCCAGGGCCAGGTTCGGCCGCATGGGCGGCGAGCTGCCGAGCCCCTCCTGGATCTCGAGGCGCGTGCCGGTGGCGGCGGCGGCTCCCTCTGCGCAGGCCCGCACGCGCCGCACCGTGTCCTCCAGCACCGCGTCCTCGAGGGCGCGCACCCAGAAGCGGGCCGCGGCCCGCTCGGGAATGATGTTCGGCGCCTTTCCGCCGTCGCTCACGATGCCGTGCACGCGCGCGCCGCGGGAGAGCTGCTGGCGCAGCAGGCCGATCGACACGAACAGCTGGATCACCGCGTCGAGCGCGTTCACGCCCTCTTCCGGGTACGCCGCCGCGTGGGCCGCCTTGCCGTGGTAGACGAACTCGAACTTCTGGTTGCCGAGGAACAGGCGGTGGGCGCGCCGCATGTCCGAGGCGTGGGCCATCATGGCGGCGTCGAAGCCGTCGAAGACGCCGGCCTCGACCTGCGTGCGCTTGCCCACGCCGGTCTCCTCGGCCGGACAGCCCACCACCACCAGGTGGAGGGCGTCCGCGCCCAGGGTCTGGCGCAGCGCGTGGGCGGCCAGCAGGCTGGCCGGGCCCGACAGGTTGTGGCCGCAGGCGTGGCCGATCTCGGGCAGGGCATCCATCTCGGCCAGCAGTGCGACGCGCGGGGCCTCGGCCCCACCGAAGTGGCCGAGCAGCGCCGTCGGCATTCCGGCGACTTCGCGCTCGACGCGGAAGCCGCGCGCATCCAGGTAGCGGGCGTAGCGCTCGCTGGTCTCGTGCTCGGCCAGCGAGAGCTCGGGATGGGCCGACATCCAGCGCGCCAGCTCCAGGGCCTCGGCGGCCCCAGCGTCGACGGCCGCCAGCAGCTTCTCGCGCTCGCTCTCGAAGGACTGGCCCATGCCGTCCTCTTCGGCCACGCGGAGCGGCCCCCTAACCCGCCGACCGGCTCCCGAAGGTGCCGGCCATGCGCACCGGGGCGCGCGGTCCGCGGCCCGCGAAGTGCTCGATCAGGTCGTGGGCGGTGCGGCGGGCGGCCTGCTGGAGGGCCAGCTCCACCGCCTGGGCCACGGCCGCGTCGAGCCAGCCGGCCTCGTCCCCGGCCGGGGCGGGCGCGTGGGGGGTCGGCAGGCGCCAGCCGGTGCGGACCGCCGGCGGCAGCAGCGGTCCCGCCGCGTCGAACATGGCGCGGACCACCAGCGCGGCCCGTCGTGCGGCGCGCTCGTCGCGAGTACCGGCCCGGCGCCGCTGGGCCGCCGGCCGGTCGAGGCCGCGTGCCGCGCGCCGCGTGCGCTCCAGGTCCAGGCGGTCCAGGAAGTCGTGCTGGGCGGCCCGCAGGATGCGGTCCGGGGCGAAGCCGCGGCGCACGATCCGCTCGAGCGTCCGGCGATCGACCTCCGAGGCGCCGGGCAGCGCGACCAGGCGCGCGCTGGCGGCCGGCGCGATGGCTGCGATCTCGTGGCGCACCCCCAGCCGCTCGAAGACGTGGGCCACCAGCGCCGGGTCGGCCACCTCCTCGGCCGCAGCCGAGCCGGACCACAGCAGGCCGACCAGCGCCAGCCACGTCGCCACGCGGAGCGGGTCCCCCCGAACCATCGCGCGAGGCTAGCGTCTGGGGCACCCGATGGCCCCTCTGCGAAAGCGTCTGCTCCGGCTCGCCGTGCCCCTCCCGCTGCTCCTGCTCGCGGTGACCGCCCCGGCCTGCGCCCCGCCCCGAAAGCCGCCCGACGTCCTGCTCGTCACCGTCGACACCCTGCGCGCCGACCGGCTGGGCGTGTACGGCTACCCGCTGGACACGAGTCCGCGGATCGACGCCCTGGCGAAGCAGGGCGTGCTGTTCGAGCGGGCGATCGCGGCGGCCGGTCGCACGGCGCCGGCCCACGCCTCGATCTTCACCTCGCGCTACGTGCGCGGGCACAGCATGGGCGCGCGCAACGGCGACAGCGAGCTGGTGGGCCACGTCACGCTGGCCGAGGCCTTCGCGGCCGGCGGCTACCGCACGGGGGCCTTCGTCGGGAACCTGCTGCTGGCCGGGAGGCTCGGCTTCGCCCGCGGCTTCGACGTCTACGACGACGAGCTGACCGTGCCCGAGAGCAACCGTCCCCATGTGCTCGAGCGCCGCGCCGACGACACGACCGAGCGCGCGCTCCACTGGCTCGCCGCGGGCGACGAGCCGGCGTTCCTGTGGGTCCACTACCAGGACCCGCACGGACCCTACACCCCGCCGCCGCCCTTCGATGCGGCGTTCGAGGTTCCGGCCCCGCCCGACGAGCCCGTCCTCGAGGTGGCCGCCTTCGGCGCCACCGCCGGCCGCATTCCCCGCTACCAGGCGATCGAGGGACTGCGCCGCGCCAGCCAGTACGAGGCGCGCTACGTCGGCGAGATCGCCTACGCCGATCGCGCGATCGGGCGGCTGGTGGCGGCGCTCGACGCGCGGCGTCGGCCGAACGTGGTGCTCTTCACCGCCGACCACGGCGAGAGCCTGGGAGAAGGCGGCCACTACTTCAAGCACGTCCACTCCACCGGACCCGACGTGGCCCACGTGCCGCTGCTCCTGCGCGCACCGGGCCTGGCGCCGGAGCGCCGTCGGGAATGGGTGAGCCACGTCGACGTGGCGCCGACGCTCCTCGACCTGGCCGGGCTGCCGCTGCCGCCGGACGCCCAGGGCGTGTCGCTGGTGCGGCGGCTGCGCGGCGGCGAGGCCTGGCCCGAGCGCTTCGTCTACTGCGATCACGGCACCCAGCTCTCGGCCTACGCGGGCGACGGCTTCCTGCGCGCGCGGGGTCCGGCCGGGGCGTGGAGGGGCGGCGACGCGCCGCAGCGGGGTGTCGCCTTCCGCTGGAGCGAAGGCGGCGTCGAGCGCGGAGCCGAGCGCGCGCTGCCCCGGGCCGTGCGCGACTACGCGGCCCGGGTCGAGCCGGTCCGCGCCCTGCCGCCGCCGGACGAGGAGCAGCTCGAGCGGCTGCGCGCCCTGGGCTACGCCGACTGACGCGTCCGACCCGGAGTCCTTTTCGTTGCGGGTTGATTGTTAACGTGATAGTTAACTAAATCATGCAATCCGCCAAGCTCGACCGGACCCTGCAGGCCCTGGCCGACCCGACCCGGCGCCGCGTGGTCGACCTGCTGCGCAAGCGGCCCCGCCGCGCCGGCGACCTGGCGCGCGCCTCGCGGGTCAGTCCGCCGGCCATGAGCCGGCACCTGCGCGTGCTGCGCCGCTCCGGCCTGGTGGAGGAGGAGGCCTCGCAGGACGACGCCCGGGTGCGCGTCTACCGCCTGCGGCCCGAGCCCTTCCGCGACCTCCAGGGCTGGCTCGCCGAGGTCGAGTCGTTCTGGACCGACCAGCTCGACGCGTTCAAGGCCCACGCCGAGCGCAAGGGACGTCGGCGGTGAGCGCGCCGGGCAGCGTGGTGGTCACGACGCGGGTCGACGTCGACCGGGCCACCGCCTTCGCCGTCTTCACCGAGGACGTCGACGCCTGGTGGCGGTCCGGACAGCGCTTCCGGGTCGACCCGGAGCGCCAGGGCCGCATGTGCTTCGAGCCGGGTGTGGGGGGTCGGCTGGTCGAGCTCTACGACCCGGCCACCGGCGAGGGCTTCGAGCACGGCAAGGTGAGCGTCTGGGATCCGCCGGCGCGCCTCGTCTTCGAGATGCGCGGCCGCGACTTCGGTGCGGGCGAGAGCACCGAGGTGGAGGTGCGCTTCGAGGTCGAGGACGGCATGACCCGGGTGACGGTCGAGCACCGCGGCTGGGAGCGCTTCCCCGAGGACCACCCGGTGCGCCACGGCCTGGACGCCGGCGCCTTCCGCGACGTGATGAGCGTCTGGTGGGCGGACCTGCTGGCCTCGGTGAACGAGCACGTGCGCAGCAAGCAGCGCGCGCCGGGAGGATCCCGATGAACCGCGAGCCCGGACGCCACGCGCTGGCCTTCGTCTTCATCACCGTGCTGATCGACATGATCGGCTTCGGCATCGTCATTCCGGTGGTGCCCGAGCTGATCATGGAGCTGACCGGCGAGGACCTGCCCCAGGCCGCGGTCTACGGCGGCTGGCTGCTGTTCCTGTTCGCACTGATGCAGTTCTTCATGGCGCCGGTCATCGGCAACCTGTCCGACCGCTTCGGCCGGCGGCCGATCCTGCTGCTGTCGCTGGCGGCCTATGGTCTCGACTACGCGCTGATGGGCCTGGCGCCGACGCTGGCCTGGCTGTTCGTGGGGCGCCTGGTGGCCGGCATCGTGGGCGGCAGCTACGTCACCGCCAACGCCTACATCGCCGACGTGAGCGCCCCCGAGGACCGGGCCAAGAACTTCGGCCTGGTGGGCGCCGCCTTCGGCCTGGGCTTCATCCTGGGTCCGGTGATCGGCGGGCTGCTCGGCGAGTACGGGGCGCGGCTGCCCTTCTTCGTGGCGGCGGGCATGGCGGTGGCGAACGTGGTGTACGGCTTCGTCGTGCTGCCCGAGACGCTGCCGGCGTCGGAGCGGCGGCCGTTCTCGCTGGCGCGCGCCAACCCGGTGGGAGCCATCGGCCAGGTGCGGCGCTACCCGGTGGCCTTCGGCCTGCTGGGCGTCTACCTGCTCTACATGATCGCTCACGACGCCAACCCGAGCGTCTTCAACTACTACACCATGCTGAAGTTCGGCTGGGGCGAGCGGGAGGTGGGCCTGGCACTCGGGCTGGTGGGCGTGATGATCACGCTGGTGCAGGGGGTGCTGATCCGCGTGGTGATCCCCTGGCTCGGCGAGGTCCGCTCCGTCTATGCGGGCTACCTGCTGCTGTCGGCCGGCTTCCTGGGCTTCGCCTTCGCCGGCAACGGCTGGGTGATGCTGCTGTGCATCGTGCCCTGGTCGCTGGGCGAGATCGCCACGCCGGCGCTGCGCGGCATCATGGCGAACCAGGTGCCGGACAACGCCCAGGGCGAGCTCCAGGGGGCGCTCACCAGCGTGGCCAGCCTGACCGCCATCGGCGCGCCGATCCTGCTGACCCGCCTGTTCCACCACTTCACGGCGGACCCGGGCGGGCTCTACTTCCCCGGCGCCGCCTTCTTCGCCGCCGGGGCGATGGTGCTGGGCGCCCTCTCCGTCTTCGCCTGGGTGACGGGCCTGCGCACGCAGCGCGCGCCGGCGGCGTAGGCCGGGGGCGGGTTCGTCAGGTGACCTTGAGCGGTCCGGCGGGGCCGCATGGCATTGCCTTTCGCCGCGTGCGCGACCTAGTCTTGACGGACGGGAGGTCGCGAGATGGCCGAGAGCCGAATCGTATTCAAGCAGGCGAACCTGTTCGACGGCGAGAACCCGCTGCGCGCCGGCGTGAGTGTGGTGGTCGAGGGCAAGCGCATCGCCGCGGTGAGCGACGGCAACGTCGCGACGGCCGACGGCGACGTCGAGATCGACTGCACCGGCAAGACGCTCATGCCGGGCATGGTGCAGGGCCACTTCCACGCCGGCTTCGGCGCCTTCGGCGGCGGCATCTCGGCGCCGGTGCTCGGGCTCGAGGCGCCCGCCACCTACATGGGCGCGCTCGGCGCGAAGAACATGAACATCGCGCTCAACTGCGGCTTCACCACCACCATCGGATCCAGCAACGGCGACGGCCTCGACGTCTCGCTGCGCGAGGCGATCCTGCACGGGCTGGTCGACGGTCCGCGCGTGGTGGCCTGCACCCGCGAGTTCGTGACCTCGGGCGACGAGGCCGACGGCACCAACCGTTCCTGGTTCATGGGCCTGTCGAACCTGGGCCTGATCCGCCGGGTCGACGGTCCCGAGGGCTTCCGCCAGGCGGCCCGCGAGGAGCTGGGCCGGGGCTGCGACGTGGTGAAGATCTCCGTCGGCAAGGGCCACGGCTCGACCCCGGTCCCCGACCTCTGCCTGCTCACCGACGCCGAGCTCGAGGCGGTCTGCGACACCGCCCACGAGCGCGGCAAGCGGGTGCGGGCCCACTGCCCGTCGCGCAAGGCGATCCTGGCCTGCGCAAAGGCGGGCGTCGACATCATCGACCACGCCGACAAGATCGACGCCGAGTGCATCGAGGCGGTGTTGAAAGCCGACGCCACGGTCGTGCCCAGCATGCTGTGGAGCGTGCGCTTCCTGGGCTTCGCCGAGAACTGGGACCACGCGGCCGCGCCCTTCCCCATCAGCGACGGCTTCCCGGAGGCCCTCGACGTGACGCTGGCGCGCATCCGCGCGGTGCGGGCCGACTACGAGTACACGGCCTCCATGCTGCCCGAGCTGGCGTCGTCGGGCGCCCGGCTGATCGTGGGCGACGACTACGGAACTCCGCTGATGCCGCATGGCGACTACGTCTCGGAGCTCGAGCTCTACGCGAAGGATCTGGGGATCCCGGCACTCGACGTGCTGCGCTGGGCCACGAAGAACGGCGCCGAGGCGGCCGGACGCGGCGACGAGCTGGGGACGGTCGAGCCGGGCAAGCTGGCCGACCTGCTGGTGGTCGACGGCGATCCGACCGCCGACGTCACCTGCCTGCGCGATCCGGCCAACCTGCCGGTGATCCTGCTGGACGGCGAGTTCAAGCGGAACGCCCTGGCCTGAGCCGGCCGCCACTCCCGACCCGAAGGGTCGCGAAACAGGCGGTGCGCAGGACGCGTGCAGCCGGGCCGTCCAAGCCCGGACGGGAGACCCGTGTCCGCTGCTCGCGGGCATGCGCAGGCGACGCGCAGCGGGTGTGCGTCGCGCGCGGAGGGCTCAAGAAGTGACGCACTGCGTCCGACACGACGCCGCGAAACGATTCGAAGTCCCTTCTCCACGCGCCCGGAACCACGAAAGGTCCGTAGCCCATGTCCTCCCGCAGTCTCCTCACGCTCCTCCTCGCGACGAGCCTCCTCTCCGCCCCCGCGTTCGCCATCGGCGGCGGGGGCGCCCCGGTGGCCGGCGCCTCCGGCAGCGCCTCCATCAACGCGACGGGGAGCACCGACCTCGACTGGAACGGCCTGAGCCCGCCGGCCGCGCTCGATCGCCGCTCCTGCGCCGACGAGCAGCGCGGCTTCATGCAGCGCAACACCCAGCGGCCCTCCGCCCGGCGCGCCGCGGTGGAGCGCTGCGAGGCCGAGCGCGCAGCGGGCAACCGCAGCGCCGCGGCACACTAGCCGCCCGTTCGGGTACCGTTCGGCTCATGGGCCGGGCGGGAAAGCGCATCCGGAACCAGATCGTGGGAAGCGTGGCGGCGGGGGTGGTCCTGCTGCTGCGCGCCCCCTGCCGCGCCCGCTTCGAGAACGACCCGCGGCCGAGGCTGCGGGGCGACGGCGTGCCCTACGTGCTGGCCCTGCTGCACGCCCACCAGGTGGGCGCGGTGCTGGCGAACGACGAGGCCCGCGGCCGCCTGGCGGCCATGGTGTCGCGATCCGCCGACGGCGACGTGCTGGTGCCGTGCCTGCGCGCGGTGGGCGTCCACGCCGCGCGCGGAAGCTCGCGGCGCCGGGGCCGCGACAAGGGCGGGCTGGCCGCCCTGGCGGAGCTGCGCAAGATGCTGGAGCAACGGGTGGCCGTGCTGCTGGCGGTGGACGGACCGCAGGGCCCGCGCAACGCGGTGCACCGCGGCGCGGTGGTCCTGGCACGGGAGGTGGAGGGCGCGGTGGTGGTCCCGGTCGTGGTGGTGGGGTCGCGGCGCTGGATCCTGACCCGCACCTGGGACCGCATGCAGATCCCCAAGCCCTTCGCGCGGATCACCGTCGCCTTCTCCGATCCGATCCGCATCGACGCGGAGGCGCCGAGCACCGAGGGACGCGAACGCATCGCCAAGGCGCTGGAGGGCCTGGAGATGGAGTACGACCCGGAGGAGGCGCGGCGCGACTGATCCGCGGGGGGCTCAGCCGGGTCGACGCCACAGGCTGGCCAGCCACGGCTGCCGGTCGCGGGGCAGGCCCGGCGGCCGGTAGTAGTGGCCCAGCGCTTCGAAGCCGGCGTCCCGCAGGAAATGGCTCCAGCCGGCCAGGTCGTGGTAGACGCCGTAGCGCTCGCCGTTCCAGCCGGCCTGGTTCTCGCCGCGCGGGTTCGACGAGAAGAGCACGCCGCCCGGCCGCAGGCTGGCGTAGAGCTCGCGAAGCACCCGCGGCAGCTCGGCCCGCGGCACGTGGAAGAGCGACGCGTTCGCGAAGACCCCGTCGAAGTGGCCGTCGGGAAGCTCCATGGCCAGGAAGTCCCGGTGCCAGACCGGTACGCCGGCGTGGGCCCGCGCCATGCGCACGAAGGCCTCGCTGCCGTCCAGGCCCACCGGATCGTGGCCCCGCGCGCGGAACGCGGCCAGGTCGCGACCGGGTCCGCAGCCCAGGTCGAGCACGCGATGGGGCCCCTCCCCTTCGATCGCCCCCAGCAGCGCCTCGATGTTCTGGCTGACGTCGTGGTCGCGGCTGCCGCGCCAGTACTCCTGGGAGCGATCCTCGTAGGCGAGGATCGTCGTGCGCGTGAGCGCGTGGGGGTCGTCGGTGGGCCTGCGCCGGGTCACCGGGGCACCATCGCCGATCGCCCCCGCGCCCGAAAGGGTGCGGCGGGGCCGTATACTGCCGCCGATGGCCGACGCCCCCTCGCCCGACCCGGTGGCCCGGGCCCGCGCCCTCGGCCCGCTCGTCGCCGAGGCCGCCGACGAGGCGGAGCGCGAGCGGCGCCTGCCGGAGCGGGTGGCCGTCGCCATGGCCGAGGCGGGTCTCTACCGGGTGGCGCTGCCCGAGGTCTACGGCGGGCTCGAGTGCGATCCGCGCACCCAGATCGAGACGATCGAGGCGGTGTCCGAGGCGGACGGCGCGGCCGGCTGGAACCTGATGATCGGCATCGAGAACATGGGCTTCCTGGGACCGGCGCTGGCGCCGGCGACCGCGGAGAAGGTGTTCGCCGACCCGCTGCTGATCGTCTCCGGCGCGCTCAACCCGCTGGGACGCGCCACGCCGGTGGAGGGCGGCCTGCGCGTCGACGGCCGGTGGCCGTTCGCCAGCGGCTGCCACAACGCCCACTACTTCTGGGGGCAGTGCGTGGTCTACGACGGCGACGCGCCGGCGGCCGGTCCGCACGGGGGACCGATGCTGCGCGAGGTGCTGCTGCCGCGCAGTGAGTTCGAGATCGCCGACACCTGGCACGTAGCGGGGCTGCGCGGATCGGGCAGCCACGACGTGGTGGCCCGCGACCTGTTCGTTCCCGACGAGCGCGTCACCTGCGCCATGCAGGCTCCGCTGGTCCTCGATCACCCGATCTACAAGCTGCCGCCGATGAACCGGCTCGCCTACAACAAGGTGGGCGTCGCCACCGGCATCGCGCGAGCGGCGTTCGCGGCCTTCACGGAGCTAGCGTCCGAGACGAAGCGGCGCGGCTCGTCGGCTCCGCTGCGCGAGAAGCCGGCGGTGCAGCGCGCCGTGGCCGACGCGGCGATCGCGCTGGGCAGCGCCCGCGCCTTCGTGTTCGAGACCGTCGAGGAGATCTGGCAGACCGTGCTGGCGGGCGACGCGACCCGGCCGGCGCAGCGCGCCCGCGTCCACCTGGCCTGCTCGACCGCGGGGCGCGCCGCCGGCGACGCGGTGGCGCTGCTCCACGAGGCCGCCGGCTCGGGCGTGAACTTCGACGGCCACCCGCTGGAGCGGCGGCTGCGCGACGTGCGCGTGGTGCCCCAGCACCTGATGGTGTCGCCCCAGTGGCTCGAGTGCTCCGGCGGCGTGCTGCTGGGCCTCTCGAAGGAGCTTCCCTTCGGCTAGCCGCATGGAGTGCGCTGGGGCGATCCGCCCTGCGAATGTCCCGTCGGGCCCCAGGAAACAACCGGAACGTCCGGCGCGCGACAGTCAGGCGCCGTCCCGCGCGGGCAGACTTCTTGCACATCCAAGGGCAGACGCGTCAGGAGGCCTTCCGTGCCGTACACCCACTACGACCGACTCACCGCGCTCGACGCCAGCTTCCTGGAGCTGGAGAGCCGGGCGGCCCACATGCACGTGGGCTCCGTCGGCATCTTCGAGGCGGGACCGCTGGCCACCGAAGACGGCGGCATCGATTTCGAGCGCGTGCGGGAGCTGGTCGAGTACGACCTGCGCCGTGCCCCGCGCTTCCGCCAGCGGCTGTCGCACGTGCCGCTGACCGGGACGCCGATCTGGGTCGACGACGGGCGCTTCAACCTGCTCTACCACCTGCGCCACACCAGCCTGCCCTTCCCCGGCGACGAGCGGCGGCTCAAGCGGCTGGTGGGCCGCATCATGTCGCAGGAACTCGACACGGCGAAGCCGCTCTGGGAGCTTTGGTTCGTGGAGGGCCTGGAGGGCGGACGCTTCGCCGTCATCTCGAAGGTCCACCACGCGCTGATCGACGGCATCTCGGGCGTCGACCTGCTCTCGGCCTTCATGGGGCGCTCGCCGGACCACGCGCCGCCGGCCGAGGAGCACCGCTGGATCCCGCGTCCCGCGCCCAGTGGCCTCGGCCTGGTGGCCGACGAGCTGGCGCGACGGGCGGCCATGCCGTTCCGTGCGGCGCGCGGGCTGGCCAACGCGCTGGGACGTCCGCGCAGCTCGCGGGGCGTCGCGCGGCACGCCGGCGAGGGCTTCGTGGGTGCGCTGTCCGAGGCACTCACGCCGGCCAGCGAGACGCCGCTGAACGTCGAGATCGGTCCGCACCGGCGCTTCGACTGGACCCGCTTCGACCTGGACGTGGTGCGCGAGGTGAAGGAGAAGCTCGGCGGCACGATCAACGACGTGGTGCTGGCCTGCGTGGCCGGCGCGGTCCGCACCCACCTGGCGGACCACGACGTGAAGCTCGCCGAGATCGACTTCCGCGTGCTGGTGCCGGTGAGCACGCGGCGCCCCGAGGAGCAGGGCAAGCTCGGCAACCGCGTCTCCATGCTGGTGGCGCACCTGCCGGTGGACGAGCCCCACCCGCGGCGCCGCATGGAGCGCGTCATCGAGGAGACCCGGCGCCTGAAGGGCTCGGGGCAGATCGAGGGCACCAGCGCCATGGAGGAGATCAGCGACTCGGCGCTGCCGGGCCTGGTCAGCCGCTTCAGCCGCATGGCGGCCGGCCGGCGCACCTTCAACATGGTGGTGACCAACGTGCCGGGGCCCCAGTTCCCGGTCTACCTGGCGGGCGCGCGCATGCTGGCGTCCTACCCGCTGGTCCCGCTGTTCGACAACCAGGCGCTGGGGGTCGCGCTGTTCAGCTACGACGGCGACCTCTTCTGGGGCTTCAACGCCGACTGGGACACCGTGCCCGACCTGCACGACTTCGCCATCGCCATCGAGCGCGAGTTCGAAACGCTCCGCAAGCTCTGAGGAACGTCATGCCGGAAGCGAACTACGACCGCCTGACCCAGATCGACAACTCCTTCCTGATCTACGAGAGCGACCGCGGCGCCATGCACGTGGCGTCGACCCAGATCCACGAGGCGGCGCCCCTGCGCCGCGACGACGGAGCGCTCGACATCGAGCGCATCCAGGAGTACGTGGAGTCGCGCCTGCACCGCATTCCCCGCTACCGGCAGCGCCTGGCCCACACGCCGATCGAGGGCCACCCCATCTGGGTGGACGATCCCACCTTCAACATCGCCTACCACGTGCGCCACTCGTGCCTGCCGCGCCCCGGCAGCGAGCGCCAGCTGAAGCGCACCGTCGGCCGCATCTTCTCGCAGCAGCTCGACCGCGGGAAGCCGCTGTGGGAGATGTGGGTGATCGAGGGGCTCGAGGGCGACCGCATCGCCATCTGCTCGAAGGTCCATCACTGCATGGTGGACGGCGTGTCGGGCACGGAGCTGATCTCCGAGATCCTGACGTCCGAGCCGCAGAAGAAGGTGGAGCTGGCGCCGGTCTGGAACCCGCGTCCGGCGCCCGACCGCGTGTCGCTGGGGCTGGACGAGATCCGCCGGGTGGCCAACGCGCCGCTGCGCGTGGGCTCTGCCCTGGCCGACTTCGTGCGCGACGAGGACGACTCGCGCCACCAGCTGGCCGAGCGGCTGCGCGCCACGCGTCGGCTGGTCACCGACGCGAGCCTGAGCACGCCGGTGCCCTTCAACCAGCCGGTGGGCCCGTACCGCCGCATCGACTGGATGCCCATGTCGCTCGACCGCATTCGCGGCGTGCGCAAGGCGGTGGGCGGCACCGTGAACGACGTGGTGCTGGCCACGGCCACCGGCGGCTTCGCCCGCTACCTGGAGCGAACCCGCAGCCTCGATCTCGACCCCATCCGCTTCCGCGTGATGGCGCCGGTCAGCGTCCGCACCGACGACGAGCGCGGCACGCTGGGCAACCGGGTGTCGGCCTGGACCGTCGAGCTGCCGCTGGCCGAGCGGGATCCGCTGGCCCGGCTGGGCGCCATTCGCGCGCAGACCGAGGACCTGAAGGCCTCGAAGTCGGCGCTGGGGGCCGACACGCTCACCCAGGTGACCGAGTGGACCGGCTCGGGCCTGCTGTCGCTGAGCAGCCGGCTGATGACCCTGGGCACGCCTTTCAACAGCGTCGTCACCAACGTGCCGGGTCCGCGGGTGCCGCTCTACATGCTGGAGTCGCGGCTGCTGGAGATCCACCCGCACGTGCCGCTGATCGGCACCATGGGCCTGGGCATCGCGCTGTTCAGCTACGACGGCACCCTGTCCTGGGGCTTCACCGCCGACTGGGACCTGGTGCCGGACCTGCACGAACTGGTGGTCGCCACCGGCGAGGCCTTCGAGCAGCTGTGCGCGAAGGCGGGCCTGCCCGCCCAGGGCTGAGCGCGCCTGGCTCGCTTGCGCCCTCGGGAACTCCCGTTCCGCGAGAAAGGCGTCGCTTGCAGAGCCCATCGCACCCACGATATCAACCCGTGACCTTGCCCCGGACCCGCGCGCCGCAGCCCGAGCGCGATCCCCATGTGGGGCATCGCTGGGCCGAGAACCCGCTGCTGCGCGTTCTGGTGGGAGCCTACGCGGCCATCTGGATCTGGGCGGCATGGTCGCCGCGATCGCGCGACGACTGGGCGCTCGAGAACCTGCTGGTGGTCGCGCTGGTGGCCACGCTGGTGGTGGGCTACCGGCGGCTCGTCTTCTCGAACCTGACCCACGTGCTGCTGTTCGTGTTCCTGGTGCTGCACGCGGTGGGATCGCACTACACCTACACCTTCACGCCGGTCGGCTTCTGGGTCCAGGACGCCTTCGACCTGAGCCGCAACCCCTACGACCGGATCGTGCACTTCGCGTTCGGGCTGCTCATGACGTACCCGCTGCGCGAGCTGGTGCTGCGCGTGCTCCACGTCCACGGCTTCTGGAGCTACGGGCTGCCGGCGGCGTCGATCCTGTCGCTGTCGGCCACCTACGAGATCCTGGAGGCGCTGGCCGCGCGGATCTTCGATCCGGAGCTGGGCATCGCCTTCGTCGGCGCCCAGGGCGACGAGTGGGACGCCCAGTGGGACATGGGCCTCGCGTTGCTGGGGGCCGCCATCAGCCTGGTGTCGACCGCCCTCTACCGCGCCTGGCGCGGCCGCGAGCCCTGGAGCCTGGGGGCGCCCCATTGATCGAGGAGCCGGGCGCGCGACGCGTCGACCTGCGGCGGCTGGGTCGCTACGCGGGTCCGCTGCTGGCGCTGGGCGTGTACGGGGCGTTTCCGGAGTCCTACGTGTCGGCGCAGGGCGATCTGGTGCCGCTCACCGACGCCTGCCGCGCCACGGCCGCGGTGGGCGTGTGGATGGCCGTCTGGTGGATGACCGAGGCGATCCCGCTCTACGCCACCGCCCTGCTGCCGCTGGCGATGTTCCCGCTGACCGGCGCCGCGGACCTGGAAGCCGCCGCCACGCCCTACGCCCACGAGCTGATCTACCTGTTCATGGGCGGCTTCGTGCTGGCGCTGTCGATGCAGCGCTGGGGGCTCGACCGCCGCATCTCGCTCCACACCCTGCGCTGGGCGGGCACGCGCCCGACGCGGATCGTCGCCGCCTTCATGGGCGTGACGGCCACGCTCAGCATGTGGGTCTCGAACACGGCCACCGCCGTCATGATGCTGCCCATCGCGCTCGGCGTGATCGGCCTGGTGGAGCGCCGCTCCGAAGGCTCGGCCTTCGCGCCCTGCCTGCTGCTGGGCCTCGCCTACGCCGCGTCGATCGGCGGCGTCGGCACGATCATCGGCACGCCGCCGAACCTCTTCCTGGTCTCCTACGTGAAGTCGCACCTGGGCATCGAGATCGGCTTCGCGCGCTGGATGCTGGTGGGCCTGCCGGTGGTGGCGCTCTTCCTGCCGCTGGCCTGGCTCGTGCTGACCCGCGTGCTCCACCCGCCGCGGGTCGCGTCGGTGGAGGGTGGCGCCGAGCACATTCGCGAGCTGCTGGCCGGGCTGGGCGCCATGAAGCGGGGCGAGTGGATCACGCTCTGCGTCTTCAGCGTCACCGCCTTCGCCTGGCTCACGCGGCCCTGGCTGACCGCCTGGCGCTGGGGCGACCTGCAGCCGCTGGCCGGCCTGAGCGACCCGGGCATCGCGATCCTGGCGGCGCTCTCGCTCTTCCTGATCCCGGCCGAGCGCGAGCCGCGCGTCTTCACCATGGACTGGGAGACGGCCAACCGGCTGCCCTGGGGTCTGCTCATCCTGTTCGGCGGCGGGCTCAGCCTGTCGGCGGCGATCCGGGCCAACGGCCTGGGCGAGTTCCTGGGCCACAGCATCCACTTCCTGCACGGCGTGCCGGCCGTGTGGATCGTGGGCGGGGCCGTGGCGCTGATGATCTTCCTGACCGAGATCACGAGCAACACCGCCACCGCCGCCACGCTCATTCCGATCTTCGCGAGCCTGGCGCCCGGGCTCGGCGTGGAGCCGCTGGCGCTGATCGTGCCCGTGACGATCGCCGCGAGCTGCGCCTTCATGCTGCCGGTCGCCACGCCGCCCAACGCGGTGGTGTTCGGCTCGGGCCACCTGGGCATCGGCCAGATGTGCCGCGCCGGGGTCTGGCTGAACCTGCTGGGCATCCTGCTGATCACCGGCCTCTGCCAGTGGCTGGTGGTGCGGCTGCTGCTGCTGACCCCGGCCTGAAGCCAGCGGTCCTGGGGCGGAACGCCGCGGACCGGCAGCCGGCCGGCAGCCGTGGTCTCGGCGGGCGGGTCAAATCTCACGAAGCTGCGTCACGAGTGCGGCCGTGCAGGCCACTTCAGGGGCATGTGGGACGTGGATCGGTGGCGTTCGCGCCGGCCGGCCGGGCGCGGCTGCGCTTGGAGGCCGTTGCTGGTCCTGTGGCTCGCCGCCCTACTCTCGGCCCCGGTCCAGGCCCACGACGACGAGCCCTACCTCGCAGCCGGAGCCGGTGGTGGCGGCCAGCAGGGCGGCAGCGAGGAGGAGAATCCGCCCCCCGCCTCCTGCAACCCGTCGGGCCCGTTCGGTCTGCCGGGCGTGACCATGCCCTACGACGAGGTCGGGATCTGGGGGCCGGTCGACGACTGGCCCGCCCGCGCCACCCACGCCGCGCTGGTGCACACCGGCAAGGTGCTCTGGTGGCGAAGCGGTCTAGACTACCAGACCCAGCTCTACGACCCCGTCACGAACACGAACACGATGGTCGCACCGCCCCCGGGCGCCGGGAACCTGCTGTGCCCGGGGCACGTGACGCTCGACGACGGTCGCGTGATCGCCATGGGCGGCAGCGGTGGCAACCCGAGCAACGCCGCCACGCTGGCCATCGTCTTCGACCCGACCACCGAAAGCTGGACGCGCGTGACCGACATGCACGAGACCCGCTGGTACCCCACGGCCAAGGCCCTTCCCGACGGACGGGTGCTCGTGATGTCCGGACAGCAGTCGGGTATCCGGTACGCGGACACCCCGGAGGTCTACGAACCGGATACGGACACCTGGACCCTCCTGCATCCCGCCAAGATCCACGTACCGAGCTACCCGTTCATCTTCGTCCTGCCCACGGGAAGGCTCACCTATGCGGGTAACGTTGCTGCGTCCATGATCCAGGACTTCGTGCTGCCGACCTGGGAGCTCGATCTCCAGACCCAGCGCTGGAGCTACCTGACCGCCTCCGTCACCTCGGCCAACCGGGGTTCGGCGGCCATGTACCGCCCCTCGAAGATCCTGAAGGTGGGCGGACAGAACCCGGCCACCAACGAGAGCGAGATCATCGACCTGAGCCAGCCTGCACCCCAGTGGACGCGAGCGGCCGATCTGATCTTCCCGCGCCGGCGCGGCGATCTGGTGCTGCTGCCCGACGGCAACGTGCTGCTGATCGGCGGCACGACCGCGGACCAGCAGGACCCGGACTGTGCCGTCCATGCCGCCGAGCTGTGGGACCCGGACACCGACACCTGGACCCAGATGGCCTCGATGGTCACGCCGCGGATGTACCACTCGAGCGCGATGCTGCTGCCCGACGGTCGCGTGCTGGCCGCCGGTGGCGACAACGAGGACCTGCCCGTCGACGGCGAGCACAGCGCCGAGATCTTCTGGCCCCCCTATCTGTTCCGCGGCGCGCGACCGGGCATCACCGGCGGACCCTCCAGCGGCGTCTACGGCACCACGGTGTCGATCCAGACGCCGGACGCCGCGTCCGTCGCCTCGGCCGCTCTGATGCGGCCGGCAGCCGTTACCCACAACTTCGACCAGAACCAGATGTACGTGCCCGTTTCCTTCACCGATACCGGAAGCGCTCTCGACGTCACCCTGCCCCCCGACGCGAACACGGCCCCGCCCGGCTACTACATGCTCTTCCTGGTGAACGGCGCAGGCGTTCCGTCGGAGGCCCACTGGATCCGCCTGGAGCCGCCGGCCTGCCCAGCCTCGCCCGACACGGACGGCGACGGCCACCCGGACTGCGACGACAACTGCCCGGCCCTCGCCAACGGCGCGGCCCAGGCAGGCATCGTCGGCGTCGGCGACCAGCTCGACACGGACGGCGACGCCATGGGCGATGCCTGCGATCCCGACGACGACAACGACCTGCTGGCCGATGGCGTCGAGACCGGCACCGGCGTGTTCGTCTCTGTCAGCGACACCGGCACCGATCCCCGCGCCTACCACAGCGATGCCGACGGCCTGGGCGACGGCGATGAGGTGCTGATCCATGGATCGAGCCCGCACCTGGTGGACACCGACGCCGACTCGCTGGCCGACGATGACGAGGTCGAGAAGTACGGAACCGACCCGACGCTGGCCGACAGCGACGGCGACGGTCTCGAGGACCCGGCCGAGGCGATCAGCTTCCCGACCGACCCGATGGACCCCGACTCGGACGACGACGGGCTGCTCGACGGCGAGGAGATGCTGATCTACGCCACCGACCCGCTGGACCCCGACTCGGACGACGACGGCTTCTCGGACGGCATCGAGGTGGCCGCGAACAGCAACCCGCTGTGGGACGGCGACATCCCAACCGTGCCGCTGCCCCTGTGGGCGACCGCCGCACTGGGCGCGGTCCTGCTGGCCGGCGCGCGAGCGACCCGCACGCTCCGGTAGTATCGCGCCGGCATGCACCCGGCCCGTTGGCTCCTCCTCGCCCTGCTGCTGGCTCCCATGGCCGCCCCCGCTGCGGACCCGGAGACGCCGGCGCCCGTGGAGGAGCGGCTCGAGGCGGTGGTGGCCGAGATCGCGGCCCTCGACGCCCGAGCGGCGGAGGACGCGTCCGCGGCGGCCGGCGCGCGGCGCGAAGGCCTGGCGGCGCTGGAGCAGATCTACCGCGAGCAGCTCGAGGTGCTGCGCAACCGGGAGCAGCTGCGCGCGCAGGAGCAGCAGACCGAGGAGCGCCTGGCGTCGGGTCCGTCGGCCCAGCTGGCCAAGCCGCCGCCCTACGTGCTCGAGGTGCTGGACGCCCTGGCCGACGCACGCGACGCCCAGGCCCAGCGCACCGAGACGCTGTCGGCGGCCCTCGAGGCGGCGCAGCGGGCGCGCGAGCTGGCCGACGATGCGGTGGAGCAGGCCGAGACGGCGCGGCGCCGCGCGGCCGAGGCGCACGACAAGGCGGGCGACGCGGCCGAGAAGGCGCGCCTTCACCAGGAGCTCGAGCAGAGCGAGCTGGCCAGCCGGGCCGCCCGGGCGCGCGGCGAGCTGGCGGCGCTGGAGGTGGGAAACCTCGAGCGGCGGCTCGAGCTCCAGCGACGTCACGAGCGCTTGCTCAGCGACACGGTGGGCTGGGTGCGCGGCAACCTGGCCCTCGAAGCGGCGACCTCCGGCGATCCGGCCGCCCTCGACGACCTGGAGTTCGACGCGCAGCGCGGTCTCGAGCAGGCCGAGCGCGAGGCGGCCGACCGCGAGCGCGCGCTGGCGCGAGCCGAGCAGCGCCTGGGCGACGACCCGACCAACGAGGCCCGGCGCGCCGAGGTCGATGCGTTGCGCAGCGAGCTCCAGCTCTGGAACCGGCGCGTCGAGGCGGCCCGCACCGAGCTCTCGCGCCTGGAGAGCCGGCGCACGCTCGAGGAGCGCCGCATCCAGGCGCTCTCGGGCTCGGCCAGCCGCGAGGATCTGCTGGCCTGGGAGACGGACCTGACGGCAGAGCGCGCCGAGATCGAGCGCAAGCTGCGGCTCCTGGACGTGCGGGGCCAGGAGCTGGCCGACGCCCTGTCGGCCGAGCAGGCCGCGAGCGGGGCCGCGCCGCCGGCCGAGCGGCGCTGGCTCGAGCGGCGGGTGGACGCGCTGGGGGATCAGCGCGACCTGCTGACCCGCGAGCGCGCGGCCTGGTCGGACCTGCTGGCGCTCCAGGAGCGCGTGGCCGGCGAGATCGGCGAGCTGACGGCGCGGCCCTCGCTGGCCGACCGGGCCGACGACGCGCGCCGCGCGCTGGTCTCGGCCTGGGAGCTCGAGCTGTTCGCCGTCGACGACCGCTCCATCACGGTCGGCAAGCTGTCGACGGCGCTGCTGCTGTTCGTGCTGGGCTTCGTGGTGGCGCGGGTGGCGTCGGGGCTGGTGGGACGGCTGCTGGTGCGCCGCATGTCGCTGGCCACCGGCGCCGCCACCGCCATCCAGGGCCTGGCCTTCTACGTCCTGCTGGTGCTGTTCTTCCTGGCCGCGCTGCGCAGCGTGAGCATTCCGCTCACCGCCTTCACCGTGCTGGGCGGCGCGCTCGCCATCGGCGTGGGCTTCGGCAGCCAGAACATCGTCAACAACTTCATCAGCGGACTCATCCTGCTGGCCGAGCGGCCCATCAAGGTGGGCGACATCATCGAGGTGGACGGCCAGCGCGGCACCGTCGAGTGGATCGGGCCGCGCAGCACCCGCGTGCGCACCTTCGACAACATCCACATCATCGTGCCGAACAGCGCCTTCCTCGAGAAGAACGTGGTGAACTGGACGCTGGCCGAC
Source organism: Myxococcota bacterium (assembly GCA_050618055.1). Taxonomy (GTDB): domain Bacteria; phylum Myxococcota_A; class UBA9160; order UBA9160; family SMWR01; genus CALDCK01. The sequence continues at coordinate 24,548 of JBNLVK010000029.1, forward strand.
GACGACATCCGCACCCGGGTGGACGTGGGCGTGGCCTACGGGTCGCCCACCCGCGAGGTGCAGCGCCTGCTGGGCAAGGCGGTGGCCGAGCACGGCCGCATCCTGGAGCGCCCGGCCCCGACCATCCTGTTCCGCGAGTTCGGCGACAACGCCCTCCAGTTCCGCATCTACTTCTGGATCCGCTCGCGGGACATGCTGGAGCGCCTCACCATCGAGAGCGACGTGCGATACCGCATCGACCACCTGTGCCGGGAAGCGGGAATCACCATCGCCTTCCCGCAGCGGGACGTGCACCTGGACGCTACGGACCCGATCCCGGTGCAGGTCGTGGGGACAGACGACGAAGCGCAGCGCGAGGGCGGGGCGTGACAGTGCCAGCCGCGCGGCGCGCGTTTGGTCGGGCCGGGGAGATTCGAACTCCCGACCTCCTGACCCCCAGTCAGGCGCGCTAACCAGGCTGCGCTACGGCCCGTACCGGGGGGAGGTGTAGCCGACGGGTCGGGGGGCGGCCAACCGGGCGCCCGCGCCGGCCGCTAGTCGAAGAGCACCGTGGTCGTGTCGGCGTCGATGCGGACCACCTGCTCGCGGACCGTGCCGTCCGGCATGCGGGCGGTGAAGCGGTGGCGGCCGACGGGAAGCTGGATGCCGGCCAGCGGGGTCTCGCCCACCTCCTCGCCGTCGATCTCGATGACGGCCCAGGGCGTGGCGTTGATGGCGACGGCGATGGTCTCGGCCGGCGGCGGCGCGGGCTCGGGCTCCGGCTCGGGCGTGGGCTCCGGGGTGGGCTCGACCACGGGCTGCGGCTCGACCGGCGGCGCCACCGCGATCTCCGGCTCCGGCTCGACCTCGGGCTCGGGCACGACCTCCGGAATCGGCTCGGGCTCCGGAACCAGCTCTGGCTCCGGCTCGACCACCGGCTGTTGCACCACCACCGGCGGCGGGGCCGGCCGCTCGACGGCCTGGACCGGCACCGGCCGGGTCGGCGCGGGCAGCACCTCGGGCTCGCCGCCCAGGCTCCACCACACCCCCACCCCGAACGCGACGGCCCCCACGCCGACCGCGGCCCAGCGCAGACCGCCCCCCGACCGCGGTGGCGGCGGCGGTGCGTAGTGCGGCTCGGGAACCTCGGTGAACCCGGGCTCCTGCTCGGGCTCGAACTCGGGCTCGTCGTCGAAGAGCGAGGCTTCCGGTGCCGGCTCCGGCTCGGGTTCCGGCTCGGGCTCCGGCTCCGGCTCGGGCTCCGGCGCGGGCGCGATCTCCGGCTCCGGCTCGGGCTCCGGCTCGGGCTCCGGCGCCCGCTCCTCCACCCGTACCTCCTCGCGCATCGCCTCCGGCTCCGGGGCGGCCAGCGTCTCGCCGCTCTCCGGGTCGACGAAGCGGCCGCGCACGAAGCGGTACTCGCCGACGGTGGCCAGGTCGTCGAAGGACGCGCCCGCCCGGGCCAGCGGACGCTCCACCGGCGGCGCTTCTCGCGGCGGCGGCGCCTCTTCCGCCGGCTCCGCTTCCACCCCCTGCGCGTTGCGCACGATGGCCTGGGCGGCCAGGTTCAGGCGCCGCGGGTTGCCGTCGCTGACGCGTGCCAGCTCGGCCAGCGCCGCGTCGTCGAAGGCGGCGCGCACGGCGGGCTCGGCGCCGGCCGCGTCCAGGTGGGCGTCGACGTAGCGGCGCAGCTCGTCGGGACGCAGACCGCCGATCAGCAGCACCTCCTCGGCCCGATCGCCGAAGGCGTCGCGGGCGTGGCGCAGCGACGGACCCGGCAGCCCGGCCAGCGCGATCTCCAGGTCGTCGGAGGTGGCGGCGGCCCAGTGGGCCAGCTGGGCGGCGGTCTCGCCCGGCAGCGCCGCCGCGTCGTCGATGAGCAGCAGCAGCCGCTGGCCGCGGGCGGCCGAACGCGCCGCCACGTCGAGCAGCGCCCGCTCAGGATCCCCGGCGCGCTCCTCCTCCAGCAGGCCCAGCACCAGCGCCGCCAGGTCCTCCGGCGACAGGCTGCAGAACGGCACGTAGAGGGGACGGCGCCCGCCGGCGGCCGCGCGTCCCAGGAGCTGGAGTGCCAGGCTCTTGCCCAGGCCGGTGGGCCCCGCGATCACCGGAATGCGTCCACCCTCCAGGGCGGCCAGCGCGTCGGACACCACGCGGTCGAGCGCCGCCGTCGGCACGTAGACCTCGGGGCTGGCGCTCAGCCCGAACGGATCGCGCTCCGCGCCCTGGTGGGCCGCCGCGCTCACGGGGCGGCTTCGCCTCCTGCGGCGAGGGCGCCGGTGCCGGCGGGCGCGGCGTCGGCATGCCAGCGCCACTGGCGCTCCGGCGGGTCCAGGCCGGGGAAGTCGATCACCTGGAGCACCCAGCGGGTGCCGGGCAGGAAGTTGCGCGGCACGCGCAGCGGCGGGTCGAGCTTCACCACCACCTCGGCCCGGCCCGGCGCCAGCTGCACCGGCAGGCCGCCCGACTCACCGCACACCACGATCGCCGGGTCGGCGCCGGCGGTCTGCACGTGGAAGGGCACGGGCCGAGCCGTGTCCCACGGCACGGGCGGTGCCGCGGGCAGACCGCGGGTCAGCTCGGTCAGGCACTCGGGCAGCGGCACCTCGCCGATGCGCACCCAGTCGACGCGCACGCCGCGGTCGGCCAGCCCCTGGGCCACCGGACACAGGTCGTCGCCGCAGCCGTCGTCGAAGGCGCTGACCGCGACCACGCGCTCGTAGCCGCCGTCCTCCGCCGCACCGGGCAGCGCCGCCAGCGCCGTGGCCAGCGATCCCTCGCCGCGCGAGCGGATGCGGGCCAGCCCGCGGTCGAAGTCGTCGCGGTCGCCGTCGCGCGGGGTGATGGGGTCGTCGCAGGCGGCGCCGCGGTCGTTGCCGGTGACGTAGAGGTCGAGCGGCGTCGCGGCGGGCAGCGTCGACACGAAGCGCCGCGCGGCCGCCCGGGCGCCGCGAATGCGCGAAGGTCCGGCGGCCGTGGCCCGCGCCATGCTGGCGGTCGAGTCGACCACCAGCGCCACCCGTCCCGGCGGAAGCGGCGCGCGCTCGGCGGCGAAGCCGCCCAGCATCTCGACGCGGACGCGCACCGGCGCCCGCGCGTCGACGGCCGGCGGCGGCGGCGCACCGGCACAGCCCGCCGCGGCGAGCGCCAGCACCCACAGCCCCGTTCGCAGCGGGCCGCTCACGGCCTGGCCTCGCGCACGCGATCGAAGGCGCGGCGCACCTTCGGCGAGGTGGTCATGGGATCGAGGGTGAGCCCCGGGTCGGCCGACAGCGCGCGGCGGAAGTGGGCGTCGGCGTCGGCCTCGCGACCCAGCGCCAGCGCGGCCGTGGCCGCCAGCACCTGCGCGCGCGCCGCCTGCTCGCCGTTCTCGGCGGACGCGGCCACGGCGTCGGCGCCGGCCAGCGCCTCCTCGAAGCGCGCCGATCGCACCTGCGCCTCGAGCTCGGCCACCCCGCTGTCGAAGGCCGACGGCGTGGGGGCCGCCGGCTGGGGCGTCGCCGCGGGCGTGGGCTCCGGCTGCGGAAGCCGCACCCGCACCGGCAGATCGAGGGCGGCCCACACGTCGGCGTCGGTCGCGTCGGCGGCGCGGGTCACCAGCGCCGGCTGGTGCACGGCGGCCAGCGGCGTGCGCGCCAGACCCGCCACCGCCGCGTCGCTGCCCGGGTCCAGGCACAGCACGCGTCGCCACAGGTGGTTGGCGCGCAGGGGCGCCACCGGCTCCAGGTCGCGGGCGGCGTCCGACAGCTCGCGCGCCCGAAGCTCGGCCCAGCGCGCCAGCATCTCGTCGTCGGCGTCGACCCGCGGCAGCGGATCGGGCTCGCCGGGCCACGGCGCGCAGGGGTCGGCCGCGCCCGCCGGCGCCGCGGCCGTCAGGCACAGCGCCAGCGTACCGAGCGCCGTCGCCCGGCCGCGGCGGACGCTTCCGCCCTTCCCTCGCCTGTCCGCTTGACCCTCGGCCACGCGCCCCCCTACCTTTCCGGCGCCGATCCCGTGTGTAGCCCATTTGCGGAGATTGGCGCGGAGGGCCCGTGTCGTCGCTGAGCCGGATCGAGGTGCGCATCCAGGTGGGCGACAGCCTGCTGGCCGCGTCCGACGACCCGCTCTTCCTGGGCCTGCGCGGCCCCCACGGACGCGAGTTCCGCCTGCTGCTGGCCCACGGCAAGAGCCTGCGGCGCAAGGCCCACGACCACTACGTGCTGGCCGGGGCGAGCGACCCGGACACCAACGTCCACGCCCCCGAGCTGAACGACCCCACCTCGCCGCCCCTCGAGGCCGGGTCCATCCACGGAGCCTACCTGCGCAAGGGCCTCGACCCGATCCCGAACGTGCGCGCCGTGGGCGAGCTGGACGACCGTCTGGAGGTGCTGGAGGCCGAGGTGGTGCTGCGACACGGAGAAGGGTCGCAGCGCTTCTTCCGCGCCGGGCCGCTGTGGCTGGGGCTGAACGCCGGACTGTTCTTCGACCTCGCGCCCGCCGACGGCGCGTGAGCGCGGCGTGAGGGCGCTGCTCGCCGGCCTGGCGTCGCTGGGGATGGTCGCCGCCGCCGGAGCCGCCGACCGTCCGGCGCCGGGGGCCTACTGCCCGCTGCCCGAGAAGGGCGAGGTGCCCCAGTGCCTGTCGCCGGCGAAGGACACCTACGGCGCGTTCTTCTCGGCCCTCGACGAGGGCGGCGAGCAGGGCTTCGACGACGTCGAGCAGGCGGTGGCCCGCGGCGCTTCGGAGGAGCAGGCGTACCTGGCACTCTCGTCGCTCACCTACGGCTACTACCGGCTCGCTCAGCGCGCCGCCGCCGAGGAGGACGTTGACCCGGAGATCGCCGCGCGGCTGTCGCGCTGGAACGACCTGCTGGCCCGCGCCTTCGAGGAGAGCCCCGACGACGAGCCCTACCGCCAGGCGGTGCGTCAGGCGGCCCAGGAGCTTTCCGAGCGGGCGCCGGTGCGGGTGCCGTGTCGCGACGCCCGGGGCGAGGAGAGCGACTGCACCTCGACCGAGAACGTGCTGCGCGGCTTCAACGCCGCCAGCGACGAGGTGGGCATCCGCGGGGCGCTCGACCGGCTGATGCGCCGCCTGTTCGGCGACGGGGACGCATGAAGGGCCTGCTGCGGCGCATGGGACGGGCGGCGCTGCTCCACGCCGACACCTACGAGGAGGTGGAGGCGGACCGCAGCGCGATCGGCCAGGCGACGCTGGTGGTGCTGGCGGCCTGCGCCGCCATCGGCGTGGCCCGCTGGGCCATCGGGGTGCAGCAGGGGGTCGCGGGCGAGCGCCTGGCCTACCAGGTGCTGCTGTCGACGATCGAGCCACTGACGCTCTGGCTCGGCGGATCGGCCTTCGCCTTCATGGTCGGCGCCAGCTTCTTTCGCGGTCCCGAGACCGAGAGCGACTTCGCCGAGGTGCTGCGCACCACCGGCTTCGCCTTCACGCCGGCGCTGCTGCGCCTGTTCGTGCTGGTGCCGCCGCCGGTCCTGGGCCTGTCCATCGACCTGGCGGCCCGCCTGTGGACCTTCGCCGCGGTGGTCGTGGCCATCCGCCAGGCCCTCGACTTCACCACCCTGCGCGCCATCGGCACCTTCGGCAGCGCCGCACTCCTGCTCTGGCTGGTCCTGTGGGGCGCGAGCGTGGCGCCGCTGCCGTTCTAGAGCGCGGCCCGGATCGCGGCCAGCTCTTCGCGGATCTTCTTGAAGCGGGCGCGGTGGTCGCCTTCGAAGACCAGCTCGCCGGTCTCCAGCGCGTTGCCCACGCCCATGTCGCGCAGCTTCTTGCGCGCGCCGGCGATGGTGAAGCGCTGTTCGTAGAGCAGCTTCTTGATCAGCAGGATCATGTCGATGTCGCGCTTGCGGTAGAGCCGCTGCTTGCTGCGCGACTTCTGCGGCGCCATCCAGCGGAACTCGGACTCCCAGTAGCGAAGCACGTAGGGCTTCACGCCCGTCAGCTTGGCCACCTCGCCGATGCGGTAGTAGCGCTTCTCCGACGCCTGGGTGCTCGTGGCACCGGTCGCTTCCGCCATGATCCCCCCCGAATCGTGCGGTCGGTGTGCCGGGAATGTAGGGCCTAGAGCGTGCCGTCGCCCGACCCGGAGCCCGACGCCTCGCCGGCGGACGGCGGCGGCTCCTCGTTCAGCATGTTCTTCAGCACGAGGCTCGGCTTGAAGGTCAGCACCTTGCGCGCCTCGAGCAGGATCTCCTGGCCGGTCTGGGGGTTGCGGCCCTTGCGCGAGTTCTTGTCGCGGACGACGAAGTTCCCGAAGCCGGAGATCTTCACCTTCTCGCCGTTGGCGAGGGTCTCCTTGATCGCCTCGAAGACCTTCTCCACCAGCTCCGCCGACTCCTTCTTCGAGAATCCGACCTGCTCGTAGATGTGCTCGACGATGTCGGCCTTCGTCATCGGTCCTCCCCCTTTGGGTCCGGCGCCGCGCAGGCGGCTACCGCAGCTCCGCTCCGAAACGGTTCGTCAGCATGCGGACGACGCGATCCATGCTCTTGCCGATCTCCGCATCCGAGAGGGTCCGGTCGGCCCGCTGGAACACCAGGCGGAAGGCCAGGCTCACGCGCCCCTCCGGCACCCCTCTTCCCTCGTAACGGTCGAAAAGCTCGACGGAAACAAGATCGTTGCCGCACGCCTTGCGAATCGCCTCGAGCACCTCGCCGGCCGGCTGAGATCGCTCGAGCAGCGCCGCAACATCCCGACGGATCGACGGCTCCCGCGAAACCTCCCGAAACTGGACATCTTTCTTCTCTGCGGCCGCCAGCGCACCGAGGTTCAGCTCGAGCCACGCACACGACACATCGATCTCGAAGGTTGCAGCCACGCCCGGGTGCAGCTCGCCGACGGAACCCACGGGTTTCCCCGCGACGACGATCTCGGCCTGTGCTCCCGGATGCAGATACGTGGCGCTCCCCCCGCTCCGCAATGATGCCATGTAACCCAGCCCCGTCAAAAGCCTTTCTGTCACCCCGCGCAGCTCGTGGAAGAGCGGGGGCGGGCTGGCCTCGCTCCACAGGTGCTTGTCCTGGCCGCGGATCAGCAGGGCTCCCAGGCTGAGGGGCTCGTCGGCCAGCTCCACCGGCGGGTCCCCCTCCGCCTTCCCCTTGGGGATGAAGACCCGGCAGACCTCGAAGATGGCCACCCGGTCGACCTGCCGGCTGCGGTTCTGGTGGGCCACGCGCAGCAGCGACGGCAGCAGCAGGGGCCGCAGCAGGCCGTCTCGCTCCTGGATGGGGTTGCGCAGCCGCAGGGCGGTGGCCCGTGGGTCTCCGGCCTCGAGCCGCAGCCCCGCCAGGTCGTCCTCGCCGATGAACGGGAAGGTCATGGTCTCGATGAGGCCCTGGGCGGCCAGCAGGGTCTTCGCCCGGTCGGCCAGCACCCAGCCCGCCGGCAGCTCGGCCGGCATCAGCGGACCCACCGGCAGCGTGGTGGGGATGTTCTCGTAGCCGTGGATGCGGGCCACCTCCTCGATCAGGTCCTCGGGGAGGGTGAGGTCGTTGCGGTGGCTGGGGATGCGGCCCACCAGGGTGGCATCGTCGCCCTGGCCCTGGCGGGTGGTCGAGACGCCCACCCGCTCGAGCAGGCCGGCCACCTGGTCGGCCGAGAGGTCGGTGCCGAGCAGCCGGTTCGCCTTGGCCACCGGCAGCGCGACGCTCCCGGTGTGGCCCGGATCGTCGCCGCGGGCCTCGACCGTGCCCGACGCCACCTGGCCTCCGGCCAGCTCGGCCAGCAGCCGCGCCGCCCGGTCGGCGGCGATGCCCACGCCGGCCGCGTCGACGCCGCGCTCGAAGCGATAGCTGGCCTCGCTGTGCAGGCCCAGCCGCTTGGCGGTGCGCCGCACCGTGGTCGGGTGGAAGTGGGCGCTCTCGATCAGCACGTCGCGGGTGGCGTCGCCCACCTCGCTGTCGGCCCCGCCCATGACGCCGGCCAGCGCGATCGGACCCTCGGCGTCGGCGATCACCAGGTCGCTCGCCAGCAGCTTGCGCTCCTGGCCGTCGAGCGTGGTGAGCGGCTCGCCCTCCCCGGCCCGCCGCACCACCACGCGGCCGCCGCGCAGCTTGGCCAGGTCGAAGGCGTGGAGCGGCTGGCCGCGCTCGAGCAGCACCAGGTTGGTCACGTCGACCACGTTGTTGATCGAGCGGACGTCGGCGGCCTCGAGGCGCGCGCGCAGCCAGTCGGGCGAGGGGCCGACCGTCACGCCGCGCACGACGCGGGCCACGTAGTGGAAGCAGCCGTCGCCGGCCTCGATCGAGAGCGAGACGGCGTCGGCGGCGGGCGCGCCCGTCTCTTCGGGGGCGCTCTCCGGCTCGCGGATCTGGCCGCCGAAGATGGCGCGGATCTCGCGGGCCAGGCCCAGCACGGAGGCGGTGTCGCCCCGGTTGGGCGTGATGCCCACCTCGAGCACCTTGTGGTCGGCGGAGAGCACGCTCGGCAGCGACGCGCCCACCGGCGCCGACGCGTCGAGCACCCAGATACCCTGGTGCTCGTCGCCCAGGCCCAGCTCGCGCTGCGAGCAGATCATCCCCTCCGAGACCACGCCGCGCAGCTTGCTGCGCTTGAGCTTCGTGCCGTCGGGGAGCCGGGTGCCGGGCAGCGCGACGGCCACCTTCTGGCCGCCGTCCACGTTCGGCGCGCCGCACACGATGGTGCGCGCCTCGCCGTCGCCCACGTCGACGGTGCACACCGAGAGCTTGTCGGCGTTCGGGTGGGGCTCGCGCTTCGTGACGGCGCCCACCACGATGTCCGAGAGATCGGGCCCGGCGGCGTGGACCATGGTGTCCTCGAAGCCGCACAGCGAGAGCCGCTCGACGATGGCGTCGTCGCCCGGCAGGTCGATCCACTCCGCCAGCCAGTCGAGCGGAAGGCGCACGGCTACACCTGCTCCAGCACGCGCACGTCGCCCTCGAACAGGTGGCGCAGGTGCGGGATCTGGAAGCGCTCCATGGCGGTGCGGTCGATGCCCATGCCGAAGGCGAAGCCCTGGAAGCGTTCGGTATCGATGCCGCAGCGCTCGAGCACCTTCGGGTGGATCATTCCGCAGCCGCCCCACTCGACCCAGCCGGTGTCCGAGCAGACCTTGCAGCCCTTGCGGTCGCACAGGGCGCAGGAGTAGTCGAGCTCGGCGGAGGGCTCGGTGAAGGGGAAGTGGTTGGCGCGGAAGCGCAGCTCGGTCTCCTTGCCGAACAGGCGCCGGCCGAAGGCCAGCAGCACGCCCTTCAGGTCGCCCAGGGTCACCCGGTCGTCGACGAGGAAGCCCTCGATCTGGTTGAACATGGGGCTGTGGCGCGGTGAGAGGTCGTGGCGGTAGACGCGGCCCGGCGCGATGAAGCGGAACGGCGGCGTGCGGCCGGTCATGGCGCGGATCTGCACGTTCGAGGTGTGGGTGCGCAGGACGGCGCCGCCCTCCAGGAAGAAGGTGTCCTGCATGTCCCGCGCCGGGTGGTGGGCCGGGATGTTCAGCGCCTCGAAGTTGTTGTACTCGGTCTCGACCTCCGGGCCCTCTTCGATGGAGAAGCCCAGCGAGGTGAAGAACTGCACCATGTCGCGGGTGATGTGGGTGAGCGGGTGCAGGTGCCCCGCCGGTGGACCCGCGCCGGGCAGGGTCACGTCGACGGCGTGATCCAGGCGGTCCTCGGTGGCGCTCCGTTCGAGCGCCGCCAGCCGCTCGCCGGCCCACTCCTCGATCTGGGCCTTGGCGCGGTTCACCGCCTCGCCGAACGCCTTGCGCTCGGAGGGGTCGAGACGGCCGATCTGGCGCAGCAGGCCCGAGACCGAGCCCTTCTTGCCCAGGAAACGCGCCTTCGCGACGCTCAGGTCCTGCTTCGAGGACGCGTCCGCGATCGCCTGGCGGGCCTCGGCCAGCTGGGCCTCGAGGTCCGGTGTTCCGTCGGGCACAGCGCGTTCGCTAGGCGGACTTGGCCAGGGCGGCGAGCTCTCCGAACGCCTTCGGATCCTCCACGGCCAGCTCGGCCAGGATCTTGCGATCCACCTCGACCCCGGCCTCCTTCAGGCCGTGGATGAGCTTGCTGTACGAGAGGTCGTGCTCGCGGGCGGCGGCGTTGATGCGCGCGATCCACAGCGCGCGGAAGTTGCGCTTGCGCTGCTTGCGGTCGCGGTAGGCGTAGCGCCAGCCGCGCTCGACGGCCTCGCGGGCGCTCTTCAGCAGGTTGCCGCGACCCCCGCGGTAGCCCTTCGCCTCCTTGAGGATGCGGTTCTTGCGTCGCCGGGCGGCGACCCCGCGCTTGACTCGCGGCATGTGGTGTCTCCTTGGCGCGCGCCCGGGAGCGCGCGGTCGATCCGGTGGCTCCCTAGGAGGGGAGCATCTGCTTCAGGCGCTTCTCGTCGACGGCCGCCACCAGCGCCGGCTTGCGCAGCTTGCGCTTCCGCTTGGCCGTCTTCTTGGTGAGGATGTGCTGCTTGTTGTTCTTGGACCGCTTGATCTTGCCGGTCCCGGTCTTCTTGAAGCGCTTCGCGGCGCCGCGATGGCTCTTCATCTTGGGCATGTCATTCTCCTGGCCCGCGAGGGGTCCCCTCCCGCGCTCATTCTCCTGCGCCGGTGGCGGGCGTCTCTTCGGGCTTCTCTTCCACCGGTTGTGCCTTCTTGGCCGCCTCGATCGCCTCGCGGTTCGGCACGAGGATCATCGACAGCAGGCGTCCTTCCATGCGCGGCGGGTTCTCGACGGCCGCGATCGGCCCGAGCAGCTCGACCACCTTGTCCAGCTGCTTGCGACCCAGCTCGCGGTGCACCATCTCCCGTCCGCGGTACATCACCGTGACCTTGACCTTGTCTCCGTCCATCAGGAAGCGCCGGGCGTTCTTCAGCTTGAAGTCCATGTCGTGCTGATCGGTGCGGGGCCGCAGCTTCACCTCCTTGAGGCTCGCCGCGTGTCCCTTGCCCTTGCCGGCCTTCTTCTTCTGTTCGTACTTGTACCGTCCGTAGTCCATGATCCGGCACACCGGCGGGCGCGAGCCCGGCGCAACCTCCACGAGGTCGAGTCCGACCTCGTCGGCCTGCGCCATGGCGTCCTGGGGCGTCATCACGCCCAGCTGTTCGCCCTCGGCACCGATCACTCGGATCTCGGGGGCACGGATCATCTGGTTGATGCGGGGACCCTCGTCCCTGCGATTCCTCTTGAATTCGGCTATGCCCGCTTCCTCCGCGGACGGTGCGCGCGCGGCGCCGTCCGGAGTGGGGGGTCACGCTCAGGCGATGCCCGCGTGCCCCTGGTTCCGAATCGGATCCGCGGCGACGATCTCCCACGCCGAACGCACCCTTCGCCGGGAAGGCGTCGTGCGACTCATGAACGCGGGCAATGCATCGGTTCGTCGATTCCGGATTCTCGGTTGGGTCTGGTAGGCACGGGCGGGATTGAACCGCCGACCCCCACCGTGTCAAGGTGGTGCTCTAGCCACTGAGCTACGTGCCTGAAACTCGGATACGCCGCAGGCCGGGGCCTAAGGCAGCGAATTCAATACCGATTCGGGCGACGCGTGTCAATCGGGGGGCGCCAGATCGGGCGACTCGGAGTCCGCTTCGTCCCGCGCGGGGGCCGCCGGCGGCGTGTAGTCGACCAGCAGGGTCAGCGTGTCGCCCTCGCGGGACAGGGGGACGACCCGCAGCCCGTCCACCCCGGAGTGGCGCACCAGGGCCTGCTGGAGCCCCTCCGCGTCGTAGGGACCCCGGACGGCCAGCACCGCCCGTCCCCGCGCCAGGTCGACGGGCAGCGCCGAATCCACCCCCAGCTCGTCCAGCAGGCTGCGCCGGAAGGCGTCGTAGGCCCCGAAGGAGGCGAGGTCCTGGAGGACCACCCGCACGGTCGGCCCGTTGCCGCCGTCCGGACCCGGCTGGATCCAGCCCGCGGCCTCGAAGCGCTCCCGCAGCCGCCCGGCGTCCACGTAGACCTCGACCACCACCACGTACTCGGTCTCGGCCTCCGGGTTCCGGGTGAGCAGGGCCGCGCGGACGCCGCGGTCCTCGAGGATCCGGTAGCGGGTGGCGTACTCGAAGGGGTCCTTGCCCAGGGCCGGCGCCAGGCGCGCCTCGATCTCGCCCGGCGGCGCGCTGCGCGTCGTGTCCGGGGCCAGCGCCTCCTGCCAGCCGGCGGGCAGGATCGACTGGGCCACGCCTTCGACGCCGCGGGCCACCGCCGCGTCGAGGGCCGCGTCGCGCGGCGCCTGCCGCTGGGATCCGTCGCGCAGGATCGGCACGACCCCCACCGACTCCACCTGGCGCAGGTCGGCCGCCGGCGCGGCCGGCGCGGCGACCAGCAAGAGCCCCAGGATCGCGAGCACCCGCGCCCGCCTCACAGCGCCAGCTCCGACACCACCCGGCCGAACAGCGCGTCCAGGTCGCGGCGCAGGCCGTCGTCGGGTCGCACGCCGCGCACTCCGCCCAGCGCGATCACCGTCTCGCTCTCGTCCGGGATCACCACGTGGAGGTTCACGGCGCAGTCGCCGGGGCGCCCCTTCAGCAGGTCGCGCATGGCCACCAGCCGGTCCGGCGTGGCCTCCTCGGAGCGGATCGTGATGCACAGGCGGTGGGCCAGCTTCTCCTCGGCCCGGTCGAGCTCGAGCACCTCGCGCACCAGCACCTTCGGCGGATCGCCCCCTTCCAGGGTGCCGCTCACCAGCAGGGGCTTCGGCCCGTCCTCGCCCTCGGACTGGTGGGCCTGCTTGATCAGGCTGCCGTACTGGGCATAGGGTTCGGCGAACACCACCAGGTCGAAGGCTCCCTCCAGGTCTTCCAGGGTAGCGAAGGCCATCAGCTGACCCCGCCGCGTGCGCGTCTCGCGGAACGACGTCACCAGCCCGCCGATGCGCACGTCGCGCCCCTCCTTCCCCTCGGTGTCGCCGGCGCGCGTGTCGGTGAAGCGCAGCAGCAGCGGCTCGACCACCGACAGCGGGTGCCCGGTGACGTAGAAGCCGAGCACCTCCTTCTCGAACTCCAGCCGCTGGCGATCGGTCCACTCGGCGGCCTCCAGCAGGTCGGGCTCCGCGGTGGCCTCGGGGGTGCCGCCGAACAGGCTCTCCTGGCCGATCTCGCGATCGCGCTGCACCCGGGTGCCGGCCTCCAGCGCCACGTCGAGCGACTGCCAGACCCGCGCGCGGCTCTCGTGCAGGCTGTCGAAGGCGCCGCACTTCACCAGGCTCTCCACCACCCGCCGGTTCACGCGGCGACCGTCGATGCGCGCCGCGAAGTCGAACAGGCTCTCGAAGGGTCCGCCCTCCTCGCGGGCCGCCAGGATCGACTCGATGGCGCCCTCCCCCACGTTCTTCACGCCGGCCATCCCGAAGCGGATGCCCTGGTCCACGACCGTGAAGTCGCGGGCGCTCTCGTTCACCGACGGCGCCAGCACCTCGATGCCCATATGGTGGGCGTGGCCGATGTAGCGCGACAGCTTGTCGTGGTTGCCCGACTCGGTGGTGAGCAGCGCCGCCAGGTACTCGCGCGGGTGGTTCGCCTTGAGGTACGCGGTCTGGTAGGTGATCAGCGCATAGGCGGTCGAGTGCGACTTGGCGAAGCCGTAGCCGGCGAACTCGGCCATCAGCGCGAAGACCTCTTCGGCCTTCTTCTTGTCGATGCCGCGCTCGGTGGCGCCGGAGACGAAGCGCTCCTTCTGCTTGGCCATCTCCTCGGGCTTCTTCTTGCCCATGGCGCGCCGCAGCAGGTCCGCCTCGCCCAGGCTGTAGCCGGCCAGCCGGTTGGCGATCTGGAGCACCTGGTCCTGGTAGACGATCACCCCCAGGGTCTCCGCCGTCAGCTCCTCCAGCTCGGGCAGCAGGTACTCGATCTTCGTCAGCCCGTTCTTGCGGTTGATGAAGTCGTCCACCATGCCCGAGCCCAGCGGGCCGGGACGGTAGAGGGCGACGATCGGGATCAGCTCCTTGAACGAGCGGGGCTTGAGTTTCACCACCAGCTCGGTCATGCCCTGGGACTCGACCTGGAACACCCCCTCGGTGTTGCCGCTGCCCAGCAGCTCGTAGGTCTTCTCGTCGTCGTAGGGGATCTTCTCGATGTCGAAGTCGGGCTGTCCCCGCTCGCGCACCCGGCGCTCGGCCGCGGCGATGGTGGTGAGCGTGCGCAGCCCCAGGAAGTCGAACTTGATCAGGCCGATCTTCTCGACGCAGCGCATGTCGAACTGGGTGACGATGTCGCCCGACTTGGAGTCGCGGTAGAGCGGCACCGTCTCGATCAGCGGTCTGGTGCCGATCACCACACCGGCGGCGTGGGTCGAGGCGTGGCGGGTCAGCCCCTCCAGGCGCCGGCCGGTCTCCACCAGCTGCTGGATCTGGCCGTCGGCCTCCATGCGCGCGCGCAGCTCCGGGCTCTGCTCGATCGCCTCGTCCAGGCTGATGCCCAGCGTGTCGGGAATGAGCTTGGCGATGCGGTCGACGTCGCCGTAGGTCATGCCCAGCACGCGGCCCACGTCGCGGATCACGGCGCGCGCCTGGAGCTTCCCGAAGGTGATGATCTGGGCGACGCGCTTGCCGTCGTCGCCCTCGCCGTCGTACTTGTCGGCGACGTACTTGATGACCTGGTCGCGCCCCTTCATGCAGAAGTCGACGTCGATGTCGGGCATGGAGACGCGTTCCGGGTTCAGGAAGCGCTCGAAGATGATGTCGTACTCGATGGGGTCGACGCCGGTGATGCCCAGCCCGTAGGCGGCCAGGCTGCCGGCGGCCGAGCCGCGGCCCGGTCCGACCGGGATGCGGTGCTTGCGCGCGTAGCCGATGAAGTCGGAGACGATCAGGAAGTAGCCGGCGAAGCCCATGGAGGTGATCACGCCGAGCTCGTGCTCCATGCGCTTCTGGTACTCGCCGTACTTGGCGGGCAGGGGCTCGTCCGGGTCGAGACCCAGCCGCGCGCGCAGGCCCTGCCAGGCCTGGCGCTCCAGCACCGACTCGCGGGTCTCGCCGGCGCCCACCTGGAACTCGGGCATGTGGTAGTCGCCGGTGTCGATGCCCAGGTCCACGTTGCAGCGCTCGGCGATCTCGAGCGTGTTGGTGACGGCGGAGGGGTGGTCGCTGAACAGCTCCCGCATCTCCTCGCCGTCCTTCACGTAGAATCCGTGGCCGTCGAACTTGAAGCGGTTCGGGTCGTCCAGGTTGGTGGCGGTGCCGATGCAGAGGAGCGCGTCGTGGTGCGCATGGTCGTCCTGCATCAGGTAGTGGGCGTCGTTGGTGGCCACCAGCGGGAGCTTCAAATCCACCGCCATCTTGGTGAGCTCGGCGTTCACCTGGTCCTGGAGGCCGATGCCGTGGCGCTGGAGCTCCAGGTAGAAGCGGTCCGGGAAGATGCCGCTGAACTCCTCGACCAGCTGCCACGCCGTGTTCGGCTGCCCGCCGGTGATGGCCCGCGAGACCATCGACGACAGGCAGCCCGAGGTGGCGATCAGCCCCTCGCTGCGCTCCCGCAGCAGGTCCATGTCGATGCGCGGCTTGTAGTAGAAGCCCTCCAGGTAGCCCTTGCTCACCAGGTAGATGAGGTTCCGGTACCCGGTCTCGTTCATCGCCAGCAGCAGCAGGTGGTTGATGGCGTCGAAGCCCGACTCGTCGCGCTCGCGCTTCTCCTTCTCGAAGCGCGAGCCGCTGGCGATGTAGACCTCGCAGCCCAGGATGGGCTTCACCCCCTGGCGCAGGGCCCCCTCGTAGAACTCGACCGCGCCGAACAGGTTGCCGTGGTCGGTCAGCGCCGCGGCGGGCATGCCCAGCGACTTCGCCCGCTGGAACAGCGGGTCGATCTTGATCGCGCCGTCGAGGAGCGAGTACTGGCTGTGGAGGTGAAGGTGGACGAAAGGGCTGCTGCTCACCCTTCTACTCCCACTCGATCGTGGAGGGGGGCTTGCTGGAGATGTCGTACACCACCCGGTTCACGCCCTTCACCTCGTTGATGATGCGCGTGCCGATGGTGCGGAGGACCTCGTCGGGCAGGGGCGCCCAGTCGGCGGTCATGGCGTCGACGCTCTGGACGCAGCGGACGGCGATGGCGTCCTCGTAGGTGCGCTCGTCGCCCATGACGCCCACGCTGCGCACCGGCAGGAAGACGGCGAAGGCCTGCCAGAGACGGTCGTAGAGTCCGGCGCGGCGGATCTCGTCGACCACGATCGTGTCGGCCCGGCGCAGCGTGTCGAGCCGCTCCCGGGTGATCTCGCCGACCACGCGGATGGCCAGGCCCGGTCCGGGGAAGGGGTGGCGGCCCACCAGCACCTCGGGCAGGCCCAGCGTGCGGCCCACCTCGCGCACCTCGTCCTTGAACAGCTCGCGCAGCGGCTCGACCAGCGCCAGCCGCATGCGCTCGGGAAGGCCCCCCACGTTGTGGTGCGACTTGATCGTCGCCGACGGGCCCTTCACCGAGACGCTCTCGATGACGTCCGGGTAGAGGGTGCCCTGCACCAGGAAGTCGGCGTCGCCGAGCTTCTTCGCCTCTTCCTCGAACACCTCGATGAACAGGTGACCGATGATGCGGCGCTTCTTCTCCGGGTCGTCGACCCCGGCCAGCGCCTTCACGAAGCGATCCTCGGCGCGCACGACCACCAGCGGGATGTGCAGGTGCTGGCGGAACAGGCTCTCCACCTCTTCGCGCTCGCCGGCGCGCAGCAGGCCGTTGTCGACGAAGATGCAGGTCAGCTGCTCGCCCACCGCGCGGTGGACCAGCACGGCGGCCACCGACGAGTCGACGCCGCCCGACAGCCCGCACACCACGTGACCCTGCCCCACCTGTGCCCGCACGGCGGCGGTGGCCTCGTCGATGAAGGTCTCCGTGGTCCAGTCGCCGGGGCAGCCGCAGATCCGGCGGGCGAAGTTCTCGTAGATGGCGGCGCCGCCCTCGGTGTGGACCACCTCCGGGTGGAACTGGAGGCCCCAGATGGGCCGCTCCGCGTGGCGGACCGCGGCGAAGGGCGAGCCCTCGCTGCGCCCGATCACGGTGAAGCCCTCGGGAACCCGCAGCACCTTGTCGCCGTGGCTCAT
>JBNLVK010000030.1:0-7452 GCA_050618055.1 Myxococcota bacterium
CTTCCGATCTCCCGCGGCGGACCGCTCCAGGGCTTCCAGCGCACCTCCGACCTGGTGGTGCACTACGGCTTCCCCGGCCGCTGGCGCTGGCAGCTGGCGTTCCAGCGTCCCGACCGCTTCCGCCTGACGCTCGAGACGACCGGCGACGACCAGAGCTTCGCTTCCGACGGCGAGATGCTGCGCTCCTATCTGGGGACGGCCCTGGTGGCGGAAGAGCCGGCCGGCGGCCCGTGCAGCCGCAGTCTCGCGCGCTGGCTCGCGGTCGTCACCCTGGACGAGCTGGCGGGGCCGGCCTTCCGCTGGCAGGCGCTGCCGCCGCTGGACGGTCCGCCGGAGGCGACCCACGCCCTCGAGGCGGTGTGTAGCGCCGACCGCTCGCGCTACCGGCTGTGGTTCGACGCGAAGAGCCGGCTCGTCGCCGCGCGCGGTCCCATCACGCTGCCGACCCTGGGCGCCGGCCAGCTCGCCGCGCGCTTCTCGGATCACCGGCAGGTGGACGGCCGCCGGCTCCCCTTCCGCATCGTGTACGAGCTCGACGGCCAGCGGTTCGTCGAAGAGACGGTCGAGTCGTACCGGCTGCGCCTCGATGCCGCGTCGTCCGGCTCCTTCGACACCGGACCGCCGTAGAGTACCCTCCGCCCCATGCGGGTGATCGGGCTCATGTCCGGCACGTCGGCCGACGGGGTCGACGCGGCGCTGGTCGAGTGGGGGGAGGCGCGGGACGGGCGTCCGTTCCGCCTGCTGGGCCACCGCGAAGAGGCCTTCGAGCCGGATCTCCAGGAGCGCATCCACCGGCTGGCGGCGGGTCGCACCGAGCCCGGCGAGACGCTGCGCGAGCTGGTCACCCTGGACGTGGTGCTCGGCGAGCGCTTCGCCGCCGCGGCGCGTGCCGTGGCGGAGCAGGCCGGCGTGGCGCTCGACGAGGTCGATGCCATCGCCTCCCACGGCCAGACCGTGGCGCACCACCCGGAGGCGCGGGCCACGCTCCAGATCGGCGATCCCTCGGTGATCGCCGAGCGCACGGGCGTCACCACGGTGGCCGACTTCCGTCCGCGCGACGTGGCCGCCGGCGGCGAGGGCGCCCCGCTGGCCCCGTTCTTCCACCATGCGGCCTTCCTCGACGAGGAAGAGGACCGCGTCGCGCTGAACCTGGGCGGCATCGCCAACGTCACCTGGCTGCCGGCGGGGGCTTCGCCCGACGACGTGGTGGCCTTCGACGTGGGGCCGGCCAACGCGCTGGTCGACGGCGTGATCCAGCGCGAGACCGGCGGCCGCGAGCGCATGGACCGGGACGGCCTGCGGGCGGCGCGGGGCAGCGTCGACGAGGGCCTGCTGGCGGCGCTGATGGACGACGAGTTCCTGCGGGCGCCGCCGCCCAAGTCGACCGGTCGCGAGCGCTACGGCAGCGACGAGGCCGACGCGCTGCACGCCAAGTGGAGCCAGTCGGGCCGCGACGTCGACGACCTGGTCGCCACGCTGGTCGCCTTCACCGCCCGCGCGGTGGCCCACGCCTGCGAGCACCACCTGGGCGCGTCGGGCCGGGTCGCACGGCTGCTGGTGGGTGGCGGCGGCGCGCGCAACCCGTCGATGATGGACGCGCTGCGCACGGCCCTGCCGGGCACCGCCGTCGAGCCCTTCGACGCGGCCGGCGTGCCGGCGGACGCGGCCGAGGCGATGGCCTTCTCGCTGATGGGCCGCAACGCGCTGCTCGGCCTGCCGAACCACCTGCCGCGCACCACCGGCGCCTCGCGCGCCGCCGTGCTGGGCGAGATCGTGCCGGGGCGCACGGGGCGTCTCAGAGGCTGACGATCATCCCGTCGTCGGCGGTGTCGAAGGCCGCCGAGCCGCGCTTCTCCACCATCTCCTGGCCCAGGTGGGTGAGCACGATGCGCCCGCAGTCGAACGCGTCGCGGTGCTCGACGAGCTGGCCGTGGTTCAGGTGGAACTCGAAGTCGAAGGAGTGGTAGGTGCATTCGCAGATGAACAGGTTCGCGCCGGCCACCTCGCGCGGCAGCCCGTCGAACCAGCCGGTGTCGCCCGAGTAGGCGATGCGTTCGTTCCCGCTGTCGATGATCAGGCCGTGGGGGCACGACTCGGGCGAGTGGCGTGTCTCGAAGGCGCGCACCCGCGCCGGACCGAGCTCCAGCTCGCGACCCGGCGGCAGCTCCTCGAAGCGGATGTCGAAGGACCAGTCGTGCTTCTCGAGCGGGTAGCCCATGGCGACCGCCAGCTGGCGCACCCGCGCCTCGATGCCGGGCGGACCGGCGATGCGCAGGGCGTGCTTGCGCCGGTCCTCGTACTGGCCGGCCAGCAGCATGAGCGGCACGCCGCCGAAGTGGTCGCCGTGGAAGTGGGAGATCAGGATCGTCTCCACCTCGTCGCGCGAGACCCCCACGGCGTCGAGCCCCTGGGTGGTGGTGGCGCCGCAGTCGATGAGCGTCGTGCCCGGGCTGCCGCGCAGCAGCACGGCCGACTGGCGGCGGCCGCCGGCGCCGAAGGCGTCGCTGGTGCCGACGAAGAGCACCTCGCTCACGGCGCGTCGGCCCCGAACGCGTGGAAACGGCCACCCGCGAAGACCCCGTCTTCGAGTCGGGCGCCGGCCGGGACGTGTTCGTCACTCCACACCACGGTGTTCGCGAGGCTAGCTCCCGCGCCGATCTTCGCGCCAGCACCGACCACCAGGCCGGGCTCGAGCCGCACGCCGCGCCGGCGCGCCTCGGCCGCCACGTCCAGGTAGGAGAGGGCGGGCGGCGCGAAGTTGACGGCCAGGTACTCCCGGGGCGTCCCCACCGGCTCCCAGGTGCAGGGGGCGAAGTCGCCGCGCACGTCGCGGGCGCCGGCCTCGAGCAGCGGCACGATCCAGTCGTCGAAGTGGCTGAAGGCCTCGCGGTCGGGCAGGGCGTCGAAGGCGCGGGCCGACACCACGTTCGCCCACGTGTACACGCCGGCGCGGGTGGCGCCGCCCAGGTCGTGCCGGCTCCCGATGCGTCTCACCACCCCCTCGTCGTCCACGCCCACCGTCCCGAACGTGTCGGCGCGCACATCTTCCCGTAGGAGCATCGACACGGCGTCGCCCCGGTCCCGATGCCGGGACACCAGGCCGGTGAGATCGGCGTCGAGCAGCATGTCGCCGCCCACGATCAGGCAGGGGTCGCTCTCGCGCAGGAAGCCGGCGGCCCGCCGGATGCCGCCGCCGGTGTCGAGCAGGGTCTCCTCCCGCGAGAAGCGCAGCGCCAGACCCACCGGGCAGTGCTCGGTGGCGGTCCGCTCGAGCATGGCGGGCAGGTGGTGGGTGTTGACGATCACCTCCGTCACGCCGTGGTGCCGGAGCAGCGCCAGCGTGTAGGCGATCATCGGCAGCCCGCAGACCGGCACCGCCGGCTTCGGCACCAGGTTCGTCAGCGGACGCAGCCGGGTGCCGAGCCCGGCCGCCACGATCATCGCCCGCATGCGTCCTCCGACAGCCCCTCCACCACGTCGCGCAGGTCGGCCAGGCCGGGGTCGCGGCGGGCGGCGTCGCGGGCGGCCCGCTTCAGGTGGCGCACGGTGGCGGGCAGATGGGGCAGGTAGCGCCGGTCGCCGCGGGTCTCGGCGGCGTACAGGAAGCGGGCGTGGTCCTTGCCCTTGCGGGTGAGCGTCAGCAGGTCGAAGCGCTGGGCCGACGTCTCCGGGTCCGGCACGTCGGGCAGGGCGTCCCGGGTGGTCTCGAAGTGGGCGGCGATCTCGTCGGGCGGAAGCTCCACGTAGGAGTCGCGCAGCAGGCACACCAGGTCGTACTCGGGCGCCGTGCACAGGGCGCCCTGGAGGTCGATGAGACCGAGCCGGCGCTCGCCGCGAACGTCGCGCACCAGCACGTTCTCGCTCTGGAGGTCGCGGTGGGCCAGGCGCTGGGGCGCCGCGGCGATCTCTCGGCCGATGGCGGCGAAGGCGTCGCGCACGCAGCGCCGGGCGGCGTCGCCCGCCCCGGACAGGCTGTGGCGGCAGAAGAGGTCCGCCTTGTAGGCGAAGTAGGCGTCGGTCATGTGGCGCTGGAAGGCGGGCACGTCGCCCGGGTCGGGCAGGGCCTGGATGCGCGGGATCAACCCACACACATCGGTGTAGAGCGCGCGCCGCTCCGCGTCCCGAAGCGTGGGTGCGAGCCGCGCCAGCGAGGTCTCGCCCAGGTCCTCCAGCAGCTCGATTCCGGACGCCGCGTCGCCGCCCAGGCGCCGGGCCACCGGCAGCCCGCCGCGTTCGAAGAGCGCGCGCACCGGCTCGAGGGCGGGCTCCGGCGGAATGCCCGGCGGGCGCCCCGCCGGATCCTCCGGCGCGTCCACCCGGGCCACGAGCCGCCCGGGCGGGACCGGCAGCGTCACCCGGGCGAAGCGGCGCAGGCCCAGGGCGCCGGCCAGCGGCTCGACCGCTTCCGGCTCGCAGCCGAGCGCCTCGCGCACCACGCGGCGCACGTCCTCCAGCCAGCCGGTCGCGTCGGCGCCCACGGCGTCAGCCGAAGAACAGGTGGCAGGCGACCGTCGCGCCGGCGGCGCCGGCCACGTCGCCGATCAGGCAGGCGGGCAGGGCGTGGCGTGCCTCGCGGATGCCGGCGGCGCCGCAGTAGACGGTCAGCACGTAGAAGGTGGTCTCGGTGGAGCCCATCAGCGTGGAGGCCAGCATGCCGGTGAAGGAGTCGGGGCCCTGGGAGTCGAGGATCTCGGCCATCACCGCGAAGGCGCCCGAGGCCGACAGCGGTCGCAGCAGGGCCATGGGCAGCGCGTCGGCGGGGAAGCCCACCCGGCTGGTCATCGGATCGAGCCAGGCGATCATGAAGTCGAGGGCACCCGACGCGCGGAACATGCCCACCGCCACCAGGATCAGCACCAGGTAGGGCACGATGCGGACCACCACGTCGAGCCCGTCGCGGGCGCCGGCCACCGCGCTCTCGTAGACGCGCACCCGGCCCGCCACGCCCACCAGCAGCAGCGCCGCGATCAGCAGCGGGATCAGCCAGTGCTCGGCGATCTGCTTCACCGCCGCGGCCAGGCCGTCGGCGGCGGCCAGGCGCTGCACCTCGATGCCCAGGCCGATCAGCAGCGCGCCGGCCACGCCCAGCAGCAGCGCGCCGCGGCCCAGGCCCAGCGGCGCGCGCTCGTCCGCGGCGTCCACCGCCGGGACCTCGACGTCGATCTCCTCCGGCGCGTCCACCGTGTCCGCGTCGGGCAGCGGGCGGGCCGCGAAGCGCTTGCGACCGCGCAGCAGGTAGTAGGCGCTGACCGCCGCCACCGTCGAGCAGGTGGTGGCGATCAGCGTGGGGATCCAGATGGCGGCCGGCGAGGCCGAGCCCGCGGCCGAGCGCACTGCCATGGTGCCGGTGGGCGCCATCAGCGTGATCGCCGAGGTGTTGATGGCCAGGAACAGCACCATCGGGTCGGTGGCCACGCCGGGCAGCCGGTTCAGCTTGTTCAGCTCGACCATCGCCTTCAGGCCGAAGGGCGTGGCCGCGTTGCCCAGACCCAGCATGTTCGAGGCCATGTTCATGACCATGGCGCCCATGGCCGGGTGGTCCGGCGGCACGTCGGGGAACAGGCGTCGCAGCAGGGGCGCCAGCCCGCGGGCGATCCAGCGCAGCAGGCCCGCGTCGCTGGCGATACGCATCAGCCCGAGCATGAAGATCATGAAGCCGGTCAGGCCGATCACGAACGAGACGGCGCCCTTGGCGCTGTCGAAGGCCGCCGTCGAGACCGCCTCCATCTGCCCGGTCAGCGCCGCGCACACGACCGCGGCGAGAACGAGGCCGAGCCAGATCCAGTTGAGCAACGGCGCACTCCACCGGGGCGCGGCGCTCTCACCCATCCACCCACGCCGCGAATTGCCCCTTCGCAAGCTCGGGGATAAGCTGCTTCGAGTCAATCCCCCCACGATCGCCCGCCGCCCACCTTCCGCTGGGGCCGGCGAGGCGACGTGTGAAGGGGTGTGAGCCATGCGCTCGGCGCGAACGGCCCGTCGGGGGGTCCTGCTCTGGCTCGCCGTGCTCCTGGGCGCCGCCCAGGCCCCGGCGGCCGACCTGGCTTCGCGGCTCGAGGCCACGCTCGAGGCCCCGGCCCTGCGCGGCGCGCGGGTGGCCGCCCTGGTGGTCGACGCGGCCGGCCGTCCCCTGTTCGCGCGCACGCCCGACGAGCCGCTGATCCCCGCCTCGAACCACAAGGTGCTGACCGCGCTGGTGGCCCTCGACGTGCTCGGCCCCACCCACCGCTTCACCACGCCGCTGCTGTCCGACCGGGCACCGGACGCTGAGGGCCGGGTGGGGACGCTCTACCTGCGCGGCTCCGGCGATCCGACGCTCGTCTCCGAGGACTTCTGGCGCATCGCAGCCGACCTGCGACGCGCCGGCCTGCGCCGGGTGGACGGCGACCTGGTGCTCGACGACTCGGCCTTCGACGGCCGGCGCTGGCATCCGAGCTGGGGGAAGACCGGCTCGCGGGCCTACCACGCTCCGGTGGGCGCGCTGACCGTCAACTACGGGGCCTTCGCCGTGACCGTCGAGCCGGGCGGCGCCCAGGGCGATCCGCTGCGCGTGGTGGTCGATCCGCCGATCCCGCGGCTCGCCCTCTCGCAGCGCGGCATCACCGGCTCGTCGCGGGCGCGCTCGACGCTGCTGGTCGACCGGCAGCCGGGCGACGGGGTGGAGCGCGTGATCGTGCGCGGCGCCATGCCCGCCGGCCGCGAGGCGAAGACCCTGCATCGCAGCGTGCTCGATCCGGCACGCTACGCCGGCGGCGTGTTGCGCATGCAGCTGGCGGCCCTGGGCATCGAGGTCCGCGGAGGGACCCGGGTGGGCTACACGCCGGCCGACGCCCACGAGCTGGTGGCCTTCGAGGGCAAGCCGCTGTCCCAGGTGGTGCGCCTGTTCATGAAGTACAGCAACAACCAGATGGGCGAGGCGCTGCTGAAGACGCTGGGGGCGCGCGAGACCGGCGGAGCCGGCACCTGGCCGAGCGGCGCCGCGGTCGTGCAGGCGCGCCTCGAGGCCCTGGGGCTCCCCACCGCGGGACTGGTGCTGCGCGACGGCTCGGGACTCTCCTACGAGAACCGGGTGACGCCGCGGCTGCTGGTGGCGGCGCTGCGCCACGGCGCCGGCGACTTCGCCATTGCGCCCGAGTTCGAGGCCGCGCTCCCCCTGGCCGGTGCCGACGGCACGCTGGAGGACCGGGCCGAGGAGGCGGTCGGCAGCGTGCGCGCGAAGACCGGTCTGCTGACCCGGGTGACCGGCCTGTCGGGCTACGCCCGCGCGGCGGACGGCCGGCGCCTGACCTTCTCGATCCTGGTCAACGGCTTCCGCGGCAGCGCCCAGGGCGCCATGAACGCGCTCGACCGCTTCGCCGAGGCGCTGGCCGCGCCCTGATCAGGAGCCGGGCGTGTAGGCCGCCAGCACCAGCTCGCGGTACTCGCGCGGCAGCGGCCGGCCGCGGGCGATGA
>JBNLVK010000031.1:0-21452 GCA_050618055.1 Myxococcota bacterium
CGAGCCGGCGGAGACCTTCTGGGGGACGCTGCGCGACGGCCAGATCGTGGTGTGGCGCAGCCGCGACGCTCACTCGGCGCGCGCCAGCACGCCGTAGACGTAGCCCTCGTCGAAGAGGCGCTGCGTCTCCGCCTCGGTCGCGCCGCGCACGTCGACCACGTTCTCGTCGCGCGGCGCGAGGCCGGCGTTCATCACCCAGGCGAGCGTGTAGCCGGCGTCCTCGTAGCGCTCGCGGTCCAGGCCGTACTTCATGTCCCGGTTGCGCTGGATCCAGGCGGCGATCAGGTCGGGCTCGCGCGACAGCACGTACTCGGCGTCGTACTTGTCGTGGCCCGGGGTGCGAAACGATTCGGCGGTGCCGTGGGCGATGGTGGCGTCGTTCAGGCCCAGCATGTCGACGGTGCGCCAGCCGGTGAAGAAGGGCACCTTGCCGGCGGCGTCGATGGCCAGCAGCGGATCGTCGTGGCGCTCCTCCAGGTACGCGGCCAGCTCGATCCAGTAGTCGTAGCGCGGGCTGCGCCACAGCAGGTTGGGGCTCCAGGCGAAGGCCCCGAGCTGCACGACCAGCAGCCCGGCGACCACCGCGTCGCGCCGGTGCGCCGCCACTGCGCTAAGGCGTTCCAGCAGGAACAGGATGCCGGCCGGGTAGAGCACCAGCAGGAAGCGGTCGCCGAAGTAGTCGCCGCCCACGTAGACCCAGTAGGCGAGCAGCGCCGGCGCCAGGAAGAGCTCGAAGCGGAAGCCGTCCGGCAGCAGCGGCCTCGCGGGCGCGGGGCGCAGGGTGGGCAGCGCGCGCGCGACGCCCCAGGCGAGCGCCGCGATGTAGAGCGCCAGGCTCGGGTAGTAGCTGGCGCCGTAGCGCAGCAGCCGCTTCGCGCCCTCGAGGATGCGCTCGAAGAGCGGTCCCGAGACCTTCACGTAGAAGGTGTTGGGAAGCGGGTACCCGTAGTAGGACAGGCGCCAGGCCACGTGGGCGCCCAGCGTGACGGCCAGCGCGGCGGCGGTCAGGGCGGCGGGGCGCAGCCGGCCGCGCGCGGCCAGGAAGGCCACCACGATGCCGACGAACACGAAGCCGTCGGCTCGGGTGAGGACGGCGCCCACGGCGCCGGCGAGCAGCCAGGGCAGGTGGCGGCGCTCCGGGCGATCGCTGGCGCGCTCGGCTCCCAGCCACAGCGCGAGCTGGAAGGCGAGCACCAGCGCCGACTCGAGCCCGGACGCGATCGCCACCCACAGCGAGGGCGTGGCGGCGAACAGCAGCGCCGCCGACCCCGGCGCACCGTCCGGCAGCCGCTCGCGCACGA
Organism: Myxococcota bacterium; assembly: GCA_050618055.1. Classification (GTDB taxonomy): domain Bacteria; phylum Myxococcota_A; class UBA9160; order UBA9160; family SMWR01; genus CALDCK01. The sequence continues at coordinate 1,302 of JBNLVK010000031.1, forward strand.
TCGCCAGGAACAGGAAGAGGGCGGCGATGGCGCAGGCGGTGGTGGCGGCGACCGAGAGCCGGTAGATCCCGGCGTCGCCGCCCCAGGCCAGCAGCGGGAGCATCAGCAGCGTGTAGAGCGGGTTGGTGTAGCCCTCGACGCGCTCGCCCGGGTTGAAGACCGGACCGTGGCCTTCCAGCAGGTTGCGTGCGTAGCGGAAGGTGATGTAGGCGTCGTCGCTGCCCTCGGCGTGGGCGCCGCGGTAGAGCGGCTCCATGCCGACGAACGTGTCGCCGTACGTCGCGTGCAGGGCCGCGCCCAGCACGAGCACCACGAGGGCCAGCGCCACGAGGCTCCGTGTGCGGCTCATGCTACGTTGCGCCTCACGACGTCCCCCGCGTCGCGTGCCACGAGTCCGGGGACGCCCGCATGCCCGAAGCCAGCCGACTCATCGCTTCCCGGTGGTCACCGCCGGGCCTCCCCTACCTGGTGATCGCCGTCCTGGCGCCGGCGTACTGGACCTGGCCCTTCGGCTGGGACCAGGGGATCTTCGCCTGGGTGGGGGACGTCGTCGTGCAGGGCGGAATGCCCTATCGCGACGCGTGGGACATCAAGGGGCCCACGACCCACTACGTGTTCGCTGTAGCCCAGTCGATCTTCGGTCGCCAGAGCGGGGCGATCCGCGCGGTCGACCTGGTGTTCCTGGCCGGCGCGGCCTGGGCGTGCCAGCGCATCGCCGCCGCCTGGATGCCGCTCGCGTGGGCGCGCTGGGCCGCTGCGGTGTTCGTGCTCTGGTACCTGTCGGGCGCGTACTGGCACACCGCCCAGCCCGACGGCTGGGTGGGCTTCGGCATGCTGCTGGTCGTGGCCGCGGTGGCTACCGCGCGCGAGGGGCGCCGCTGGCCGTGGCTGTGCGCCGGCGTCTTCGGCGCCTTCGCCGTGCTGGTGAAGCCGCTCTACGTGCTCCTGCTCGGCGTGTTCGCGCTGGAGGGCTGGCGTGGCCGGCTGGCCGGCGATCGCGCGGGCTTCGTGACGGCCATGGCGCTGCTCGCCGCCGCGTTCGCGGCGGGTCTCGGCCTCGCCTGGGCCTGGTTCGCCTCGCAGGGTGCCCTCGACGCGGCCGTCGAGGCCGCCTGGCGCTATCCGTCCCAGGTCTACGCCGGCTCGCTCGGGCTCGATCCGCTGGGCCGCGTGCAGGGCGTCGCCGAGTTCCTGCGCAACGGCACGGTGGCGGCGCCGCTGGTCGCGGCGGCGCTGGTGGGCGCCGGCTGGCTGTGGCGTGAGCGGCCCGGCGACGCGGTCCGAATGGGAAGCTGGGCGCTGGTGACGCTCGGCATCGTGGCCGTGCAGAACCGCTTCTTCACCTACCACTGGCTGCCGGTCCAGGGGCCGCTGGTTCTGCTCGGCTTCGCCGGGCTGCACGCGCTGTCCGCCGACGGCGGCGCGCTGGCGCGGCGCTTCGCGGTGGCGACGGCGGCGGTGGTGGTGCTGGGCGCCGCGCTCCACCCGCTGCGCGAGGCGGCCGAGTGGGCGCGCCATGCCACCGGTGCGATCGACCGCTACGCCTACCTCGACCACTTCGGCGACGCACCGGGCAACGAGGCGCGGGTGGCCGACTGGCTGCGCGCCGAGACCGCAGCGGACGACGGCGTGGTGATCTACGCCTGGAATGCGGCGATCCCCTTCCTGGCGGGCCGCAGCGGACCGACGCGCTTCGGCTACGCCATGCCCCTGCTGATGGCCGGCGGCGGCGACCTGCGCGAGCGCTACCGGCGCGAGTTCCTGGGGGCGCTCTCGGCGGATCCGCCCGAGGTGATCGTGGTGGCGCCGCCCAGCCGGCGAATCCTCGGCCAGGACGCCGAGCTCGACCGCTTCCCGGCCTTCGACGCGCTGCTCGCGCGAGACTACGTGCCGGCCGCCGTCTTCGGAGACCTGACCGTCCATCGTCTGTCCCCCTCCCCACGGAGGTGAAGTGGTCCGACGCTCGGCTGCATGGATCGCGCTCCTCGCGTGCGGCGCGGCGCTGGCGCTGCGCTTCACGCCGCTGGCCGCGAACGACCGCGTCGCGCGGGTCGCCGACCGGCTGGGCGGGATCGGCTGGATCGATCGCCTGTACGTGGCGCGGGAGCTGGACGCGCTTGCCGAGGCGGCGGCGCCGGCCGGAGCCCCCCGGCCGCACGTGGTGCTGGTCTCGCTGGACACGCTGCGCCGCGACCGGCTGGGTCTCTACGGCTACGACCACGACACGATGCCGCGCCTTGCGGCCTGGGCGCGGTCGGCGCGCGTCTACGACCGGGCGCGCAGCAGCTCGAGCTGGACGCTTCCGGCCCACGCCTCCCTGTTCACCGGGTTGCACGCGGTGGAGCACGGCGCCCACGGTGCGGCCTACACGCCCGGTGCGCCTTCCGACGGCGACGCCCTCGCCCTGCGCGAGGACGTTCCGACCCTGGCCGAGGCCCTGGGCGACGCGGGCTACACCACCGTGGGCATCGCAGCGAACCGCGCCTACCTGGGCGCGTCGCTGGGGCTCTCGCGCGGCTTCGACCTCTGGCTGTGCGACCGCGTCCCCCGCGTAGGCGCCTATCCCACCGCCGACCGGGTCACGTCGATGGCCCTCCAGGTCGCCGAAGAGCTGCGCGACCGCCCGCTCTTCCTCTTCCTGAACTACATGGACCCGCACCAGCCGATCCACCTGCGCGACGGCTACACGCCCGAGATCGAACGGGTGGATCGCGAGCTGCTACCCTACACGGAACGGTGGATGCGGCACACGGAACGGCTGATGCGGGAGGGCGAGCCGCTGTCGCCCGCGCTGGTCGAGTCCTGGTCGCTGGGGTACGACGGCGAGCTGCGCTTCCTCGACGAACACCTGGGTCGCCTGCTGGACGGCCTGTCGGCGCTCGGCGTCGGCGGCGACGACGTCGTGATCGTGCTCTCGGACCATGGTGAGCTGTTCGGCGAGCACGACCTGGTGGAGCATTCGAAGCACCTCTACGACGCGCTGACGCTCGTGCCGCTGCTGGTGCGGGCACCCGGCTTCGCGGCGGGGCGCGACGGCCGGCCGGTGCAGCCCCAGGACGTGACCCGCTGGGTCCTGGCGGCGGCGGGACTGCCGGCCTTCCCGGGAACCGCACCGACCGGCGGTCTCCAGGTGACCGAGCTCTACTGGACGCGACACAAGGACCTGGCCGATCCGGCGCTGCGCGCGCGTTTCGACCGGGTGCTGCGCGCCTGGGTCGAGGCGGAGCACAAGCTGTTCCGCGACGACCGCGGTGGCGAGTGGCTGTACGACCTCGCCGCCGATCCGGCCGAGACACGGCCGCTGTCCGACGCGCCGTGGGCCGGGCCCCTTCGTCGGCGCGCCGCGGACTGGGTGGGCGAGCACGCGCCCGCGCCAGGGGCGGCGCCCCCGCGGAGCGACGTCGAGATCGAGGCGCTGCGCGCGCTCGGGTACGTGGAATGACCGGGCAGGCGCTGCGGGGAGCGGCGTTCTGGATCGCTGCGGCGGGTCTGGTGGGGCTGGGGGTCGCCCTCGCCGAGATCCGACTCAACGGCTACTGGGCGCTCGGCTTCGAGCGGAACGCGTCGCTCGCCGCACGCCGCGTGCTCGCCGACTGGCTGGCCTTCGGCGTCGTGCTGACGCTCTGCTGGTGGGCGCTCTGCATGGTAGGACGGCCCTGGCTCGCACGGCTGGGGGATCGTCTGCCCGGAAGCCTGCGACGCATGGCCCTGTTCGCCGCGCTGGCACTGCCGACGCTGGCGCTCGCCCACGCCCTGCGCCCGCCCTACAAGTCGCTCGAGGCCGCGCGGCAGCCGGAGGCGTGGGGGGCGGTCGCCGTCGGCGCGCTGCTGCTCGTCGTCGCGCTGAGGCCGCGCATGGACGCCGGTTCGGCGGATCCGCTGGACGGCGCGCGCCTGCGCACCTGGTCGCTGCCGTGGCTGGCCGTCGGCGTGGCCTGGCTCGCGACGATCGGAGGCGCGTCTCCGGCGCTCCGGGCCGGCAACCCGAAGAACGTGCTGGTGGTGGCGATCGACACGCTGCGGCTCGATCGCACCTCGCTCGCCGGCGACGGCCCGGCCGTCGGGCGCACGCCGCGCATGGCGGAATGGGCGGCCCGGGGCACCACCTTCGCCACGGCGGTCTCCCAGGCGCCGTGGACGCTGCCCGCCTTCGCCTCGATCGTCACCGGCCGCTATCCGCGTCAACACGGAGCGGTGTCGCTCTACGGCCGCCTCCGCAAGCGGGAGACCACGCTGGCCGAGGTGCTGCGCGAGGCGGGCTACGCGACCGCCGGGGTGGTGAGCCACCTCTTCGTCGACGCGGACCACGGCTTCGCCCAGGGCTTCGACCACTACGACGCCCGCGCGTCGCTCGGCCACCACGCCATCACGTCGCAGCGCGTGAGCGACACCGCGATCGGCTGGCTCGAGGCCGTGGACGAGCGGCCCTTCCTGCTCTTCCTGCACTACTTCGATCCGCACTACGCGTTTCGCGACCATCCGGACCTGGCGCTGGCCGAGGGCTACGGCGGCTGGCTGCGCGAGGGCCTCGACATCGAGGAGCTGCGCCGGGCGAGCGACCGCCTGACGCCGGACGACGTCGGCTACCTGCTCGACCTCTACGACGAGGAGATCGCCTGGACCGATGCGCAGGTCGGGCGCGTGCTCGACCGGCTGGCGGCGCTGGGCCTGGACGAGGAGACGGCCGTCGTGTTCGTCGCGGACCACGGCGAGGAGTTCCTGGAGCGCGGCTGGCTCGGCCACACCATCCACCTGCACGACGAGCTGGTGCGCGTTCCGCTGGTGATCGTCCTGCCCGACGAGCCGGAGGCGAAGAGGGTCGTGGGCGTCCCGGTCGAGACGCGCGCGCTCTTCGCCACGCTGCTCGACTACCTGGAGGTGCGCGGGGGCCTCCTCGACACCTCGCCGAGCCTGCTTCCCACCCTGCGTGGCGACGCGCACACCCCGGCGCCCGTCTTCAGCGAGGTGTGGCTGCCGGACCTGCCCGCCGGCTCCGAGAAGCGCGCGCGCGCGACCTCGGTCCGCATGGGCACGTGGAAGCTGGTGCGGGACCACGACCGCGAGCAGACGCGGCTCTACGACCTTCGCGCGGATCCGGCCGAGACCCGTGACGTGCGCGCCGACGCGCCGGACGCGTTGCGCCCGCTCGAGGCCTGGCTCCAGGCCTTCCTGGACGGCATGGAGGCGCACGGGGCGCCGCGCTACGAGCCGACGCCGGACCTGCAGCAGCAGCTTCGGGCGCTCGGCTACCTCGGGGACGAGGACCGCTAGCGGGAGGGGACGAAGCGCAGGACGAAGACGTCGCCGGCCGCCTGCCCGGCGGCGACCGGGCGTCCCCCGAAGTCGAGGGTGAGGGTGCGCGCGCCCTCGTGCAGCGGGCCGCCCCAGTAGCTCAGGTAGGTGGCCCGATCGAGCCGGGGGGCGAAGCGTGCCACGAACGCGTCCCGCTTCCCGCCGAAGGCCGCCTGGAGGGCGTCGGGCGAGGGCGCGAGTCCGCCGCCGGTGGCGCCGCCGGCCCACACGTTTCCGTCCGCGTCGATGCCGATGCCTTCGAAGCCCCCGCTGCTGCCCGCGTTGCCCAGGTAGGTGGCGGCCTCCAGCGCGTCCAGGTCGGGGGAGAGGACCGCCACGTAGCCGTCGTGGGAGCTGGGTCCGTGCTCGGAGCGGTAGGGCTTCGCGCCGGTGGGAATGGGCATGTCGGGCGAGGTGGTGAAGACGGCCAGCACCGCGCGGCCCTGCGGGTCGATGGCCAGGTGGTGGGTCTCGGTGGCGTCCATCCGGGATCCGCCCAGGTAGGTGCCCGCCTCGTACGCGCCGTCCGACGAGAAGCGCAGCAGCAGCAGGTCCGCATCACCGGCCCGTTGCGTCTGGTAGCCCTCGCCGGACGGGAACCAGCCGTCGGAGGTGGTGGACGTCAGCACGTAGACGCGTCCCCGCGCGTCCACCCGCACCGTGGGCTCGCCCTCGTCGCCCTCGCGGGCGATGTGGGTCGCCCAGTGGACGCGGCCGCCGCCGGCGTCGAGCTTCACCAGCACGTCGTCGCTGCCGCCGCCGGGCTGCGTCTGGAAGGCGCCCGGCGTCACGTAGGGGAAGGGGCCGCTGCCGCGCAGGGCCGCGTAGACGTTGCCGTCGGTGTCGAGATCGATGTCGCGCACGAAGCCGAAGCTCGGGCCGCCCAGGTAGGTCGACCAGACGAGCCGGCCCCGGGGATCGAAGCGGGCGACGAAGCCGTCCTGCGGTCCGTAGGCCCGGTTGGGGGCGTCGTCGCCGGCGAAGCCGGGCTGGAGCGCGCCGTCGGTGGTGGGGAAGCCGTCGCCGGCGCGGCCCGCCACGACGACGAAGCCCCGGGCATCGACCTCCACCGCGTAGGCACGGTCGTAGTTCGGTCCGCCCAGCAGGGTCGACCAGGCGACGCGTCCGTCCCGGTGGAGCCGGGTGACGAACACGTCCATCTCGGGAAAGCTGCCGAGCTTCGTCCCGCCGCTGGCGAAGCGCCGCTGGTGCACGCCGGGCGTGGTGGGGAAGTCGGGCGATTCGGTCCCGCCGACCACGACCACGCCGCCGTCCGGCGTCGCGGCCACGTCGCGGGGTCCGTCGAAGTGGTCCGGCGACTCGCCGCGCAGCAGGGTGGTGAAGCCGCCGTCGGGACGGACGTCGACGATCGCGCGGCCGCTGCGTTGCGCGCGCTCCCCGGCCGCGTCGGCGCCGCAGCCGATCGCCAGGCAGGCGACGAAGGCGATGGCGACGCCGCGCACGCCGCTAGACCGACGCGCCGCCCGACGCCGTCGCGATCCGCACGCGGTCTCCGTCGCGCTCCACGGCGTGGCTGCGCAGGCCCTTCATGGCCTGGCACGGGCCCCTGCCGCTCTCGAGGTCGAAGTGCAGGTTGTGCCAGGGACACACGATGCGGCCCTCCTCGACGAACCCGCGCGTCAGGTCGGCGCCCTGGTGCGGGCAGTGGCGGGCGAAGGCGAGCACCCGACCGTCCGCCAGCCGGGTGGCGCAGATGCGCGACGACACCGGGTGCAGCGCGCCCACCGGGATCTCGTTCGCGTCGAGCTCGACGGCGGCGCCGGTCTCCGCCGGAGCGGTCGCCGTCGTCGCCGCTGGCGCGGAGCTCCGGCCGAAGAGCCTGCGTCCCAGGAAGCGCACGCGCGTGGCCAGCCACTTCCAGGACAGGCTGGCCGGCAGCTCGGCCAGGGGCCGCAGCGCTCCCTTGCGGAAGCCGCTGTGGGCGTAGTGGTGGTACTGGAGGTCCCGGAAGTGGGGACGCTCCAGGGTGAGGCGGAAGCTCACCACGTGGCGCGTCTCGTCGGTCCAGTTCAGCTCGCTGGCGTGGAGCTGGTCGCCGTGGAAGAGCAGGGCGTCGCCGGGCGCCATGTCGAAGTTGAGCGGCCTGCCCGGCGCCACCTCCCGCGTGATCTCGCCCTTCGGCGTGTAGGGCAGGTCGACGCCGTAGGCATCGGTGAAGATGGACAGGCCGTTGCCGGTCTTCACCGGTCCGACGGCGATCCAGACGTTGACCGCGTTGGTGGGGCAGTCGAGCCAGGAGTCGCGGTGGGGTCCGTGGGGCGTGATCTTGCCCTCGCCATGGGTCTTCGCGAAGCGCTGGTAGGCCTTGCCGTGGCCCATGGCGGCGTCGTAGGGCAGCAGGAAGCGCACGTTCGGCTGGCGCTCGAAGTAGAAGGGGCGGGTCACGCCCAGGGCGCCGTGCAGGATGCCGTCGAGCCAGTCCGGTGCGGCGTCGGCCACCACGCGGTAGACGGCGTCGGTCACGGCGGGCAGGTCGGCGGCGTCGACGATGCGGTGCAGGGCCTCGAAGCCCTCGCTCTCGACCCGCCGTGCGGTCTCGTCGCCGGCGGCGCGGCGGATGCCCTCGAGGCTGGCTCCGCGCAGCGCGTCGAACAGGCCGAGCGCCTGCATGCAGCCGCGCAGCAGCACGACGTCGCCCTGGAGGAGCTGCGAACCCACGTTGGGCGCGTCCGAGGGAGACGTAGCGAGCCCTTCGAACTCCAGGACGCGAACGCTCATGTCGTGCTGGATTGTAGCCGACGACCGCTATCGTAGGAGCCGCGAGCGGCTGCAAACCGGGGGACGCGTGGGTTCGGAGTTGCACGAGAGCTGCGCGCGGACGGAGTCGGAGGACGTGCACGAGATCGCTCTCGCGCCCGACGCCGACGCCTTCGGGCTGCTGGCCGACGGCTCCACCTCGCTGGCCGGTGTGCTGACCGAGTCGCGCCGGCTGCGCGAAGCCGGCACCCGCGTGCGCTGGCGGGTCCCGCTGCGGCCCGGGCGGGTCCACCGGCTGGAGGGCATCTTCGCCCTGGCCCGCGACGAGGGCTTCGAGGCCATCCTGGGCGAGCCCGACGCCGCCCTCGATCCCGACGAGCGCCGCTTCGCCTGGGACTTCGTCCGCTACCGGCTGCTCGAGGAGGGCGCGGGTCGGCTGCCCGGCGCCGAACGGGAGCGGCTGCTGGCGCTCGAGCGCCGGCTGGTCGCCGAGCCGCTACCGGGAGACGGGCGGCCGTTCGCCGCGGACGTCGCCCACGTGCTGGTCGATGCGGCGCGGGGCGTGCTCCAGTGGCTGGCGGCGCTGCCCTTCCGCGGCGGCGACGCGCAGAAGCCCGTCCGCAACGCGCTGCTGATCGGCGCCTACGGCGGCGACCACATCGGCGACGCGGCCATCCTGGGCGGCGTGCTGCTGCGCCTCCACGCACGCCACGGCACCGGCCAGGCCGTGCTGCTGAGCCAGCGCCCGGACCACACCCGTCATCTGGTCGCCATGCTCGACGTGCCGGTCGCGGTGCGCGTCGAGGGCTACCGGCACGAAGCCATCCGGCGCGGGCTGGACGAGGCGGACGCGGTGGTGTTCGCCGGCGGACCGCTCACCGAGATCCCGAAGCAGCTGGTACGCCACCTCTACACCGCCGCGTGTGCGCGCCGGCGCGACATGCCCTTCTGGATCGAAGGCGTGGGCGTGGGACCCTTCAAGCGGCCGCCCTCCGAGTGGATCGGCCGGCGGCTGCTGCGCATGGCGGAGCGCATCGAGGTGCGGACCTCCGACGACGCGGCCCAGCCCCAGGTGCGTTCGCTCGCGCCCCGGGTGGGTCGCGACCCGGCCTTCGACTACCTGGCCTCGCGAGGCGAGACGCTGACGCGGGTGCCCGACGCGGATCGGGCCTGGCTGGATCACCTGCTGGCCGGCAGCGAGGGGCGCCCGCTCGTCGCCCTGAACGTGCGTCCCATCGACCACCTGTTCACCGAGGGGACGCCGGCGGCGGTGGATCGGGCCGAGCACACGCGCAGCGTCGAGGAGCGCTTCCTGGAGGAGCTGGTGCGCGGCATGCGCCTGTTCTCCGAGCGCGCCGAGAGCGCCGAACGCGCGAACGGGCCCCCCCGCTTCGTCTTCTACCCGATGAACGCCATCCAGTTCGGTCGCTCCGACCTGCGCAGCGCCTGGCAGATCGCGCGCCGCCTGGCCGCCGGCGGCGGCGGGGTGGACTTCCGCGTCTGGCAGGGCGACGCGTCGATCGACGGCGTGGTGGCGCTGCCGCGCCGGGTGGACGTGGCGGTCGCCATGCGCTTCCACGCCGCGATCTACGCCCTCTCCCAGGACCGGCCGGTGGTGGGCATCGACTACCGTCCGGGTGCGAAGGACAAGGTCGGCTACCTGCTCGACGACTTCGGCCAGGGCGAGAACTGCACCCGCATCGACCTTCTCGACGGCGAGTGGCTGGCCGAGCGCCTGGCGGCGCTGGTGGTGCTGCCGTCGGGCGGGGAGGCGTCGTGAGCCTGCCGGCGGAGGGCGAGCTGCGCGTCGGCGTCGACGCCACCACCTGGGCCAACGACCGCGGCTTCGGTCGCTTCACCCGCGAGCTCGTGACGGCCATGGCCGCACGCGACCGGGGCCTGCGCTACACGCTGGTCTTCGACCAGCCGCCCCGGCTGGAGCTGCCGGCCGGCGTCGAGGTGCTGTGCGCGTCGACGCGGCGCTCGCTGGGCGAGGCGGCGTCCGGCGACGGCGCCCGCTCCGTCTTCGACCTGCTGCGACTGGGCCTGGCGGTGCGGCGCGCCGCCTTCGACGTGTTCTTCTTCCCGGCGGTCTTCTCCTACTTCCCGCTGCCTTCGCGCGTGCCCTGCGTCGTCTGCTACCACGACGCCACCGCCGAGCGCTTCGGCGAGATGCTCTTCCCGACCCGCGTGAACCGCTGGCTGTGGAACGCGAAGACCCGGCTCGCCCACCTCCAGACGAGCCGGGCCATGACGGTCTCCCGCTCGTCGGCCGACGACCTGGTGGCGATCCACGGCTTCGCGCCCGCGCGTGTCGACCAGGTGACCGAGGCGGCGGACCCGTGCTTCCGCGTGCTCGACGATCCGGACGTCGGCCGGCGCGCCCGCGTCCGCCACGGCCTGCCCGAGGACGCCGCGCTGCTGGTCCACGTGGGCGGCATGAACCGGCACAAGAACCTGCTGCGGCTGCTCCAGGCCATGCCCGAGGTGGTGGCCGCCCGCCCCGACGTGCACCTGGCGCTGGTCGGCAGCACCACGGGCGAGGGCTTCTGGGACAACGTCCCGGAGCTCCAGGCCTACGTCCGCGACCACGCGCCGCTCGACCGGCACGTCCACTTCACCGGCCGCATCGAGGACGACGGGCTGGTCGAGCTGCTGAACGGCGCGGCGGCGCTGGTCTTCCCCTCGCTTTGGGAGGGCTCCGGCCTGCCGGCGGTGGAGGCCATGTCCTGCGGCGTGCCGGTGCTGGCCAGCCGGCGCGGCAGCCTGCCCGAGGTGGTGGGCGACGCCGGCGGCTTCTTCGACCCGGAGAGCGTGCCCGACATCGCGCGCTGCATCCTGGGCTTCCTGGGCGACGCGGAGCTCCGGCGCCGGCTGGGCGAGCGGGCGCTGGCGCGGGTGGAGCGCTTCTCCTGGGATCGGGCCGCCGAGCTGGCGGAGGAGAGCCTGCGGCGCTGCCACCGGGAGGCCCGGTGAGCGAGGCGCCGGCGCTGTCGGTGGTCGTCGTGATCGCCAGCGACACGACCCGCCCGCGCGCCGACGTGCGCGCGCTCGAGGGCTGCCTCCAGGCCTTCGCGCAGCAGCAGGACGCGCCGCCCATCGAGATCGTGGTGCCGCTGCACGACGCGGTCGACGGCGTGGACGGCCTGCGCGCGCGCTTTCCCGACGTGGTGTTCCTGCCGGTGGACGGGCCGAAGGGTCCTTCCCCCACCGGTCCGCGCGTGCACCACCACACGCTGCGCACGCGCGGGCTCGAATCCTGCCGCGGCGCGCTGCTGGCCCTGGCCGAGGACCACGCGCGGCCGGATCCGCGCTGGGCGGCGAACCTGCTGGCCGCCCACACCGCCGGCGACGTCGCCGCCGTGGGCGGTGCCGTCGAGAACGCGGTGGACCGGCCGCTCCAGTGGGCCGTCTACCTGTGCGACTTCGCGAAGTACATGAACCCGCTGCCCGAGGGACCCTCGTCCCTGGCCTCCGACATCAACGTGGCGTACACGCGCGAGGCGCTGGAGGCGATCCGTCCGGTGTGGCGGGACGGCTTCTACGAGGTGCTGGTGAACGATGCGCTGCGGGCGGCCGGGCGGCGCATCGAGCTGCGCCGCGACGTCGTGATGCACCAGCATCGCCAGGACCTGCGCCTCGGCGACGCGCTGCGCGAGCGCTTCGCCTGGGGGCGCTCCTACGCCGCGGTGCGCAGCACCACGCTCTCCGACCGGCGTCGCAGGCTCCACGCGTGGACCACCCCGCTGCTGCCGTTCCTGCTCGCGGCGCGCATCGGCGCACTGGCCCGGCGGCGCGGGCGCCTCGGGAAGTTCCTGCTGGCGCTGCCCTGGCTGCTGCCGCTGCTCGTGGCCTGGAGCCTGGGCGAGGGCGCGGGCTACGGCGCCTCGGGCAGCGCGTCGCCGTAGTCGGCCTTCTCGCCGTCGGGCAGCGCGTCCACCGACTCCCACACCCGGGCGCCCAGGGCGGCGCGCGCCAGGTGGCGCGGCTGGAACACGATGGAGGGCCACATGAACACCTCGTTGGTGCAGTAGCACTCCTTGGCGGCGATCGAGCGGCGCACCTCGTCGGCGTGGTGCGAGCGCCAGATCTCCATGAACGACTTCTCGCGCAGGTTGCCGATGGGCGGCCGCTGCTCGCAGATGCCGACGTCGCCGTTGGCGTGGATCACGCCGGTGAGGATGCCGGCGCGGCAGGGCACGAACTGCTGCTCCGCCTCGGCGGCCTTCAGCTTGGTCCACTGGAGCATGGGCTCGACCACGGCACCCATGCGGCTCTCCTCCCGCGGCTTCCACAGCCGCCGGATGTAGTGGTAGAGGTCGCGGTACTGCTGGAGCGCCGGGCCCTGGAGCGTCGCGTCCTTCCGGTCGCCGCGGATGATCGCCAGGTTGTGGTGCGAGAGCTTCGGGCAGCGGTCGAACAGGTAGGTGGTGAGCCGCCGGATCTCCGCCATGTTGGTCTCGGTGGCGCAGGAGTTGGCGTGGATCTGGAGGCGCGGGTCCTCGGCCTGGATCGCGGCCAGCGCGTCGTAGGTCTCCATGGCCCGCCCGAACGCGCCCTCGGCGTGACGGAACTCGTCGTGGAAGGCGGGCATGCCGTCCAGCGAGAACTCGATGGTGATGCCCTGGAGCGACTCCTCCCGGAGCACGTCGGTCACCGCGTCCACCGTCTTCTTCGTGTACCAGCCGTTGGTGGGGACGTAGACCTCGCGGGCGCCGTTCTTGCGCACGAACTGCCGCACGATCGGGCCGAAGTCGCGGTTCAGGAAGGGCTCGCCGCCGGACAGGTTCAGGTTCTCGATCGGCCCCATGTCCTCGGAGAGCTTCACGAACTCGTCGAGGGACATGTCGCTGCGCTGGTTGAGCCGCTGCCAGTAGAAGCAGTGGTCGCACTTCATGTTGCAGATCGAGTTGATGAACAGGATCAGGAAGGGCGGGCTCGGAGCCTCGGCGGCCAGGTTCTGCCAGTTGATCCTGGCGTGCTTGGCGACGCGCGTGGCGAGCGAGGGCATGGCGCCGGAGTGTAGCATTGCGTAGGTAGTGCCCCTGCGGACGGACTGCGTTACGCGACGCATGCCCGAAGCGCTGTGGAACCTCCTTGGAACGCATCACGAACACGCAACTTCCCGGGGGCGCGCGGTGAGCCGCCGGCTCGGGCTCTCGGCCCTGCGCGACTTCCTCTACCTGACCGGCGGGGAGATCGTCGGCAAGGGCGTCGGCTTCGTGGCCTTCGCCTACCTGGCGCGCCGGCTCGAGCCCGAGGCCTACGGCGCCGTCGAGCTGGCCTTCTCGCTGGTGCTGCTGTTCGCCTTCGTCGTCGAGTTCGGTACCGACGCCATCGGCGCACGCGAGGTGGCCCGCGACCGCGACAGCGTCCCGCGGCTGGCGGCCCAGATCCCGGCGGCGCGGCTGCTGGTGGCGCTGGGGGCGATCCCGGCCAGGGGCGGCCTGGCCCTGGCCATGGGCCAGCCGCCCGAGACGGTGCGGCTGGTGTGGATCTTCTCGCTGGGTCTGCTGGCCATTCCCTGGAAGCAGACCTGGCTGCTCCAGGGCCTCGAGATGATGGGCTGGCTGTCGGCCGGCGGCGCCGTGCGCATGGGGGTGTTCGCCCTGGGCGTGCTGCTCCTGGTGCGCGGACCGGAGGACCTGCACTGGGTGGCCTGGGTCGAGGTGGCCGCCGCCTTCGTCTTCGCCGGCTACTTCCTGGGGGTCCAGCAGCGCCGGGTGACGCCCATCCGGCTGGGCGGCACGCCGCGCGAGCTGCGCGGCCTGCTGCGCCAGGGGCTGCCGCTGGGTCTCACCCAGGCGGTCTGGTCGACCACCCAGTACCTGCCGACGCTGCTGGTGGCGACCTTCGTGGGCGGCACCGCCATCGCCTGGTTCGCGGCGGCCCACCGCATCGTCATGTCGGTCTGGACCTTCAGCTGGCTCTACCACTTCAACCTGTTCCCGTCGGTGACGCGCAACCTGGCCGGATCCCGCGAGGCCTTCTACGCGCTGGTGCGGCCGTCGCTGCGCTCGACCGCCTGGGCCGGCGTGGGCATCGCGTGGCTGGTGACGCTGCTGGGCGAGCCGCTGTGCCGGCTGGTGTTCGGCGCGCCCTACGCCGTGGCTGGACCGACGCTGTCGGTGCTGGTCTGGATCCTGCCGGCCACGCTGCTGTCGGGTCACGCGCGCTCGGCGCTGATCGCCACGGGCCACCAGCGCTTCGTGCTCTACGCCCAGTCGACCGGCGCCGTGGTGATGCTGGGGCTCGGCGTCGTGCTGGTTCCCGCCCAGGGCGCGCTGGGCGGCGCGATCGCCATGGTGGTGTCGTCGAGCATGGTGTTCGTGGTCTCCCACGTGGCCGCCTCGCGGCTGGTGGCGCCGCTTCCCTGGGTCGATCCGCTGCTGCGGCCGGCGCTGGCCCTGGTGGCGTCGTGGGCGGCGGTGGACCTGGCGGGGCTCGGGCCCTGGGGAAGCGGCGGGCTCGCCGCCGTCGCGTACGCGGCGGCCGCCTTCGTGTCGGACCCGCGGCTGCTCTCCGACCTGCGGCGCGTCGCCGCCGCCAAGGACGGCTGAGGTATCGTCGGGCCGTGGGGCACCCGCTGGATGCCTATCGTGCCGCTCCGGTCGTCGTGCTCGGCGCCGGGGGCTTCATCGGCCGCTGGGTCGCGCGCGCGCTCACCCGCTGCGGCGCCGACCTGTCGCTGGGGGTCCGCGACCTGGCCGCCTTCGCCCAGGTGGCGGCGGACTGGCGCATCGAAGGGAGCGTGCACGCCGTCGACCTGTCCGAGCCGGACGCGGCCCGGGCGCTGTGTGCCGAGCTGCGCCCCGCGGTGGTCTTCAACCTGGCCGGCTACGGCGTCGACCGGGAAGAGCGCGAGGAGGAGGCGGCGGACCGCCTGAACCGGCGGCTGCCCGAGGCGCTGGCGGGGGCGCTGGCCGAGCACGCGTCGGGCGACTGGCCCGGGCGGAGCCTGGTACACGCGGGCAGCGCCCTCGAGTACGGCCCGCTCGAGGGGCCGGTCTGCGAGTCGCTGCCCTCGCGTCCCGACACGCTCTACGGCCGGAGCAAGTGGGCCGGCGCCCGTGCGATCGCCGAGGCCTCGCGCGCTTCGGGCCTGCGCGCCGTCGAGGGCCGCATCTTCACCGCCTACGGACCCGGCGAGCGGCCCGGCCGGCTGCTGCCCTCGCTGCTGGCGGCGCGCGACGGCGACGGGCCGATCGCGCTCTCCGACGGCCGCCAGCCGCGCGACTTCGTCTACGTGGAGGACGTGGCCGAGGCGCTGCTGCGCCTGGGCCTGTGCCGCGAGCCCGGCTTCGAGGTGGTGCACGTGGCGACCGGCGTGCTCCACCCGGTCCGCCGTTTCGTGGAAGTTGCCGCCGAGGTGCTGGCTCTCGATGCCGCGAGGCTCCAGTTCGGCGCGCGCGGTCACCTTCGCGAGGAGATGTGGCACGGACCAGTGTCGGTCTCGCGCCTGCGGGAGCGGCTCGACTGGACGCCCGCCCGGATGCCCCGGGAGGGCGTGGCGGCCACGCTGCGGGCCGCGACGGAGGGTCTTCGGTGAGCGGAACCGGGCACGTGGGAGCGTCGCTGCGCACCGCCGAGGATGCGCGCAGCCGCCGCGATCCGTCGGCGGTCCACCACCTGCGCACCACCTGCCGGGCCTGCGGCGGCGGACGCCTGCGCCGCTTCCTCGAGCTGGGCGACCAGCCGCTGGCCAACTCCTTCCTGCGGGATCCCTCCGAGTTCGCCGGCGAGCCGCGCTTTCCGCTCGACGTCTACCACTGCGACGACTGCTTCCTGGTGCAGCTCGCCGACGTGATCGATCCGGAGATCCTGTTCCGCAGCTACCTGTACGTGACCGGCACCTCGGACACGATCGCCGCCCACAACCGCGGCTACGCCGAGGCGGTGGTCGGGGGCCTCGGGCTCGCTGCCGACGATCGGGTGATCGAGGTGGCGAGCAACGACGGCAGCCTGTTGGCCGCCTTCCGCGAGCGTGGCGTGCGCACCCTGGGCGTGGAGCCGGCGCGCAACCTGGCCGAGCAGGCCCGCGCCCGCGGGCTCGAGACCCTGGACGTGTTCTTCGACGAGGACGCTGCCGAGGCGATCCTGGCGAGCCACGGTCCGGCCGGCGCGGTGATCGGCAACAACGTGCTGGCCCACGTCGACGAGCCGCGCGGCTTCCTCGCCGGCGCGCGCCGGCTGCTGGCGCCCGGCGGCCGCGTGATCGTCGAGGTGCCGCACCTCGCTCCGCTGCTCGAGCGCTGCGAGTACGACACCGTCTACCACGAGCACCTCTGCTACTTCTCGGTCGCCTCACTGGCGCGCCTGTTCGAGGCGGCGGGCCTGAGGATCGCGCGGGTGGACGACGTGAGCGTCCACGGCGGATCGGTGCGGGTGTGGGGCGCGCCGGAACGGGAGCTGCCGGACCACGCGCCGGCGGTGCACGAGCGCATCGCCGGCGAGGCCCGCCAGGGCTTCCAGTCGGCAGAGCGCTACGACCGCTTCGCCCAGGAGGTCGCCGCGCATCGCCGGGCGCTGCTCGGGCTGCTCGAGGGACTGCGTGCGGACGGACGGCGCCTGGTCGGGTACGGTGCCCCGGCGAAGGGGAACACCCTGCTCAACTACTGCGGGATCGACGCCGATTGGATGCCGTACGTGGTCGACAAGAACCCGCTCAAGGTGGGGCTCTACACCCCCGGGACCCACATCCCGGTGCGGCCCGTGGAGACGCTGCTCGAGGACCAGCCGGACCACGTGCTGATCCTGGCCTGGAACTTCGCCGAGGAGATCATGGCGCAGCAGCGCGAGTACGCGGCGCGAGGCGGCCGCTTCGTCCTTCCCATCCCCACGCCGGAGGTGGTCGGGTGAAGACGGTGATCCTGGCCGGCGGACTCGGCACGCGCATCGCCGAGGAGACGGCGGTGCGGCCCAAGCCGATGGTCGAGATCGGCGGGCGCCCGCTGCTCTGGCACATCATGAGCATCTACGGCGCTCACGGCTTCGACGACTTCCTGGTGGCCTGCGGCTACAAGGGCGAGATCATCAAGGAGTACTTCCACCGCTACTTCGACCACACGAGCGACTTCGTGGTCGACCTGGCCACCGGCGAGGTGGAGACGCTCAACTCGGCGGCTCCCAAGTGGAAGGTGGGCGTGGTCCACACCGGACGCGACACCCAGACCGGCGGACGCATCAAGCGGCTCGAGCAGTGGATCGGCGGCGAGCGCTTCATGTGCACCTACGGCGACGGCGTCGGCAACGTGGACGTGGCGGCGCTGGTGCGCTTCCACGAGAGCCAGGGCCGCCTGGCGACGCTGACCGCCGTGCGGCCGCCGGCCCGCTTCGGCGGCCTGGTGCTCGAGGACGGCGGGGTGCGCGAGTTCTCGGAGAAGCCCCAGACCGGCGAGGGCTGGATCAACGGCGGCTTCTTCGTGTTCGAGGCGGGCGTGTTCGACTACCTGCAAGGCGACGAGACGATCCTGGAGCGCGATCCGCTGGCGCGGCTGGCGGCCGAGGGTCAGCTCTCGGCCTACAAGCACGAGGGCTTCTGGCAGCCGATGGACACGCTGCGCGAGAAGCAGGTGCTCGACGACCTCTGGAACCGGGGGGACGCCCCGTGGAAGATCTGGCCGTGAGCTTCTGGCGCGATCGCAACGTGTTCGTCAGCGGCGCCACCGGCCTGCTGGGCGGCTGGGTGGTCGAGGAGCTGCTGGCCCGCGGCGCACGGGTGGTGACCCTGGTGCGCGACTGGACGCCGGACAGCCGGCTGGTGGGCGAGGGCCTGATCGAGCGCACCTGCGTGGTGCGCGGCGACCTGGTCGAGCTCGACGTGGTGACCCGCGCGCTCAACGAGTACGAGATCGACTCGGTCTTCCACCTGGGCGCCCAGACCATCGTCACCACCGCCCAGCGCTCGCCGCTCTCCACCTTCGAGGCCAACATCAAGGGCACCTGGACCCTGCTCGAGGCCTGCCGCCTGAACCCGAAGCTCGTCGAGCGGGTGGTGGTGGCGTCGAGCGACAAGGCCTACGGCATCCACGACCAGCTGCCCTACACCGAGGAGGCGGCGCTGCTCGGGAGCTTCCCCTACGACGCGTCGAAGGCCTGCGCCGACACGATCGCCATGAGCTACTTCGCCACCTACGGGACGCCGGTCACGGTCACGCGCTGCGCGAACCTGTTCGGCGGCGGCGACCTCAACTGGAACCGTATCGTGCCCGGCACGATCCGCTCGGCGCTGCGCGGCGAGCGTCCGGTGGTGCGCAGCGACGGCAGCTACGTGCGCGACTACTTCTACGTCCGCGACGCGGCGCGCGCCTACGTGCAGCTCGCCGAGCAGATGCCCGGCGACGGCATCGTCGGCGAGGCCTTCAACTTCGGCATCCAGGAGCCGCTGTCGGTGCTCGAGGTGGTGGACCGCCTGCTCGAGGTGATGGACCGGACCGAGCTCGAGCCGGACGTCCGCAACGAGGCCAGCGCCGAGATCCCGGCCCAGTACCTCGACTGCCGCAAGGCCCGCGAACGCCTCGCCTGGCGCCCTGCCTTCTCCCTGGAAGAAGGCCTCCAGGAAACCGTCGGCTGGTACCGGAAGTTCCTGGAAGGCGGCTTCACGCGCTAGCCGCCGTGCGCCGCCCGAGGCGGCGACCGCCGCCGCGGGCTGCGGTCCGGGAGCTTCGCGGTGCCGCCAGGGGCCGTATGCCCGGCACGCCCGATGCATTGAAGGACGGCATGGCCGTTCCTTCCTACGCACGCCACCCGGCGTTCCGGCAGGGCACCGCGCGTCGCGCGCGGGCGCGACGGAAGCGTGACGCAGTGCGCCGCCCTGGGTCGCAGACGCGCGAGGTGCTTCCGGCCGCCCACGCGGACGCCGGCGAGACCCGCCCGGCCTCCGCCCCCAGCCGGACCACCCTGGCGATCGAGGTCTTCTTCGCCTTGCTGGTCATGCTGGCCTGGCTGCTCAGCCTGGTGATGCCGAATCAGCCGCTGCAGTAGGGCGCCTCAGCCGGGCACCTCCGCCGGATCGATCAGGCGATGGCGCCGCCAGCCCTTCGAGAGCAGGCACGTGTGAGGCGGAGCGACGTCGCGCGCGGCCGCGACCCGTCCGGCGGGTGGCTCCTCTCCTCGGTCCGCCCCTACAGCTCGATGAGCTTGTACACGTCGTTCTCGTAGAGGACGGGACGCTCGGTGCGGGTCTCGGCGTAGAGCACCGCGTACGACGCGCCGTAGCGTGCGGCGATCTCTGCGAGCTGCGCGTCGTCGACCTGGCGGTGGTTCTCGTCCATGCGCTCGAGCGCCGGGAAGCCGCCGCCGTCTTCGACGCCGTAGGCATCGGCGATGCGCGACTTCCACTCGCGCAGGGCATGCTCGGCGAAGGGGAGGGCCTTGAAGTCGACGACGACGGCACGCTCGGCCAGCAGGCGGAAGGATCCCAGGCCCGGCGGCACGTGGACCACGGCGTCGCGGGGCAGCGCCTGCTTCGCGAAGCGGGCCAGCTCGGCGTCGGGTCCGCGGTGGTCGGCGAAGCGCGCCACGGGGCGCAGGGAGTCGGTGGTGAAGGTGAAGAGCGAGGCCGCCGCCACCACGGCGACCGCGACGCCGCGCCCCCAGCGCGAGCCGGGCTCCCGCAGCGCGAGGACACACACCGCCGCCACCGCCACGCACAGGACCTCGCGGCCGTGGGCCAGCAGGACCTGGAACGGCAGGGCGGCCAGCAGGGCCACGGCCGCGAACAGCAGGGGCGGCAGCTCCGGGATGCGGCGACGCAGCGCCGTGTCGAGCCGGTCCGCGAGGCCGCAGCCGAACGTCACCAGCGGCTGGGCCGCACCGGTGGAGAAGAACGCGATCCACGCCAGCAGCACCTGGGGCAGGCGCCCCGCCGCGATCCAGCGTCCGAACCACCAGCCCAGCAGCAGGAAGCCCTGCCACTTCACCAGGTAGAGCAGGCGGTAGGGCTGGGCGGTCACCCACAGGCGGCTCGGCCACGGCTCGACGAAGGCCCAGCCACCGACGCACAGCAGCCCGACCGCCAGCGGCGGAAACAGGAACGAGAAGGCGCCGGCGTCGCGCCGCTCGGCGCGGGTCCAGTCGCCCCAGGCCAGGGCGAAGGCGCCGGCGAAGGCGCCGGCCAGCACCCAGTGCGCGGCGGGAAAC
>JBNLVK010000032.1:0-42926 GCA_050618055.1 Myxococcota bacterium
CTCTTCCGATCTAAGTCGGGAATCGGCTGGAAGCCCTTCACCCCGGCCAGCACCACCGTACCGCCCATGCTGGCGAAATCGAGGGCGTCGGTGACCGGCTTCGTCGAATAGGAGGACACGTCGACCACGACGCGGGCGCCGCGACCGTCGGTCAGCTCCTGGATGCGCCGCCGCGCGTCCTCGTTCTCGACGTCGATGGTGTGGTCGGCGCCGAAGGCGCGGGCCAGCTCGAGCTTGCGCGCGTCGGCGGCCAGGCCGGTGACGATGATCTTCCGGGCGCCGGCCTCGCGGCAGGCCAGCACGCTGGCCAGGCCGCGCTGGCCCGGTCCCAGGATCACGACCGTGTCGCCGGGTCCGGTCCCGGGCATGTCGACCGCCCAGCGGAAGCCGGCGCCGATCGGGTTGAACATGACCGCGACGCTCGGATCCAGCGTCGCGTCGACCTTGTGCACCACCGAGTTCGGGTGCAGGTACATGATCTCGGCGTAGGAGCCCCACAGGCCCGGCTCCTCGGAGAGCGGAATGTAGGAGTAGATCTTCCGGCTGTGGCAGAGGTGGTAGTCGCCGCCCAGGCACGACGCGCAGAAGCGGCAGGAGAGCATGGTCTCGACGGCGACGCGGTCGCCCACGTCGACGCCCCAGCGGCGGGCCGCCCGGTCGCCGATGGCGGCGATGCGGCCCAGCGGCTCGTGGCCGGGCACCACCGGCATGGGCGTGCGCAGCAGGCCCTCGTACTGCTCGTAGTCGCTGCCGCAGATGCCGCAGGCCTCGATGGCGAGCAGCGCCGAGTCGTCGTCGATCTCGGGCACCGGCAGGTCGCGCGGCTCCAGGGTGCGCGGCGCGGTCTGCACCATGGCGAGGGTCTTCTTCTGCACGCTCCGGTCCTTTCCCAGACGATTTCCGATCTGGAGGAGGCGTTTCCGATCGACAACAGTCGTTTCCCATTGTATACCACGTCCAGAGAAGGGAGACGCCCATGGACGACCCCATCCTGACCGACGACGACCTGGACCACTACCGGAAGCACGGCTACGCGGTGCTTCGCCGGCTGTTCGACGAGGCGGAGCTCGAGCCGCTGCGCCGGCGCTTCCTCGCCATCGTGAACGAAGAGGTCCCGCCGGCGCCGGACATGCTGGTGATGCGCGACGTGATGGTCGCCAAGGGGGCGGTGGCGCCGGGCAGCCGGGCGGAGGCGATCGCCAAGATCCAGGACTTCCACAACGATCCGGTGCTGTTCGACGGCTACGCCCGGTCGCCCCGGCTGCTGGCGGCGGTCGAGCGCTTCTGCGGTCCGGACATCAAGAGCATCCACAGCATGCTGATCAACAAGCCGCCGAATGTGGACGGCCGCCACCCGCTGCACCAGGACCTGCTCTACTTCCCGTTCCGCCCGGCCGACCGCATCGTCGCCACCTGGACGGCGCTCGAGCCGTGCACCCGGGAGAACGGCTGCCTGGTGGTCGTGCCCGGAACCCACGAGGGCGACCTCGAGCGCCACGCCAACCCGGACTGGGAGTACCTGAACACCGCCTACTTCGGCGTGGAGCGCGCCGACGCCGCGATGGAGCGCGTCCACCTGGAGATGGAGCCGGGCGACACCGCCTTCTTCCACCCGCTCCTCTGGCACGGCTCGGGCCGCAACCGCACCCAGGGCTTCCGCCGCGCGATCAGCGCCCACTACGCCAGCGCCGCCTGCCGCTTCCTGCCCGGCATTCCCACCACCAACACGCGCCCGTACCTGCTGGTGCGGGGCCGCGAGCACGAGGGGTGCATCTGAGGCTAGCGTCTAGCGCGTGGCGGGACTCGAGATCGGCATCACGCCCTGGCGCTACGACGCCGCCGCGCCGTCCCGCCTGCTGGTGGAGCAGGCGATGCGCGCCGAGTCGCTGGGGCTCCACTCGTTCTGGCTGCCCGAGAGCCACTTCAGCGGACCGGGCTCGAACCCGACGCCGCTGCTGCTGCTGGCCGCGGTGGCCGCCTGCACGACGCGGCTGCGCGTCGCCACCACCAGCTACCTGCTGCCGGTGCGTCACCCCATCCAGGCCGCCGAGGAGGTGGCGGTGCTCGACTGCCTGTCCGGCGGGCGGCTCATCCTGGGCGTGGGACGCGGCTTCCGCAGGGCGCTGTTCGCCGCCTACGACCTGCCCGTCGCCGAGAAGCGCGACCGCTTCGAGTCGGCGCTGGCCGTCATGCGCGACGCCTGGGAGGGCAAGCCGGTGGCCACCGACGCCGACGAGGGCGGCGTCATCCTCTCGCCGCTGCCGGTCCAGCAGCCCCACCCGCCGATCTGGGCGGCCGCCTTCGGACCCAAGGCGCTGGCGCTGTCCGGTCGGCTCGGGCTTCCCTACCTGTGCTCGCCGATCGAGCCCTTCGCCCGGCTGCGCGACAACTACGCGGCCCACCGCGAGGCGGTGGTCGACGCCCACGGCGAGATCGAGCTGCCCGTGCCGGTGATGCGCACCGTGTTCGCCCACCGCGACGCCGGCGTGCGCGATCGGGTGCGCGAGGGGCTGGAACGCCAGGCCGCCGTGATGGCGCGCGGCGCCACGCCGTCGATCCGGCGCATCGCCGCCACCGAGCTCTCCGAGTGGGCGCTGGTGGGCGAGCCGGCCGAGGTCGCCGACGGGATTGCGCGCTACCGCGAGGAGCTGGGTGTGACCCACCTGGTGGCGCGCACCCAGATTCCCGGCGCCGAGGAGGCCGACACCCTGACGGCCCTGGAACAGCTGGCCTCCTTCGCCGACGCGGGATGAGCGCCGCGACCCGCGGGCCGACCGTCGCCCTGGTGCTCGCGGCGGTGCTGTTCGCCGGCATGCTGTTCGGCGGCCTCTCGCACCCGCTGCTCTGGAACGACGAGTCCTTCACCGCCGTCTACGCCGAGCGCGTGCTGGAGCACGGCTACCCGAAGGTCCACGGCGAGCGCAACGTCTTCTACGCGCTCGACGCGCCGCTCGCGGTCGGCGTGAAGGAGGCGAGCGACGCCTACATCGGCTCGACCTGGGGGCAGTACTACGTGGGCGCGCTGGGCGTGGCGCTCTCGCGCCTGTCCGACGACCTCCATGGGCGCACCGCCTGGGTGCGGCTGCCCTTCGCGCTGGTGGGCGCGGGCGGCGTCGCGTGCTTCGTGGCCGCGCTCTGGCCGTTGCTCGGCGACGGCCGGCGGCGGCGGGTCGGCGCGGCGCTCTTCCTGCTGCTGGCGTCGGTGTCGATTTCGCTGCTGCTCCACCTGCGCGAGGCCCGCTACTACGCGCTGGTGGTGGCAGCGGGCGGCGGGCTGGTGTGGCTCTTCCGGGCGCACGAGGTGAGCGGAACGCTCCCGGCGGGCCGCTATCGCGCGGGCGTGGTCGCGACGCTGCTCTTCGCCTTCGTCTGCTACTACCCGGCGGCGCTGGCCTTCGGCGCGGCGCTCGCCCACGACGCGGGGCTGCGCGCCCTGCGCGGCGAGGGCGGGCTCGCGGCGCGCGCCGTGCCGCTCGGGGTCGCGGCGGCGCTGGCCGTGCCGGGCGTCCTCTACTTCGAGATCCCCCAGCTGGGGCGCGCCCTCTCGGCCGGCTTCGACGCGTCGCCGGGCGCCTGGGCGGCGAACCTGGCCACCGTCGGACTCCACCTGCTGCGCTTCGAGTGGCTGGGTCCGGTGCTGGTGGCGAAGCTGCTGCTGGTGGCGACGCCGCGCGCGGAGAGCGACCCGCGCCGCGACCTGTCGCGCTTCCTCACCGGACTCGTGCTGGTGTACTGGGGCGTCGTCGGCGCCACGCCCTTCTTCTTCGAGCGCTACTTCCTGGTGCTGGGCCCGGCGCTGCTGGCCCTCGGCGTCCTCGACGCGACCCGGGTGGTGGACGGCGTGCGGGGCCGCGCGCGGGGTCCGGCGCTGGCGCTGCTGACCGCCGCCTTCGCCGCCGCACTGGTGGTGCGCGCACCCGAGGTGAGCGGAAGGCTCGCCGAGCTGCGCACGCCCGTGGAGGGACCGCTCGACGTGGTGATCCCGTACCTGGCGGAGGCCCACGCCGACCCGGCATCGCTGGTCGTCGCCACCAACTACGAGGAGCCCGCGTACGCCTGGTACCTGGGAAGCCGCGTGGTGGTGGGCTTCAACGCCGCCGCCCTGGAGCGCGACCTGGCGGCGGACCCGGACGTGATCGTCCCGCGAAGGCCGCGGCACCGCGACGTGCTGGAGCGCTGGGTGCGCGAAGGCGGCTACGAACGGCGCAGCTTCCCGGTGCGCAACACCCCCACCAACAACGTGCCGTCGCTCTCGCCGCGCTCGGCCGGCGGCGAGACACACCGCTTCGTCACCGCCCGGCCCGACGGCCGCCAGCCGGTGGTGATCTTCGAACGCGCGCGGCCCTAGTCGAGCAGCCGCCCCGCGAAGCCGTCGCGTCCCACGCCCACGCGGCCGGGCATGACGCGGCGGGCCACCTCGACCATGGCGTCCCGGTAGGCGAGCTGCGACGAGCCCGGAACCACCGCCTCCATGGCCTGCGGCAGGCGCGTGCGAAGCGTGCGCGCGCCCTGCTTCGAGCCGTCGCCGCCCACGAAGTGGTCGATCACCACCGCGTCGGCCGCCCGGGCGATGCGCTCGAAGAACCGCTCCGGCTCGTCGATCGGCAGCAGCGGCGCGACCGTCACCACGCTGCGCAGTCCGGCCTTTCGCAGGCGCGCCACGGCGTCCAGCCGGTCCGCGACGCTCGCCGCCGGCGGCGGCAGCCCGGGCAGGCTGTCGCGGTCGCTCTCGATGGAGACGTGCACGCGCAGGTCGCAGCGCGCCGCGACGGCGCACAGGCGTTCCTCGGCATGGACCACCGCCGGAGCGTGGGTCTGCACGACGAGCGTGTCCGGCGGCTCGTCGGCCATGGCGTCGAGCAGGGCCACCGTCACGCCGTGGCGCCTCTCCTGGGGCAGGAAGGGGTCGGTGGCGCTGGAGAGGAAGACGCCGAAGGCGCCCCTGGCGCGGCGCGCCCAGCGGCGCTCGCGCGCCACCGTCCGGCGGTAGGCGGAGGCCGCGTTCTCGCGCACCTCGAGGAAGCTCCCCCAGGCGTCTCCGCGGGTCAGCCAGCCGTTGTGCTGGACGTAGCACCCCACCCCGCACAGCGACCTCCCGAAGCTGCAACCCCGGTAGGGCTGGAGCGAGTGGGAGCAGATGCCGTCCAGGTAGCCCCCGGTGCGGGTCAGCACGTCGCGGACGTTCGCCGTCGTGACGCGAAGGCTCATGACGCTCGCAGCATACGCCGGCTGTGCGAGACTCGCGCCGTGGCGGAGCGCACGGCGGCACTGATCGTCTCGGGCTACCTGGGCTCGGGCAAGACCTCGCTGGTGCGCCACCTGCTGGCCCGGGCGCAGGAGGCGGGCCTGCGCGTCGGCGTGGTCTCGAACGAGCTGGGCGAGCTGGGGGTCGACGCGGAGCTGCTGGCGGAGCGCGACGAGGACTACGTCGAGCTGGCCGGCGGCTGCGTGTGCTGCCGGCTCTCCGACGAGCTGGTGGAGACGCTCCAGACGCTGCGCGACCGCACCCGGCCCGACCGCATCGTGGTGGAAACCTCCGGCGCGGCACTGCCCTTCGACACCCAGCTCCACCTGTGGCGGCCGCCGGTCGACGCCTGGATCGAGGACGATCTGTCGGTGGTGGTGGTGAACGCGGAGCAGCTCGCGAGCGGCCGCGACCTCGACGCCACCTTCGAGCAGCAGGTCTCGTCGGCGGACCTGCTGGTGCTGAACCAGATCGACCGGGTGGCGGAGCAGGACCTGTCGGGGCTGGAGGAGCGGCTGCGCCGCTGGGAGCCGGACGCGCCGATCCTGCGCGCGAGCCACGGGCGCGTGGCCCCGGAGCTGCTGTTCCCGCCGGACGCCGACGGGGCGCGGGCGCGGCGCCGCGACGCCGCCCACAACGCGGGCCGGGCGGCCGAGCACGACCACGAGAGCTTCGCGACCGAGATCCTCGAGGTGCCGCCCGGCGTCGAGGAGGAGGCGCTGCTGGCGCGGGTGCGCGCGCGGGGGGCGCTGCGCGCCAAGGGCTTCGTCGAGACCCGCGAAGGCCTGCGCCTGCTCCAGGGGGTCGGTCCGCGGATCGAGCTCACGCCGGTGGACGAGCCGCCGCGCGCAGGACTGATGGGCCGCGTGGTGACGATCCGGCGGGCGGACCGGTGAGGCGCGGACTCCTGGCGGCGCTGGCCGCGTGCCTGCTGGCGTCGGGTGCGCTGGCCGCCGCCGACGCCCACGTTGCCGTTCCCGGAACCGGCGTCCAGCTCGTGGTGCCCGAGGGCTTCCGCCTGTCGGACGCTTTTCCCGGCATCGGCCGCGACACCGACCTCACGTCGGTGCTCGTCACCGAGCTGGCCGTGCCCGTCGTCATCTCGCGCGCCGACTTCGACGCGACGGGGTTGGCGCAGCAGGGCCTGCGCGTGCAGCGCATCGTGCGCGTCGAGGTCGACGGACGCGAGGGCTGGCTCGCCCACGCGTCGCAGCACTCGGGCGGCGTCCCGTTCCGCAAGTGGCTGCTGCTGCTCGGCGACGAACGCCGCAGCGTGCTGCTGACCGCCACCACGCCCCTCGACCTGGAGGCGCAGCACCAGCGCGCGCTGGTGGAGACGCTGTCGACGGCGCGCTGGCGCCCGCAGGAGCCGGACACCGCCGGCGCGCGCGACAGCCTGCCCTTCCGCGTCGCCGAGATCCCGCCGCTGCGCATCCTGCGCAGTGCGGCCAACGCGGTGGTGCTCGCCGACGACGCCACCGCGCCCGGCCGGGTCGAGCCGCTGGTCAGCGTCGGCGCCTCGCAGGCGCTGGTGCAGATCCGCGACCTGCCCGCCTTCGCGCGCCGCCGGCTCGACGAGAGCGTGCTGGTGCAGGAGATCGAGGTCGAGGACGAGCGCCCGCGCCCGCTCGACGGCATGCCCGGGTACTGGATCGCCGCCCGCGCGCGCGACGTCCGCAGCGATCGCGAGGTCGCGGTGACGCAGCTGCTCGCCACCGACGGCACGCGCTACTACCTGCTCCAGTCCATCGTCGACGCCGACGACCGGGCGGCATTCGCACCGGTCTTCGAGCGGGTGGTCGAGAGCTTCCGCCTCGCCCGCTGACGACATCCGTGCGGTGTCGGCCCGCCTCGCCTACGCTTCCGCGCGACGATGTCCCCGCAGCGAAGCCCCCGCTTGCGTCCGGCCACGAGTGTCCTGCTCTCGCTGTCGGTGTTCTGGCTCCCCTCCGATCCCGCCGCTGCGAACGGCATGGACCAGGTGCGCACGGTGAACGCCTCGGCCTACAACTCGGTGCCGGAGCAGACCGACGACGACCCCTGGGTGGCGGCCTGGGGCGACACGCTGGAAGACGACATGAAGGTCATCGCGGTCTCGCGGGACCTGCTCGACGAGGGGCTCACCCGCGGCGTGCGCGTGCAGATCGAGGGCCTGCCCGGCGAGTTCACGGTGCTCGACAAGATGGCGGCGCGCTGGAGCAACCGCATCGACATCTACATGGGCGGTGACGTCGACGCCGCCCTCGACTGGGGCGTGCGCAAGGTCGAGATCCGGTGGAGCGATCCCCGGCCGTAGCGCCCGTCGAGCCCCTGGGCGCCCGCGTTCCGGAAGGCGGCACCCACGAGCCGGACGAGGTGCTCGAGCGCTTCCTCGGCTGGGTGTCGGACACCGGGCTGACACCCTACCCGGAGCAGGAGGAGGCGATCCTCGAGCTGCTGGCCGACCGGCACGTGGTGCTGTCGACGCCCACCGGATCGGGCAAGAGCCTGGTGGCCCAGGCGCTCCACTTCCGCGCGCGCTGCGCGGGCGCCCGCTCCTTCTACACGGCGCCGGTGAAGGCCCTGGTGAGCGAGAAGTTCTTCGCGCTGTGCGACGACTTCGGCGCCGAGCACGTGGGCATGCTCACCGGCGACGCCAGCGTGAACCGGGACGCGCCCATCCTGTGCGCCACCATGGAGGTGCTGGCGAACATGGCGCTCCAGGAGGGTGCGGCGCTCGACGCGCCCTTCGTGGTGCTCGACGAGTTCCACTACTACGGCGACCGCGAGCGCGGCGCGGCCTGGCAGATCCCGCTGATCACGCTGAAGGACACCCGCTTCCTGCTGATGTCGGCCACGCTCGGCAACACCGCGCCGATCGAGGAGCGCCTGGCCGCCTTCACCGGCCGCCCGGTGGCCCACGTGCACTCGGACGAGCGTCCGGTGCCCCTCGACTACGAGTACCGGGAGACGCCGCTGTCCGAGACGCTGGCCGGGCTGGTGGAGGACGGGCTCGCGCCGGTCTACGTGGTGAGCTTCACCCAGCGCGAGTGCCACGACCTGGCCCAGGGCTCGACCGGCGCCGGCCTGGTCTCGAAGGAGGATCGGGCGCGCATCGCCGAGGCGCTCCGCGGGGCGCGCTTCGACACGACCTACGGACGCGACCTGAAGCGCATCCTGGGTCACGGCATCGGCGTCCACCACGCGGGGCTGCTGCCCCGCTACCGGCTGCTGGTCGAGCAGCTCGCCCAGGCGGGGCTGCTGAAGGTGATCTTCGGCACCGACACGCTGGGCGTGGGCGTGAACGTGCCGATCCGCACGGTGGTGTTCACGCGGCTGTCGAAGTTCGACGGCGAGAAGGTGGGCATCCTGTCGGTGCGCGACTTCAAGCAGATCGCCGGACGCGCCGGACGCAAGGGCTTCGACGACCGCGGTGCCGTGGTCTGCCAGGCGCCGGAGCACACCATCGCGAACAAGCGCGCGGCGGCGTCGGGCAGGAAGCGGGTGACGAAGAAGAAGCCGCCCCGGGGCTTCGTCCCCTGGAACCGCGACACCTTCGAGCGCCTGGTGGAGCGGCCCCCGGAGCCGCTGCGCAGCCGCTTCGACGTGAGCCACGGCATGATCGTGGCGGTGCTGAAGAGCCGGCGCGCGGCGGAGGGAAGGCTCTCGGCCTATGCCGAGGTCGCCGCGCTGATCGACCGCTCCCACGAGACCGCCGCCGGCAAGCGGCGACTGAAGCGGCGCGCCGCGGAGCTCTTCCGCTCGCTGCGCCGGGCCGGCGTGGTCGACGTGGTGGAGAGCGGCTTCGGGCCGCCGGAGGTCGAGGTCCGGCGAGACCTCCAGACCGACTTCTCGCTGCACGGGACGCTCTCGCTCTACCTGGTGGAGGCGGTGGCGGGCCTGGACCGCGAGGCGCCCACCTACGCCGTCGAGCTGCTCTCCCTGGTCGAGGCCATCCAGGAGGATCCGCGGCCCATCCTGTCGGAGCAGGCCTGGAAGCTGCGGCGCGAGCTGATGGACCGGCTCAAGGCCGAGGGCGTCGACTACGAGGAGCGCCGCGCGAAGGCGGAGGAGGTGACCCACCCGATGCCGGAGGCGGCCTACATCGAGGAGAGCTTCCGCCTGTTCTCGGCCGGCCACCCCTGGGTGCGCGAGGAGGACGTCCGCCCGAAGTCGGTGGCGCGCGAGATGTTCGAGCGCCTCGCCGGCTTCCGCGACTACGTCGACCTGTACGGGCTGGCGCGCAGCGAGGGCCTGCTGCTCCGCTACCTGTCGCAGGTGCACAACACGCTGGCGCGCTCGGTGCCGGAGACGGCGCGCACCGAGGAGGTCTACGACGTGCTCGCCTACCTGCGCACCA
This sequence comes from Myxococcota bacterium, assembly GCA_050618055.1. Classification (GTDB taxonomy): domain Bacteria; phylum Myxococcota_A; class UBA9160; order UBA9160; family SMWR01; genus CALDCK01. Next base: position 9,585 of record JBNLVK010000032.1, read on the forward strand.
CCCTGCGGACCGTCGACAGCAGCCTGGTGGAGGCGTGGGAGAGCCGCTTCGCGCCGGCCGGCGAAGAGGCGGACGCGGCGCCGGCCGCGCCCGTCTTCGACCTGGCGACGAACGAGCCGGCGCTGCGCGCGCGCGTGCGCCAGGAGATGCTGTCGCTGGTGATGGCGGCCGCCCGCGGCGACTGGGACGAGGCCGCTGGGCAGGCGCTCGACGCGGACGGCGAGCCGCTCCGGCCCGCCGACCTCGAGCAGGCCCTGGCGCCCTTCCTCGAGGAGTACGAGCGCATCGTGGTGACGCCGGAGGCCCGGCGCGCCCACCACACGCGCATGGTGCGACGCGAGCCGCGCCTGTTCGAGGTGTCCCAGACGCTCCTCGACCCGGCCGGCGACCACCTGTGGGCGGTGCACGGCGAGGTCGACCTGCGCGCCGAGCGCGATCCGCAGGGGCCGCTGGTTCGCGTCCGGCGGATCGGAACGTAGACTCGCGGACATGGGACGCGCCCGCTGGATCGCTGCGACGGCACTGCTGCTCTGCGCCTGCGGAGCAGCCGACGACGGGCGGCCGAACGTGGTGCTCGTGACGGTCGACACGCTGCGGCCCGATCGGCTGTCGGCCTACGGCTACACGGGCCACGTCACGCCGAACGTCGACCGGCTGGCCGCCGAGGGAATGCTCTTCGAGAACGCCTTCACCGACACGCCCTGGACCACGCCGTCCATGTCGTCGGTGATGACCGGCAGCTATCCCACCTCCCACGGCTTCCGCTCCACCAACGCCCACCGGCTGGGCCTCGACCAGGTGACGCTGGCCGAGCGGCTGCGCGAACACGGCTACGCCACCGCCGCCGTGATCGGATCGTTCCCGCTGGACGCCATCTACCGCCTCGACCAGGGCTTCGACCACTACGACGACCACTTCACCCGGCCCATCTGGAACTACCCGGACCACGAGCCCACGCCGCTGCCCAGCGAGTTTCGCGAGGATCCCCACGACCAGGCCATGTTCGCCATGGTGAAGGCGATGAGCGACAGCCGTCGCACCGACGAGGAGGTGACCGACGCCGCGCTCGCCTGGCTGGGCGGCGAGCGCGCGGGGGCCGCGCCCTTCTTCCTGTGGGTCCACTACTTCGGGCCCCACAGCAAGCCGGACTGGAGCGTTCCCGAGGACGAGCGCCTGGCGCGCCAGCTCTCCCGGTACGACCCGGACGTGCTGGAGAACGACCGCCAGGTGGGACGCCTGCTCGACGCCCTCGACGCCGCCGGGCTGGCCCGCGACACGCTGCTCGTCTTCCACGCCGACCACGCCGAGAGCCTGGGCGAGCAGCGCTACGTGGGTCACGGGCTGCTGCTCAACGACGCGACCATGCGCATCCCGCTGCTGCTGCGCTGGCCCGGAAGGGTCGAGGCGGGGCAGCGCGTCGCGACGCTGGCGCGCAACGTCGACATCCTGCCCACCGTCCTCGAGGCGGCGGGGCTGCCGGTCCCGGAGACGCTCGACGGACGCAGCCTGCTCGGGCTCGCCGACCCGGCCGCGGAATCCATCGCCTACATGGAGACCTACTACCCGGCCCACCAGGGATTCGCCAAGCCGGTGACGCTGCCCGACGGGAGCCAGCGCAAGATCGGGCTGATCCGCCGCAGCGTGCGCCAGGGCCCCTGGCAGCTGGTGCGCAGCGAGCCCCACCCGCTGCTCGACGTCCGCCAGGAGAGCTGGAGCGACCTGCCCATCGAGCTGCTGCACGGCATGTGGAGCGAGGTGCTGATCGACACGCGCGATACGGGTCCCGAACCGGTCGACCGCTCCGGGGAGCAGCCCGAGATCGCCGCGCGCCTGCGCGCCGCCCTGGACGCACGCATCGCCCGGGACGCGGGCACGGCGCCCCGCGTCGAGCTCGACGACGAGTCGCGCCTGCGCCTGGAGAGCCTGGGCTACGGCCGCTGAGAAGCGCGCTAGGATGCTCCCCGCATGACCGTCGACCTCCTCTGGCTGACGCTCGGTCTCGTGCTGCTGATGCTCGGCGGCGAGACGGTGGTCCGCGGAGCGACCGGCCTGGCGCGACTGCTCGGCGTCTCGCCGCGGGTGATCGGTCTCACGGTCGTGGCGTGCGGCACCAGCGCCCCGGAGCTGGCCGTCAACGTGATCGCGGCCTGGGAAGGCCTCTCCGACATCTCGTTCGGCAACATCTTCGGCTCGAACATGGCCAACATCGGCCTGATCGTCGGCTGCACGGCGCTGCTGCGGCCCATCCTGATCACCGGCGTCGTGATCGCCCGCGAGATCCCGATGATGCTGCTGGCCACCGCCTCGGCGATCGTGATGGCCTTCGACGTGGCGCTCGGCACGGGTCCCGACCAGATCGGCCGCGCCGACGGCATCCTGCTGCTGCTGCTCTTCCTGGTGTTCCTCTACTACACGATCGGCGACTTCGTGCGGCAGCGCGCCGGCCACGAGGCCCACCCCGGCTTCGAGGACGACATCGGCACCGACGGCGGCCTGCTCCGCCACACCCTCTTCACGCTGGTCGGGCTGGGCGGTCTGACCTGGGGCGCCGACATCACCGTCGAGTCGGCCACCCACGTCGCCCGCGCGCTGGGCGTGACCGAGGTGGTGATCGGCCTGTCCATCGTGGCCATCGGCACCAGCCTGCCCGAGCTGGTGGCGTCGATCGTCGCCACCATGCGGGGCCAGGCCGAGCTGGCGATCGGCAACGTGGTCGGCTCGAACATCTTCAACCTGCTGCTGGTGGCCGGCGTCACGTCGGTGGTGCGGCCGATCCGCGTCCCAGCCGGCGGCCACCTGGACCTGATGGTGGTGGCGCTGCTCAGCCTGGTGCTGTTCGCGGTCTCGGCCACCGCCAGCCGCCGCATCATCCGCGGCGAGGCGCTGCTGCTGCTGGGGATCTACTTCGGCTACATGGTCTGGCGGGCGGTGCTCGCCAGCTGACCCCGGGCGACCCTAGCGACGGGCCTCGCGCGCCATGCGCGCCTTCGACGCCGCGAAGCTGCAGATCGGGCACGCGGACAGGTCGTGGCCGCGGGCCGGACAGTGCTCGCGCCCGAAATGGATGATCTGGAGGTGGACCTTTCCCCAGTCCTCCTCCGCGAACACCTTCTTCAGGTCGCGCTCGGTCTCGTCGACGTTGCGCGCCCGCGACAGGCCCCAGCGGCCGGCCAGCCGGTGGATGTGGGTGTCGACCGGGAAGGCCGGGTGGCCGAAGGCCTGGTTCATCACCACGCTGGCCGTCTTGTGGCCGACGCCGGGCAGCGACTCCAGCGCCTCGAAGTCGTCGGGCACGCTCCCGGCGTACTCCTTCACCAGGATCTTCGAGAGCGCCGCGATGTTCTTCGCCTTGGCCGGCGCCAGGCCGCACGAGCGGATGTGGTGGCGGATGCGCGGCACGCCCAGCTTGGCCATGTCCGCCGGCGTGCTCGCCTCGCCGAACAGCGCCGGCGTCACCTTGTTCACCCGCTCGTCGGTGCACTGGGCCGACAGCAGCACCGCCACCAGCAGCGTGAACGGGTCCTCGTGGTCGAGCGGCACCCGCAGCTCCGGGTAGAGCCGGTCCAGCACCTGCTCGATGCGGCGGGCCTTGTCGGCGCGCTTCATGCGGCGGCCGAGGGCTCGGCGCCGCCGGTGCGCTCCTCGACCCGACCCATGAAGGCCACCAGCGAGGGACGCTCGCCCAGGAGCTTCTCGGAGCCGGGGATCGCACCGACGCGCATGGTGTGGAGCATCGAGTAGACGCCCAGGTCGGCCATCGACAGGTCCTGGGCGTAGAAGAACGGTCGCGCGCCCAGGAAGTTCACCAGGTCGTCCATGCGCAGTCCGACCTCGCGCAGGATGCCGGTGTGGGGACGCTCCCAGGTGCCGCCGGCGCGCAGCCAGGCGCCGATGCGCCGCAGCGTCCCCGACGTGGCGTCGCCTCCCTCCAGCACGCCGTCCGCTTCGGCACGGGTGGGCATGGGCGCTTCGACCCCGTCGGTGAGACGCCGGTACTTCAGGTAGTAGAAGAGGAACGACTCGTCGGCCCACTCCTCGAGCTGACGCTGCTGCGCCGCGACGTTCGGCTGGGTGGAGAGCAGCGGCGGATCGGGCCGGTCCCGGTCGATGCGCAGCAGGATGTCGGTCGAGTCCGGGATCGACTCGCCGTTCAGGTCGAGCACCGGCAGCTGGCCGGTCTTGGGACTCCAGCGCTTGTAGTCCTCGGGCCCGTCGGGCTCGACCAGACGGAAGTCGTAGCCCTTGTAGATGAGCCCGCGGCGGACCTTCTCGGTGAAGGGAGCCTGACGTGGTCCGTAGAGGGTGATCACCGGCACCCTCACTCGCCCTGCTGACGACGCCCGCGCTGCTGGATGCCGGCGCGCCGCGCCTCGACCGCGCCCGCCGGCACCTCCTTCAGGTGGGCGCGCGACATCTCCCGCTCGAGGCGCAGCCCCTCGCCGAAGGTCGCCTCGTAGCCGCGGTCGATCATCTGCTTGTAGGTCCGGAGCGACGGCGGGTCGCAGGAGAGCATGTCGAGCGCCAGCTGCCGGCAGGTGGGCAGCAGGGCGTCCGGCTCGACCACCCGGTTCACCAGGCCCCAGCGCTCCGCCTGCTCGGCGTCGATGAAGTTGCCCGTGAAGGCCATCTCCTTGGCCCGCGAGATGCCGATCATGCGCGGCAGCTTCTGCGAGAGCCCCCAGCCCGGCACGATGCCCACCCGCGCGTGGGTGTCGCCGAACACCGCCTTCGTCGACGCCACGAGCACGTCGCAGGCCAGCGCCAGCTCGAAGCCGCCGGTGATGGCGTGGCCGTTGATGGCGCCGATGATCGGGCCCTCGAAGTCGTGGAGCGCCGCGATCATGGAGCGCTCGCCGGCGCCCGAGTCGTCGGCCGACTCGCCGCCCAGCTCCACCAGGTCGATGCCGGCCGAGAAGGCCCGGCCCGCCCCGGTGAGCACCACCACGCGCACATCGGCGTCGTCCTGGAGCTCGCGGAAGGCGCGCTCGACGGCCGTGCGCAGCTCGCGCGACAGGGCGTTCAGCTTGTCGGGACGGTCGAGGGTGACGGTGGCGAGCCCATCTTCCTTCGCGACGCGAAGCACGGACACTGGGGGACCTCCGAGGCGGGGAGGATACCGCGCCCCGACCCGGCCGCCGAACGTGCCACAATGCGCCGCATGCCGGACCAGGGAAGGGGCGGGACGAGCGCCTACGACCGCATCTACGCCGTCGTGCGCCGCATTCCGCGCGGACGGGTCGCCACCTACGGACAGGTCGCCGAGCTGGCGGGCCTGCCCGGCCGCGCCCGCCAGGTGGGCTACGCGCTGCACGCGCTGCGCGACGAGGGCGGGCGGGTTCCCTGGCACCGGGTGGTGAACGCCCAGGGACGGGTCAGCCCGCGCAGCGCCCCGGGCTGGGACGACGTGCAGCGTCAGTTCCTGGAGCGCGAAGGCGTGGCCTTCGACGGCGCCGGGCGCATGCGCCTGGAGGAGGTCCGCTGGCGGCCCCGCCCCCGCCGGACGGGCAGCCGGCGATGAAGAAGGCGCTGGGCGTCCTCGCCCTGCTGGGGGTCGGGCTGCTGCTCGTGATGACGCTGCGCGCGCTGATGCTCCCGTCGCGCCAGGTCGACGTGGACGGGCCGGCGGACGCCGCGCCGCTCGACGCCGCCGCCATGGCCGCCCGCCTGGGCGAGGCGATCCGCTTCCGCACCATCTCCGAGCAGGACGGCGGCGACGCCCACGCCGAGGCCTTCCGCGGCTTCGAGGCCTTCCTGGTGCGCAGCTACCCGCGCGTCCACGCGACTCTCGCGCGCGAGCGCGTCGACGCCCACAGCCTGCTCTACACCTGGAAGGGTCGGGGCGGCGGGGCGGGTCCGCTGCTGCTGGCCGCCCATCACGACGTGGTGCCGGTCGAGCCCGGCACCGAGGGCGACTGGCAGGAGCCGCCCTTCGCCGGCCGGGTGGTGGACGGCGTGGTGTGGGGACGCGGCGCGCTGGACGACAAGGGCGGCCTCATCGCCATCCTCGAGGCCGTCGAGTCGCTGCTGGCCGAGGGCTTCACCCCGCCGCGCGACGTCTACCTGGCCTTCGGCCACGACGAGGAGATCGGCGGCAGCCGGGGCGCTGTGAACATCGCGGCCACCCTGGCCGGCCGCGGGGTGAGGCTCGACGCGGTGGTCGACGAGGGCGGCGCCGTCGTCGAAGGGATGCTCGACGGGGTGGACGGACCGATCGCGGTGGTGGGCATCGCAGAGAAGGGGTCGGTGAGCCTGAAGCTCACGATCCGCCAGGACGGCGGCCACTCGTCGACGCCGCCGCGCCACAGTGCGGTGGGCATCCTGGCCACCGCCATCACCCGGCTCGAGGCGAACCCCATGCCGGCCCGCTTCGAGGGCACCACGCGGCAGTTCCTCGAGACCCTGGCGCCGGAGCTTCCGTTCCCGCTGCGGCTGGCGCTGTCGAACCTGTGGATCACCAGCGGCCTGCTGGAGCGGGTGTTCCGCGGGGTCCCGCCGCTGGACGCCATGGTGCGCACCACCACCGCCGCCACCATCTTCCACGGCGGCGTGAAGGCGAACGTGCTGCCCAAGCAGGTGGAGGCGGTGGTGAACTTCCGCATCCTGCCCGGCGACACCATCGAGGACGTGGTGACCCACGTGCGCCGCACCATCGACGACGAGCGCATCGAGGTCGAGCCCACCGGCGCCACCAAGCCGCGCAACCCGAGCGGCGTCTCGCCGGTCGACTCGCCCGCCTTCGAGGCGCTGGCCCGCGCGATCCGCGCCACCTACCCGAAGGCCATCGTCGTGCCCTACCTGGTGGTCGGCGGCACCGACGCCCGCCACTACGGCGCCCTCACCGACGACATCTACCGCTTCAACGGCTTCCACCTGGGCTCCGACGCCCTGAAGCTCGCCCACGGCACCAACGAACGCCTCTCGGCGGAGAACCTGGAAGGCGGAGTGCGATTCTTCCGGACGCTGCTGCGCGAGGAGCGCTGAGGGCGGGTTCCGTCGGGAGGGTGGGTCCGGGGAGGGGGCGCCGCCTACCCGGCTGCGGTGCGTTTCCGCTTGCAGGACGGGACCGACGCCCAACATCGGCGCCGCCCCCTCCCCGGACCCACTCGGGGGCGGAGAAAGAGGCCGCGCGACCCGGAGTCGATTGACGAAATCAAAACATAGCATTATTCTAATTGACATGCGGCGCGCGGCGCAGCTCGACTTCGATGATCATCGCCGTCGCACCGGCCGCGGCGGGCCTCGACCCGGTGCCGGGCGGCCGCCGCAGGGTCGCGCGGGCATCGTCCACCATGTCCGGCGCTCCCCCCACGCCAGCCGCTACCCGGCGCACGTCACGCTACGCGTGCGCGACGACGTGCCTTCGCTGCGCCGGAAGGCGTTGGTGCGCGAGTTCCGCCGCTCCCTCCGCCAGGTGCTCACGCGCAGCGACTTCCGGGTGGTCCACTACTCGCTCCAGCGCACCCACGTCCACCTGATCGTCGAAGCCGCCGGCCGCGGTCCGCTGGCCAACGGAATGAAGGCCGTGGGCGCGCGCCTGGCGAGAGCGGTGAACCGCGCGTTCGGGCGCCGCGGACCCGTGCTGCTGGGTCGCTACCACGTGCGCCGCCTGAAGACCCCGCGCGAGGCGCGCAACGCCCTGGCCTACGTGCTGCTGAACGCCCGCAAGCACTGGCGCGAGCGCCGCGGCAGCCCGCCCCCGGTGCGCCTCGACCAGGCCTCCTCCGGCGCCTGGTTCGAAGGATGGTCGCGCGAGCCACCGGGCCCGGAACCGACCGGCCCTCGCGAGGTGGCCGCCCCGCACACCTGGCTCCTCACCCAGGGCTGGCGGAGGCACCGAAGGATCGATCCGGTGGAGGTGCCGGGGATGCGACTGTCCCGCAAGCGGGCCTGACTGGCCGTGGTCCGCGCGACTACGCTGTGAGCCATGAACACCTTTGAGCGTGGTGACTGGCTGCTGGGGCGAAACGGCGGGTTGGCCCATCGCCATGGCACCCGCTGGCAACCCTTGCCCATCGGGCAGCGGGTTTGCCGAGCGCAAGGAGGTTGCTGCGCGGAAGCGCCGACCGTCCTCTGGGGCCTTCACCTCTTCTTCCGGCTCTAGGCCTCTTTTCCGCTGAGCTCCTTCGGGGAGAGGGGGCTGGCCACCACTTGCCGGAACTCAGCGCGCTACGGAACCAGCAGCACCTTTCCCGTCGTCTTGCGCCCTTCCAGCGCGCGGTGGGCTTCCGCGGCGTCGGCCAGCGGGAAGCGGGCGCCGATGCGGATGTCGAGTTCGCCTTTCGCGACGGCGCCGAGCACCGCGTCGGCGCGCGTCTCCAGCTCGGCGCGGTCCTGCATGTAGTGGGCGAGGGAGGGGCGGGTGATGAAGAGGGAGCCCAGGGCGTTCAGGCGGCCCAGGTCGAAGGGGGAGACCGGGCCGCTCGACTGGCCGAACAGCACCAGCAGGCCGCGGGGGCGCAGGCAGGTGAGGCTGCCCTCGAAGGTGGTCTGGCCGACCGAGTCGTAGACCACGTCGCAGCCGCGGCCGTCGGTGATGCGCTTCACCTCCTCGGCGAAGTCGGTCTCGGTGTAGCGGATGACGTGCTCGCAGCCGGCGCCGCGGGCCAGCGCCTCCTTCTCGGCGGTGGAGCAGGTGCCGATCACCGTGGCGCCGGCCTGCGCCAGCAGCTGCACCGTGAGCAGGCCCGCGCCCCCGGCGGCGGCGTGCACCAGCGCCACGTCGCCCGGCTTCGTGGTGCGCGTGCCGTGCACCAGGTAGTGGGCGGTCATGCCCTGGAGCATGCTGGCGGCGGCGGTCTCGAGATCGACGCCGTCGGGAACGCGCACCACGCCGGCGGCCGGCGCCAGCAGGGCCTCGGCGTACGATCCGGGCACGCCCGACCACGCCACCCGGTCGCCGGGCGCGAGGTCCGCGACGCCCTCCCCCACCGACTCGACCGTGCCGGCGCCCTCGAGCCCCGACACGAACGGCGCCGGACGCGGGTACTGGCCGGTGCGGAAGTAGACGTCGATGAAGTTCACGCCGGCGGCGGCGCTGCGGATGCGCACCTGGCCCGGTCCCGGCCCGGCCACCTCCTGGTCCTCGAGCCGCAGCACCTCGGGGCCGCCGGTCTCGCTGACGACGATCGCGCGGGCCTTCACTCCGCATCCTCCTTCGCGTAGCGCGCCATCTCGCGCTCGTAGTCGTCGAAGCCCACCACCTCGCGCAGCTCGGCGAAGGGCAGCAGGCCCTTGGGCGTCTCGCCCTGGCCCAGCGCGGCCAGCGCGTCCTGCATGGCGCGCACCGCCGAGGACAGCAGCGTCAGCGGATAGGCGGCGATGCGGTAGCCCAGCGCCTCGAGCTCGGCCGGGGGCAGCACCGGCGTGTCGCCGCCTTCCACCATGTTGGCCATGTGCGGCACGTCGCCGACGGCGCAGACGCGTTCCATCTCCTGGTGCGAGGTGGGCGCCTCGACGAACAGCAGGTCCGCGCCCAGGTCGGCGAAGGCGCGGGCGCGCCACAGCGCCTCGTCCAGACCGTGCACCGCGCGGGCGTCGGTGCGCGCCATCACCAGCACGTCGGCGCCGGCCTCGCGGGCGTCCACCGCGGCGCGCACGCGCAGCAGCGCCTCGTCGCGATCCACCACCTGCTTGCCGCGGGTGTGCCCGCAGCGCTTGGGCGCCAGCTGGTCCTCGATCATGGCGCAGGCGAAGCCCGCCCGGGCGTAGCCCTCGACGGTGCGCCGCACGTTCATGGGGTTGCCGTAGCCCGTGTCGGCGTCGCCGATCACCGGAATGGAGACGGCGCCGCAGAGGCTGCGGCCCTGGTCGAGCATCTCGCCGTAGGAGAGCAGGCCGGTGTCGGGCAGGCCGGCGCGCGCCGCCGACACGGCGAAGCCGCTCATGAAGGTGAGCCGGAAGCCGGCGCGCTCGATGAGCCGCGCCGACAGCGCGTCGAAGCAGCAGGGCATGACGTGCAGGCCCGGCTCGGCGAGCAGGGCGCGCAGGCGTTGCGGGGGAGAGGGCTCGGTGGACAAGCGGGTCAGCCCTCGGCCGCGATCGCCACCGGGATGCTCTCCTTCGAGAGCTTCGTGGCGGGAAGCTCTTCGTCGACGCGCCGTCCGTCGCGCTTGGCGATGCGGGCGGGCACGCCCACCGCGGTGCAGCCGGCGGGTACGTCGCGCATGCGGATGAAGGCGCCGGCGCCGACCTTCGCGCCGTCGCCCACCCGGATCGGTCCCAGCAGGGTGGCGCCGGTGCCGACCAGCACGTCGTTGCCCAGGGTCGGGTGGCGCTTGCCGCGGTGCTTGCCGGTGCCGCCCAGGGTGACGTTGTGGAACAGGATGCAGTCGTCGCCCACCTCGGCGGTCTCGCCGATCACCACGCCGGTGCCGTGGTCGATGAAGAAGCGGCGCCCGATGCGGGCCGCCGGGTGGATCTCCACCCCCGACCACCAGTGGGCCAGGTTGGAGACCAGCCGGGCCAGGGTCCGCAGGCCGAAGCGGGCCAGGATGCGGTGGGCCAGCCGGTACGCGGCCACGGCGTGGAGCGGCGTGTGGCAGAGCAGCGCCTCCAGGTCGCTCTGGAGGGACGGCTCGTTCTGCCGGACCGCCCGGAGGTCCTCGCGGAAGTCGGAGAGCCAGCTCGCCATGGCGCTCCAGTGTATCGGCCCCCGGGGCCATCGGAGGAGGCCGGCGACTGAAACATGTTCTATTCTGGGCCCCCCGATCCTGGAGACCCCCCATGCCCGACGCAGCGCTCGAGGAGGCCTTCGCCCCCTTCGTGGGCCAGGCCTTCGGCCCGCCCGAGGTGGGCCGCGACCCGGTCAACGAGCCCATGATCCGCCAGTGGTGCGACGCCATGGGCGACCGCAACCCCATCTACTGGGATCCGGACGCCGCCAAGCGGTCGGCCCACGGCCGCATCGTGGCGCCGCCCACCATGCTCCAGGCCTGGATCCTGCCGGGCTTCCGCATGGCCGACGCGGACCGCCCGCCCCAGGACAAGCAGGAGGAGCTGCACGCACTCTTCAACGCCCACGGCTACACGGGCGTGGTGGCGACCAACTGCGACCTCGAGTTCGAGCGCTACCTCGAGCCGGGCGAGACGGTGGTGGCCAAGGCGGTGATCGAGTCGATCTCCGAGGAGAAGGCCACCGCCCTCGGCATCGGCTACTTCGTCGTGACGCGCACCACCTTCGAGAACCAGGACGGCGACGTCGTGGGCTCGATGGTGTTCCGCGTGCTCAAGTTCAAGCCCGCGCAGCAGCCGCAGGCCCAGGCCCAGGCTGATGGGAGCGCGCCGCAGATCCCCCAGCGCATCGCGCCGCCGCGGGGTCACGACAACGGCTGGTGGTGGGAGGCCATCGACCGCGGCGAGCTGATGATCCAGAAGTGCAAGGAGTGCGGCACGCTGCGCCACCCGCCGCGTCCCATGTGCCACGTCTGCCGCTCGCTCGAGTGGGAGGAGCAGCCGTCGCGCGGCACCGGCAGCGTGCACAGCCACGTGGTCATGCACCACCCGCCGGTGCCCGGCTACGACTTCCCCGTCGCCGTGGGCCTCATCGACCTGGACGAGGGCACGCGCATCGTGGCCAACATCGTCGACTGTCCCTTCGAGGAGATCCACATCGGCATGAAGGTCGAGGCCAGTATCGAAGAGCTGGGCGGGCTCGCGATGCCCGTCTTCCGGAGGGTCTCCTAGCCATGGCGAAGATCACGGACGTGAAGGTGGGCGACGCCCTGCCCGACCTGGACGTGCCGCTCACCACGGCCATCATCGTGGGCGGCGCCATCGCCAGCCGCGACTACACGCCGGTGCACCACGACAAGGCCGCCGCCCAGGCGTCGGGCATGAGCGACGTGTTCATGAACATCCTCACCACCAACGGCTACGTGGGGCGCTACGTCACCGACTGGGCCGGACCGGACGCCCGGCTCGAGAAGGTGGCGATCAAGCTGGGCACGCCGAACACGCCCGGCGACACCATGAAGCTGCGCGGCGAGATCGCCGCGGTCGACGCGGCGAACGGCACCGTCGAGGTCTCGGTCGTGGCGAAGAACGCCTGGGGCGACCACGCGACCGGCACCGTCACCGTCGCCCTGCCCTCCTAGGAGCACGAGATGTCCACCACGCTCAAGGACCAGGCCGCCATCGTCGGCATCGGCGCCACCGAGTTCAGCAAGAACTCGGGCCGCTCCGAGCTCCAGCTCGCCTGCGAGGCCGTCTCCGCCGCCATCGACGACGCCGGGATCGACCCCGGCGAGATCGACGGCATGACCACCTTCACCATGGACATGACCGACGACATCGAGATCGCGCGGGCGGTCGGCATCGGCGGTCTCACCTTCCAGAGCCAGGTGCCCTACGGCGGCGGTGCGGCGCTCGGCACGCTCCACCAGGCGGCCATGGCGGTGGCGACCGGCTCGGCGAAGTACGTGGTCTGCTACCGCGACCTGAACGGCCGCTCCGGACAGCGCTACAGCGACGGCGTGTCGGGCAACATCCTCACCAGCGACGCCATCCACTGGAGCTGGTACATCCCCAGCGGACTGATGACGCCCACCTCGTGGGTGGCGATGGTGACCCAGCGCTACATGCACGACACCGGCACCACCAGCCGCGACCTGGCCGAGGTGGCGATCCAGACGCGCAGCCACGCGGTGAACAACCCGAACGCGGTGTTCTACCAGCGCCCGCTGACCGTCGAGGAGCACCAGGAGTCGCGCATGATCGTCGACCCGCTGCGCCTCTACGACTGCTGCCTCGAGACCGACAGCGCCTGCGCCTGCATCGTCACCACGCCGGAACGGGCGAAGGACCTGAAGCAGCCGCCGGCGCTGATCCGCGGCGTGGCCCAGGGCTCCGGCGCCGACCAGGAGCAGATGACCAGCTTCTACCGGCCCGACATCACCGAGCTGGGCGAGATCAACGCCGTGGCCGAGCAGATCTACGCCCAGAGCGGCCTCACCCCCGACGACATCGACGCCGCCATCCTGTACGACGCCTTCACCGCCATCGTGCTGTTCCAGCTCGAGGCCTACGGCTTCTGCAAGAAGGGCGAGGCGAAGGACTTCGTGAAGAACGGCAACATCTCGGTGGGCGGACGCCTGCCCGTGAACACCCACGGCGGACAGCTCTCCGAGGCCTACATCCACGGCATGAACGGCGTGAACGAGGGCGTGCGGCTGGTCCGCGGCACCTCGGTCAACCAGCCGGAGAAGGGCGACAACGTGCTCGTGACCGCCGGAGTGGGCGTTCCCTCCAGTGCCATGATCATCGGAAACATGGAGCAGCTCGATGCCTGAAGCAGTGATCGTCGACGCCGTCCGCACCCCGATCGGGCGCGGCAAGATGGGCCGCGGGGACCTCTCCGGCTACCACGCCGCCAACCTGCTGGGGGCGGTGCAGGACGCGCTGGTCGAGCGCAACGGCATCGATCCGGCCGAGATCGAGCAGGTGGTGGGCGGCTGCGTCACTCAGGCGGGCGAGCAGAGCAACAACATCACCCGCGTCGCCTGGCTGAACCGCAACAAGGGCTGGCGCACCGGCGGCACCACCGTCTACACCCAGTGTGGCTCGGGCCAGCAGGCGAACAACATCATCGCCTCGTTCGTGCGCGCCGGCATGATCGACGCGGGCATCGCCTGCGGCATCGAGCTGATGAGCCACGTGTCGCTGGGCGCCAACGTGATCAACGGTCCGGGCTACTTCCAGCCGCCGGACTGGAAGTGGGACACGGCCCACGACCAGTTCACCCACGCCGAGCGCATCGCGAAGAATCGCGGCATCACCCGCCAGCAGGTGGACGAGCTGGCCCTGGCCTCGCAGGAGAAGGCCAAGGCCGCCCGGGACGGCGGCCGCTTCGAGCGCGAGATCCTGGCGCTGGACGCGCCGGTGCTGGGCGACGACGGCCAGCCCAGCGGCGAGACCCGGCGCGTCGACACCGACCAGGGCATCCGCGACAGCACCCTCGAGGGCCTGTCCCAGCTCAAGCCGATCCTCGAGGACGGCATCCACACGCCGGGCAACTCCTCCCAGATCTCCGACGGCGCCGCCGCCGTGCTGTGGATGTCGGAGGAGAAGGCGAAGGCGCTGGGGCTCCAGCCCCGCGCGCGCATCGTGCAGAGCGTGGTGGTCGGCACCGACCCCTACTACCTGCTCGACGGCCCCATCGACGCCACCAACGAGATCATGAAGAAGACCGGCATGACGCTCGGCGACATCGACCGGGTGGAGATCAACGAGGCCTTCGCCTCGGTGGTGCTCTCCTGGCAGCAGGTCTTCGACGCCGACATGGACAAGGTGAACGTGAACGGCGGCGCCATCGCCCTGGGGCACCCGGTGGGCTGCACCGGCTCGCGCCTGATCGTCACCGCGCTCCACGAGCTGGAGCGCAGCGACCAGAGCACCGCGCTCGTCACCATGTGCTGCGGCTCGTCGGTCGGCACCGGCACCATCATCGAGAGGCTCTAGGAGGAAGCGATGTCGTCACTGGAAGGCAAGGTCGCGGTCGTCACCGGCGCCGCCAACGGACTGGGCAAGGCCCACGCGCTGAAGCTCGCCAGCCTGGGCGCGCGCGTGGTCGTGAACGACCTGGGCACCGCCGCCGACGGATCGGGCAGGGACGAGAGCGCCGCCCGCGCCGTGGTCGAGGAGATCCAGAAGGCGGGCGGCGAGGCCGTTCCCCACTTCGGCGACGTGGCCGACTGGAACGACGCCCAGGCGCTGATCGAGACGGCGGTGGACAGCTTCGGCGACATGAACCTGCTGATCCTGAACGCCGGCTTCACCCGCGACGGCATCCTCTTCAACATGAGCGAGGAGGACTTCGACTCGGTGGTGCGCGTGCACCTGAAGGGCCACTTCGCGCCCATGAAGTTCGCCGCCAGCTACTGGCGCGAGAAGAGCAAGAAGGACGGCGCGCCCATCTACGGACGCCTGATCAGCACCGCCTCGGAGAGCTGGATGATCGGCACGCCGGGCCAGCCCAACTACGCGGCGGCCAAGGCGGGCATCGTCTCGCTCACCATGAGCACGGCCAAGGTCATCCACAAGTACGGCGCGACGGCGAACGTGGTCATGCCGCGGGCGCGCACCCGCATGACCCTCCAGGGCCCGATGGGCATCTTCTTCCAGAAGCCGGAAGAGGGCTTCGACAACATGGACCCGGAGAACTCGACGCCGCTGTTCGCCTACCTGTGCACCCCGGAGGCGGGCAACATCACCGCCAGCCTGTTCATCGTCTGGGGCAAGCAGGTGCAGGTGATCGGGCGCATCAAGCCCGAGGCCACCTTCGACAACGACGAGCCCTGGACGCCGGAGAACATCCACGCCCACCTGGGCCCCTACTTCGAGAAGAAGGAGCCGATCGTCGACGGCTTCCCGGTGCCCGAGGTCTAGGGCCGGGCTACTCCTCCACCGTCACCTCCGCCAGGCGTTCCTCGAACTCCTCGCGGGTGTAGGGGACGTGGATCAGCATGAGCTTGTAGGCCGGCTCCTCGCCCTTGGCGCTGGTGCGCGCCAGCGACATTCCGAGCAGGCGGTCGTCGGGCAGCGAGGCCATCGCCTTGTCGAAGCCCTCCTGGGTGCCCTTCTTGTCGGCGGCCCAGCCCTTCTGCGTCTTGATGACCGTGCGGGAGAGCACCGAGCCCTCGGGCTGGACGGTGAACGTGTACTTCTTGCCGACGCGGATGTCCTTCGGCGGCTTCTTGCCGACCGTGTTCCAGCCCGACGGGATGCTGGTCTCCATGACCTTCACGCGCACCCGCTGGTGCTCCTTGTCGTAGGCCAGGATGCGGCCCATCACGCCGTAGCGGTCGCGGGGACCGGCCGCCTGGGCCAGGCCGGGCAGCAGCAGTGCGAGCAGCACGAGCCAGTGGAACCTTCGCTTCACTTCGATGCCTCCGGTACGGCGCCGACGAGGGCGCGCACGGCGCGCTCCATGGCGGCCAGGTTGCGGTCCAGACGGTCGAGGTCGCCGTCGATCGAGTAGCGGACGGCCGCCGACGAGAGCAGTCCCAGCACGACGAAGGCCATGGGCTCGTAACGCTCCTCGGGCGCGCCGGTCACGGCGGCCGTGCCCCGGCAGATCGCGCGGCTGCCCTGGTCCCAGATGGAGAGCACGCCGCTGCGGATCGCGTCGGACGCGGTGGCCTGCTCGAGCGCCGCCAGGGTGGGAAGGCGCAGCAGCTGCGGCTCCTCGACCGCCAGCCGGCGCAGTCCGGCGATCAGGCGCTGGAGGCGGTGCTCCGGGTCGGCGACCACGGCGGTCTGCTTGGTGATCTCGTCGATCCAGCGGGCATTCAGCGCCTCCAGCACCGCGACCAGCAGGCCCTCCTTCGACTCGAAGTGCCAGTAGAGCGCCGGCTTGCCGACGCCGGCGCTCTCGCAGATGGCGCCCACCGACGTGGCGGCGTAGCCGCGCTCGGAGAACAGCCGCGTGCCCGCCTCCAGCAGGCGGTCGCGGGCCTGGAGGCCGTCGTCCTGCGTGCGCTGCTTCCGGGGGGTGGGCATCGGGCACCTGGCAACCGGCCCGGCCGCTGGGCGGGACCGATTGTTCCAGAACTATAACGACCAGATGGTATAGAATGCGGCCCTCCTGGCCCAGGGGTGCCGACCGGGGCAGGGAGGTCCACGGACCACGAACGCTGGGGAAGGCATGCACACGTCGCGCAAGGCTGGCGAGGGGTCGCTCTGTTTCGGGGCGGCGCTCGCCGCTGCCGCGGCCGTCCTCCTGACGATCTCTCAGGTTCCCGCCCCGGCTCGGGCGATCGAGCTGTTCGAGGGCCGGGTCGAGATCCACGGCTACGCCGAGACGCAGATGCGGGCGCTGTCGAAGAACTACGACGTCGCCAAAGAGCTCGACATGGCCCAGTGGTACCTGATCGGGAACGTCGAGCTCGAGCTCGACATCGCGCCGGAGGGCTTCGGCCCGATCAACCTGCTCTCGGGCTACGTCCGCGCCGAGGTCCGCTACGACTGCGTGTGGACCAACGCCTGCGGGATGTTCAAGTCGGTGAACACCTACGGCGACCGGGCGGAGCGCCTGCCCGAGCGGCTGTCCGACGGCCACAAGCTGGGCTTCCGCGGCGCGCTGGGCGCGAACGCCGTGCGCATCGACCAGGCCGGCAACACCCAGGACTTCAGCGACAAGCGCCGCCTCACCAGCATTCCGCTGGGCCAGGACGGCGTGCGCTTCTGGACCGGACCGGACGCGCGGCCGGTCCCCAACCGGAACGGCGTGGCGCGCCTGTGGCAGGTGCCGGCCCTCGGCCAGATCTTCTACGGCCAGCCCGGCCTCGACCCGAACGGCGTCGACGGCAACAAGGATCCGATCGTCGACCCGGGCCTGAACGACGACGACGTCAGCGGCTGCTTCACCGGAAGCACCTCGCCCTTCCCGTGCCGCTACCCGGGCGCCTACGTGGCGGAGGACTTCTTCGACTACCGCTTCGGGCTGTCGTCGGGCCGCAGCGCGGCGGGCGGCAACGGCGTGACGATCTGGGGTCCGTGGCGGCCGCAGGACAAGATCATCGGCTGGGCCTCGCTGCGCGACCGGGTGAACCCCTACAACCGGGACGAGGTGCACCCGGTGATGGTCGACGAGAACGGCAACCCGCTGTCCGGCGCGGGCCAGCTGCCCTTCCGCCCCCAGGCGGCAGTCGAGGCCGACAGCAACGGCGACGGCTTCATCAACGGACTCGACGAGGTGGGCCCGCTGGAGTCGCGCGGCCTCTACTACCCGAGCACCGCCCTGCGCCGGGCGATCGCCGACCCGAACTTCGACCAGCCCCGCGCCAACTTCAGCCAGAACGACCTGGCCTGGAACCACGGCGACGCCCAGCAGCAGACGCGCGAGCTGAAGGAGGCCTACCTCGACATCGAGCTGCTCGACCACGCGCTTTGGATCCGGGCGGGCCGCCAGACGATCGTGTGGGGCAAGACGGAGCTCTTCCGCTCCCAGGACCAGTTCAACCCGCAGGACCTGGGCCTGTCGTCGCTGCCGTCGCTGGAGGAGTCGCGCATTCCGCTGTGGGCGCTGCGCGCGATCTACAGCTTCTACGACGTGGGTCCGCTGGAGGACGTGCGCCTCGAGCTGGCCGGGCTGATCGACGAGTACCAGCCGCTCGACTTCGGTCGCTGCGGCGAGCCCTACGCGCCGCCGCCGGCCTGCACCGTCTCGGCGGGCCTGATGTCCCACGGCCTGGTGGGCATCGGCCTCGCCGGCGAGTACTCGCCCGAGGCGCCCTGGGACGACTTCCACGACTTCGAGTACGGCGCGCGGCTCGAGTGGCGCTGGGACCGCCTCTCCTTCGCGCTGACCAACTACGTGGGCTACCCGGACATCCCGAACATCGAGATCATGCAGCCCTGGCAGCGCAACGTGGATCCGATGACCGGCCGCCCGCGCCGCGCGTTCGCCGGCGGGCCGTGCGTGCAGGGCAACGAGCCCGACTGCCTGGGCTACGCGGTCGCCAGCGACGGCACGGTGCTGGGCGGCATCGCCAGCGACTTCCCGGGCGGCCCCGGGGTCGGCGACTTCCCGGCCAACGTCGCCTTCCCGACCATGGCGCGCCCCTACGCCGAGGACACGCTGGCGAACCACCACGCCAACCAGCAGGTGTTCGCGACCATCTGCGCGTCGACGGTGGGCCTGTCCGCGCTCAACTCCAACGCCTGCGCCTTCAACATCTGGAACAGCCAGGCGAACGTCGGCGCCGACGTGGGCGTCGACATCACGCTGGCCCAGGCGTTCTCCGCCATGCTCCAGGGCTACGGCTTCGAGGACTCGGGGCTGATCAACGGCAAGTCCATCTACGCGGTGACCACCCGCTGGTCCACCGACGGCGACCTGAAGACGTCGGCGGACCTGATGGGCGACAGCGAGGAGGACCTGCTCCCGCTGGTGACCCTGCACGTCAACTCGAACCCCAACGCCGGCGGCACGCGCACCGACGGCCAGGCGGTCAACGGCTTCCGCATCCTGGCGTTCCGCGGTCCGGGAATGGTCTGCGACATCACCTTCGACTGCGCGCCGGCCCCGTTCCGCGAGCGGGGCCTGTCCCCCACCCTGACCGTCGAGCAGGAGGCGATCCTGGGCTGCGGCGACTACTGGGGCACCGACTGCGACATCCACGGCTTCGACCTCTTCAACTCCGAGGGCAGCGCGATCGTCGAGGCCTGGCCCGGCTTCGAGGGCACCAGCGGCGGCGACTGGGATCCCTTCGACGCCGGCATCGCCCAGCCGGGAACCATCCGCTTCCGCGGCGGACCGGTCTGCACGCGCTGGGACCAGACCACCGCCAGCACGCTGACCCTGCCCGGCTGCCGCGGCGCGCTCGACTACCAGATCCTCAACGACCGCGTGAACGTGCTCTACGAGACGGGCTACCTGGCCGGGGTCGACGGCTGCATCTTCGCCCCCAGCGTCGGGGGGCTGCCCGTGATGGGCATCTACCCGAACGGCGACCCGGTGGACCTGTCCACCTGCGCGCCGGGCATCGGCCCGAACGACGTCAGCAAGACGCTCTACCACCCCTTCGCCGGCTGCCTGACGCCGGCGGACGAGGCCGCGGGCCTGACCTGCACCTTCGACGTGACGCGCGACCTGGACAGCGACTTCCTGGCCGGCAACGCCCAGGTGTTCCGCAGCGAGCTCTCCGCCCTCTCGTGGAACCTGATGATGGTGCTGGTCGGGACGTCGACCCCACCCGACGTGCTGGGGGGCAGCAGCGGTCCCAACTGCGATCCGATGGCCGGACCCAAGGAGCCCGACGGCTGCTCCGACCGCGCGCCGCGCTTCGACGAGTTCGACGTCAACGACCCGGAGCGCCTGAACGGCTGCTCCTATCGGCGTCCCTTCCTGTGCAAGAACGTGGCGGCCTTCCTGGCCACCACCGGCCCCCAGCGCGGCACGGTCCGGGCCGGGGGCAACTCGGCCTACGGGCGCCGCGACTTCCAGTGGCACACCGGAGCGATCGCCAACCTCGACTACGAGCGCCGCAACGTGCTGGGCTTCTCCACCGACTTCCCCGAGGACGTGACCAAGACGAACTGGGGCGTGGAGTTCACCTGGTTCGACAAGGTGATCGAGGCGAACAACGACGAGTGGGACGGCGTCTCCGAGGTCCAGCACTTCAACCTCTCGATCTCGGTCGACCGGCCCACCTTCGTCCGCTTCCTGAACCGGGGGCGCACCTTCCTGTTCAACTCGCAGCTCTTCCTGCGCTACATCGAGGGCTACAAGAAGGGCTTCGTGGGCCCGGGCCCGATCAACGCCACCGGCACCTTCCTGATCGCCACCGCCTACCACCAGGACCGGCTGATCCCGACGGCCACCTTCGTCCACGACTTCTCGAGCACCTCGGGCGCCCTGATCGGCACGCTCACCTACCGCTACACGACCCACTTCTCCATCGCGGTGGGAGCGGCCGGCTTCTACGGCGACTACCGCACGGTGAAGGCCCCGCTCACGCCCATCGTCGGCGGCGGCGGCGGCGTCGGCGAGGGCGCCGACCGCGCCTACGTGGAGCCGGGCCTGTCGACGATCCGCGACCGGGACGAGTTCTTCCTGCGCGCCCGCTACACGTTCTGAGCGTTGTCTGCGGCCGGCCGATCGTGACAAGATGGCCGGGGGGAGCCGGAGGTACGCGCATGGATTGGGTGACCCTGGTCGCCGGACTGGCCCTGCTCGAGTACGCGACCTTCCTCTTCCTGTGCGGACAGGCCCGCGGCCGCTACGAGGTGCCGGCCCCCGCCACCGCCGGCCACCCCATCTACGAGCGCTACTTCCGGGTGCAGATGAACACCATCGAGCACCTGGTGCTGTTCTTGCCCGGCCTGTTCGGCTTCGCCTGGTACGTGAGCGAGCGCTGGGCCGTGGCGCTGGGGGTCGTCTTCCTGGTGGGCCGGGCGCTGTACGCCCGGGGCTACGTGCAGGATCCGGCCCGGCGCGGACCCGGCTTCCTGCTGACCCTGCTGGCCGACCTCTCGCTGGTGCTGGGCGCCACCGTGGGCGCCGCGCTGCGGCTGCTCTGAGGCCCGGCGTAACGATCTGCTGCGCCCTTTCCCCGCGGGGAAAGGGTATACTCGCGGGTCTTCGCCGAGCCTGCATTCCCGCCGCGCAGCGTCTGCGCGGCCCCACTCGAAGCCACCGCAGATCGAACCCTACGGGCCGTCCGTCGGACCCGTGCTTGGAGTGGTCGTAGAGCGGGACCCGGCAACGCCTTTGGGAGCATTGAGCGGACATGAGCAGCACGAACGCGAAGCTGAACGACTGGGTGAAGCAGATCGAGACCCTCTGCCAGCCGGACGCCGTCCACTGGTGCGACGGCTCGCAGGCCGAGTACGAAGAGCTCATCCGGGTCATGCTCGAGAGCGGCACCGCCCGGAAGCTGGACGAGAGCAAGCGCCCGAACAGCTACATCGTCTTCTCCGACCCGGCCGACGTGGCGCGGGTCGAGGACCGCACCTTCATCTGCTCCGAGAAGGAGGAGGACGCGGGCCCCACCAACAACTGGTGCGACCCGGCCGAGATGCGCGAGAAGCTCCGCGGCCTGTACGACGGCTGCATGCGGGGCCGCACCATGTACGTCATCCCCTTCAGCATGGGCCCGGTCGGATCCCACATCGCCCACATCGGCGTCGAGATCACCGACTCGCCCTACGTGGTGGCGAGCATGCGCACCATGACGCGCATCGGCCAGCCGGTGCTCGACACCCTTGGCGACGGCGTGTTCGTCCCCTGCGTCCACTCGGTGGGCGCGCCGCTCGAGCCGGGCCAGGCCGACGTGCCGTGGCCCTGCAACGGCGAGAACAAGTACATCGTCCACTACCCGGAGACCCGCGAGATCTGGTCCTTCGGCTCGGGCTACGGCGGCAACGCCCTGCTCGGCAAGAAGTGCTTCGCGCTGCGCATCGCCTCGGTCATGGCCCGCGACGAGGGCTGGATGGCGGAGCACATGCTGATCTTGAAGCTCACCAGCCCGGCGGGCGAGTCGCGCTACATCGCGGCGGCCTTCCCCAGCGCCTGCGGCAAGACCAACCTGGCCATGATGGAGCCGACGCTGGCGGGCTGGAAGGTCGAGACGATCGGCGACGACATCGCCTGGATGAAGTTCGACGACGACGGCCAGCTGCGCGCCATCAACCCGGAGGCCGGCTTCTTCGGCGTGGCGCCCGGCACCAGCATGAAGTCGAACCCGAACGCCATGCTGTCGATGCAGGAGAACAGCTTCTTCACCAACGTGGCGCTCACCGACGACGGCGACGTCTGGTGGGAGGAGATGACCGACGAGCCGCCGTCGCACCTGACCGACTGGCGCGGCAACGACTGGACGCCCGAGTCGGACACGCCCGCGGCGCACCCGAACGCCCGCTTCACCGCTCCGGCCAGCCAGTGTCCGGTGATCGCGCCCGAGTGGGAGGATCCGCACGGCGTGCCCATCAGCGCGATCCTGTTCGGCGGACGCCGCGCCACGGTCGTGCCGCTGGTGAACGAGGCGCGCGACTGGCAGCACGGCACCTTCCTCGGCTCGATCATCGGCAGCGAGAAGACGGCGGCCGCCGCCGGCAAGGTCGGCGAGCTGCGGCGCGATCCGATGGCCATGCTGCCCTTCTGCGGGTACAACATGGCCGACTACTGGAACCACTGGCTCACCATCGGCAAGCGCCCCGGCGCGCGGCTTCCGAAGCTCTACTACGTGAACTGGTTCCGGAAGAGCGAAGGCGGCGACTTCCTGTGGCCCGGCTTCGGCGAGAACGGCCGCGTGCTGAAGTGGGTGTTCGAGCGCTGCGCCGGAACGGCGAAGGCCATCGAGACCCCCATCGGCAACCTGCCCGCCGAGGGCGAGCTCGACCTCTCGGGTCTCGACATCGACGCCGACGACCTGGCGGAGCTGATGAAGGTGGACGTCGAGGGCTGGCTCGCCGAGCTGCCGTCGATCCGCGAGTACTACGCGAAGTTCGGCAGCCACATGCCGGAGGCGCTGGTCGGCGAGCTGGACGCCCTGCAGAAGCGGCTCGAAGCCGCCAAGTGAGCGACCAGGGCGTCGACGCTGCCGCGGCGGCGCGGCTGGCGACGGCGACCCGCGCCGTGATCGACCGGGTGCGTCGCTCCGCCGCCTCGCCCGAGACGATGGACGCGGCCGCGCGGGCCCTCGAAGAGGTGGCCGCGCGGCTGGAGTCCGACGTGCACCCGGGCCCCTACATGCAGCGCGGGCTGGTGTGGGACGGCGAGATGGCGGAGATCGAGCACCCCATCGACTTCGAGGAGTTCTTCCCCTACAGCCCGCTGGTCGGACCGCGCAACCCCGTCTCTCCCCCGATGCGCTTCGAGGAGCGCGAGGGACGCCTGTTGGGCCGCGTCACCTTCGGAGCCGCCTACACCGGACCGCCCGGCAGTGTCCACGGGGGCGTCATCGCCTCGGCCTTCGACGAGCTGCTGGGCTCGGCCAACCTGGTGAACGGCACCGGCGGCATGACCGGCACCCTGACCGTCCGCTACCGCCGCCCCACGCCGGTCGACGCGCCCATCGAGCTGGAGGGCTGGGTCGAGCGGACCGAGGGCCGCAAGATCTTCACCCGCGGCGAGATGCGGCACGCGGGCACGGTCACCGCCGAGGCCGAGGGCATCTTCGTGCAGGGCTCGATGGAGAAGCTGCGGGCGGCGATCGCCGCAGCCTGACCCGCCATGCCGGACGGACCGCTCTCCGGGATCGTCGTCGTCGACCTGACGCGGGTCCTGGCCGGTCCGTTCTGCACCATGATCCTGGCCGACCTCGGCGCCCGCGTGATCAAGGTCGAGGTGCCGGGGCGCGGCGACGACGCGCGCCACATCGGTCCCTTCGTCGACGGGCGCTCGGCCTACTTCGAGTCGGTGAACCGGGGCAAGCAGAGCATCGCCCTGGACCTGAAGGCCGCACCGGACCGCGAGGTCTTCGAGCGGCTGCTGGCCCGCGCCGACGTGCTGGTCGAGAACTTCCGGCCCGGCGCCATGGAGCGGCTGGGCTACGGCTTCTCGACGCTCCACGCCCGCCACCCGCGCCTGGTGATGGCGTCCACCAGCGGCTTCGGGCAGACCGGGCCCTACGCCGGCCGCCCGGCCTACGACATCGTGGTGCAGGCGATGGGCGGCATCATGAGCCTCACCGGCCACCCGGGCGGACCGCCCACGCGGGTGGGCACCTCGGCGGGCGACCTCACCGCCGGCCTGTTCACCGCCGTCGGCATCCAGGCCGCGCTGCTCGAGCGCGCGCGCACGGGAGAGGGGCGACACGTGGACGTGTCGATGCTCGACTCCCAGGTGGCGATCCTGGAGAACGCCATCGCGCGCTACGCCGCCACCGGCGAGGTGCCCGGGCCGATCGGGTCGCGCCACCCGTCGATCACCCCCTTCGAGGCGCTGGCCGCCCGCGACGGCCACCTGGTGGTGGCCGCCGGCAACGACGAGCTGTTCGCGAAGCTGTGCGCCGTGCTCGGTCGCGAAGCGCTGGCCGGCGACCCCCGCTTCGCCAGCAACGACCTGCGTACGCGCCACCAGCCGGCGCTCAAGCAGGAGCTGGAACGCGCGCTGGGCGAGCGCGACGCGGGGGAATGGCTCGAGCGGCTCGAGGCGGCCGGCGTGCCCTGCGGTCCGCTCCAGGACGTGCGTCAGGTGATCGAGGATCCGCAGGTCGCGGCCCGCAACATGGTGATCGAGGCACGGCGCGACGGCGCCTCCCCGCTGCGCATGGCGGGCAACCCGATCAAGCTGTCGGGGGTGGCGGATCCGTCGGCGCGCCCGGCGGCGCCGGACCTGGACGCGGACCGGGCGGCGATCCTGGCCGAGCTCGCCGACGACGGATCGCCTCCAGCAGACGCGTGACGCCGGCGCCCGCCGCCAGCGCGATCGAGGGCGTCTCGGGCACGTGGAAGCGCGAGCCCCCGATGAAGACCAGGTGGACGACGAGCCAGCAGGCCGGCACCCCGAGCACCAGCATGCGCGTACGCCCGGGCCAGCGGCGCACGCCCCACAGGCCCAGCAGGGCGAGCCCGCACACGCCGGCCCACCAGGCGTTGGCGACGCGGCGCAGGCGCCCCTCGACCTCGACCGCCAGCAGGCGACGCTTGCGCGGCTGCACGCCGCGGATCAGCGTCACCGCGTCGTCGTCGCTCCCGTAGGTCAGTACCAGCTTCTTCCAGACCAGCGAGAGCTCCTCGCGCGGATGCTCGCGCGCGAACCTCCAGGCCAGGGCGTAGCCGCTCTCGTCGGGATGCTCGCGCAGGTAGCGGGCCTGGCGGTTCGCGGTGGCCAGCGACTGGCCGCCGTCGGCGCCCGCGTGGTGACCGAGCCAGGCGTTGGCCGGTCCGGTGCTGGTGGTGACCACCAGCCGGCCGAAGTGCACGTAGTTGCGCACCACCCAGGGCGCCATCGCCAGGCCGGTCACCACCAGGAAGAGCGCGGCGTGGCGCGCCGCCGTGCGCGCCGGCCAGGGTCCGCGCAGCAGGCACACCAGCAGCACCGGGGCGAGGATCAGCGGCTCGGCCTTGATCCAGGCCACCGCGCCGAAGGCCAGCCCGGCGGCCGCGACCGCGCGCCCGGGACGCGACCGCCCCGGATCGGTCGCCCTCACCACCAGCAGCAGGCAGCCCACCAGCGCCGCGTTGAAGAGCGTCTCGCTCATCAGCGTGGCGGTGTAGTAGACGTTGCCGGGCCAGCAGGCGTAGAGGAGCCCGGCGGCCAGGCCCGTACGCGGCGAGAACAGGCGCGTACCCAGCAGGCCCACGCCGGCGCTGGTCAGCGCGCCGAGCAGCGCGTTGGCGGCGAGGCCCAGCCCCGTGTGGGGACCGAACAGCGCGTACAGTCCGGCCAGCAGCAGCGGCCAGCCGGGCATCCAGGCGATGCTCGGGCTGCCGTCCAGGTTCACGTAGCCCACGCCGTTCGCCAGCCCCAGGGCGCGCGCGTTGTGCCACAGGTCGTCGCCGGTGGGAATGCCCGGCGCCCACGCGACGAAGGCCGCCCGCAGCAGCAGGGCGAGCGCGAAGACCCCCAGCAGACCGCGCGCTCCGTTCGCGCCGCCCGCGTTCACGCCGCGTACCAGGGAAGCGCCGACAACGCGCCCACCAGCAGGGCGCCGTCCACCACCACCAGCCCGTAGCGCTCGTCGGGCCGGAAGAACAGCAGCGCCAGGAGCGTCGCCCCGGGAATGGCCGCGAGGGGTCGCACGGGCGGCGGCGCCAGACCCGCCAGCAGCAGACCCAGCGCGGCGCAGCCCCGCGCCACGCGCAGCGGCACCCGCGCGCCGAAGCGCACGCTCCAGGCCTCGCCGTCGCGCAGGTTCGAGGCGATCACGTTGCCCGCGAGCGTGATCGCCACGATCGCCGCCACCCACGTCACGTGGCGCGGCGCGGCGGCGGTCACCGCCGGCAGGCCCACCGTCACCCCGCACCAGGCCGCGCTCACGTAGAAGGGCTTCCACCAGCCGAAGCGCTTGAGACGCCGGTGGAAGAAGCCGAGCAGCGCGATCGGCAGCAGCGCCGCGATCCCCGTCGGACCCACGGCGAAGGCGAGCCCGGCCGACCCCGCGCCCGCGGCGACCGACAGGCCGAGCAGCGCGCCCCGGTGCTCCTCCACGAAGCGGCTGCGCGCCGGCGACGTCACCCGGTCGCGGGCCAGGTCGCGCAGCCGGTCGACGTTGTAGACGAGCAGCGTCCCACAGAAGGCGAGGCCCACCACCGCCGCGTCCGGCGCCGCGCCCATGGCGGGAGCGCTGGCCCGGCACAGGGCGGCGGCCGTCGCCGCCACCCAGAGGCTCGAGAACACCAGGGCGTCGAGCCAGCGCACCCTCAGCCCGGGTTCCGCGCCGTGACGCACCAGGCCGACGCGCCCAGCAGCACGCGGCCGTCGACCTCGTAGGACTCGAAGGCGCGACGCAGGGCCGCGTGGGCGGCCAGGCGGCGCTCCGGGTCGGCGGCCTGCACCGCGGCGCCGACCGCCGTCTGGCGGGCGTAGAAGTCGGCGCTCTCCGCCACGTTCGCGCCGCCGCGCACCGGCAGCAGCAGGTCGATGGACGCGAGCTTCGGGTCCGCGAAGCCGGCGCTGGCGAGCACCTGCTCCAGCAGGGCCGCATCGGCCAGCCCGTAGGGTCCGGGCTCGCCGGGCGGGGCGGGCGGCGCCACGGGGATCTCCTCGGCTACGGCCTGGAGCGGCACCTGCATCCAGGGGTTGCGCTCGAGCTCGCGCCAGCAGAGGAAGACGAGCCGGCCGCCCGGCACCAGCGCGCGGCGCAGGTTCGCGAAGGCCGCCGCGAAGTCGGAGAAGAACATCACGCCGAAGCGGGAGAAGACCAGGTCGAAGCCGCCGTCGAAGGGGTGCACCTGGGCGTCGGCGTTCTCGAAGGCGAGTGCGTCCAGGCCGGCCTCTTCGGCGCGCTCCCGGGCGCGCGCCAGCATGGGCACCGAGAGGTCGACGCCCAGCACCCTTCCCCGCGGACCCACCGCCCGCGCCAGCTCGAGGGCGCTGGCGCCGCAGCCGCAGCCGACGTCGAGCACGCGCTCCCCCGGCCGGGCCGCCGCCACCGCCAGGCCGCGCCGGCCGAGCGGCTCCAGGTGCGCGTCGAGCGCCGGCTGGCCCGCCACCCAGCTCGGCCCGGCCCGGTCGTTCCAGTGCTCGACCATCGCCGCGTTCGCGCCGTCCCGGTCGGGAGCCGGCGCGCCCGCGGTCGCGGCGGGCGCCGGCCCCGCACGCAGGTAGGCCATGTTGCCGAAGACCTCGAGTGCGACCGGCAGGCCCGTGGCCTGCTCGACCCGCGAAGCCAGCGCCTCGCCGGAGAGCTCGCACTTCACCTCGCCGGATCGCGCCAGCAGGCGCAGGTAGCGGCGCCCGAAGCTGCGGTCGGTGACCAGGCCGCTCAGGAAGAGGCGTCCGCCGGGCGCCAGCGCCGACGCCAGGCTGCGCACCAGCCCGGCCGGGTCGTCGAAGAGGTGCACGATGCCCGGACACAGGACGGTGTCGACCGTGCCCGGCCGCACCGGCAGGTCGAGGGCGTCGGCCTGCACCAGGGCCAGGTGCTCCGGCATGCCGCCGCCGAGCGCCCGCAGCCGGTCCGCGCCGCGGCGCAGCATGCCGAGGGAGAGGTCGACCAGCAGGCTCGGGCGACGGCTTCGGGCGTGGGCCTCGGCGGTGAAGAGCAATGACCCGCAGCCCACGTCGAGCAGCGCCCCGTCCGCCGACGCGACCGCCTCCTCGGCGAAGCGCACGTCGTTGGCCGGATCGTTGCCCCAGGCGATGCGCTGGTAGAAGCGGCTGCCGATCACCCGGTCGTAGCGGGCGGCGATGTCGTCGTAGCGCTCGGCGCGACCGCCCGCGCCGAAGGCGGTCCACAGGCCCTCGTCCACCCGGTGCAGCTCCACGTCGTCGCGCAGCAGCGCGCTCAGCTCCGGGTCCACGACGCCTCCAGCTCCGGGTCGAAGCGCCAGGTTCCGCGCCGGGTGGGCTTCTCCAGGGTGCGCGCCAGCGCGTCCAGGAAGCGCCGCCGGGGCCAGGCCTCGGCCCCGAAGCGCGCCAGGTGCTCGGTGTGCACCTGGCAGTCGATCCAGTCGAAGTCCCAGCGGACCAGCTGCTCGACCAGCCGCACGAACGCCACCTTCGAGGCGTCGTCCCGCTCGGCGTACATCGACTCGCCGAAGAAGGCGCCGCCCAGCGACACGCCGTAGAGACCGCCGGCCAGGCCGTCTTCGTCCCAGGCCTCGACCGAGTGGGCGAAGCCCAGCTCGTGCAGGCGCAGGTAGGCCTCGCGCATCTCGTCGGTGATCCAGGTGCCGTCGGCGTCGGCGCGCCGCACGTGGGCGCAGCGCTCGATCACCCGCGCGAAGGCGTGGTCGAGGCGCACGCGGAACGTCCCCTTGCGCAGGGTCCTTCGCAGGCTGCGCGGGACGTGCAGCCGCTCGGGCAGCAGCACCGTGCGCGGGTCCGGCGAGTGCCACAGGATCGGCAGCCCCTCGCCGTACCAGGGGAAGATGCCCTGGGCGTAGGCCGTGAGCAGCCGCTCCGGCGACAGGTCGCCGCCCACCGCCAGCAGCCCGTCGGGCTCGGCCTGCTCCGGGCACGGGAAGACCAGCTCGCGTCCCAGGCGCACGACCGACACGACCCGGCTTCAGTCCCCGAAGATCGGCTTCTCTTCGGAGAGCCAGAGGGGGGAGTTCTCGAGGTCGATGAAGCGCCGCTCGTCCTCGAGCAGCGCCAGGCCCGCCTCGCGCGCCTCGTCGGTGACGCGGAGCTCGGCGTCGTCGAACCACAGCTCGGCCACGCCGTCGTACTCGGGCGGCGCGCCGCGCGATCCGCGCAGGGCGTCGTTGGCCGGGACCGTGAGCGTGTGGCACTGCACGTAGCGCCGGATGCCGAGCGCCTCGCGGTGCTTCTCCACCAGCGGCGCGTGCTGCTCGCGCCAGTAGTCCTGGAACTCGTCCCGCGAGAGGTGGGGCAGGCGTCGCAGGGCGAAGGTGAGCTTGATCATGGGGGTCCCTCCACGCCGGGAGTCCATTATACTCGCCCGCCGTGATCCTCGATCGCTTCCGGCTCGACGACAAGGTCGCCATCGTGACGGGTGCCGGACGCGGCATCGGCGAGGGCTGCGCCCTGGCCTTCGCCGAGATGGGCGCCCACGTGGTGTGCGCCGCCCGCACCCCCGAGCAGATCGAAGCGACGGCCGAGAAGGTGCGCGCCCTGGGACGCCGGGCCATCGCGGTCCCCTGCGACGTGATGCAGACGGACCAGCTCGAGAGCCTGGTCGCCGCCGCCGAGAAGGAGTTCGGACGCATCGACGTGGTGGTGAACAACGCGGGCGGGTCTCCGCCCAAGCCGGCCCTCGAGACCAGCGAGCGCATGTTCGAGAAGGCCTTCCACTTCAACGTCACCTCCGCCTTCCTGCTCACGCGCCTGGCCGTGCCGATCATGCGGCGCGGCGGGGGCGGGTCGGTGGTGAACATCTCGTCCGCGGCGGGACGCCTGGTGCAGTCGGGCTTCGCCGCCTACGGAACCGCCAAGGCCGCCCTCTCCTTCCTGACGAAGAACCTGGGCGCCGAGTTCGCGCCGGACGTGCGCGTGAACGCCATCGGCGTGGGATCGGTGGCCACCTCCTCGCTGCTCCCCTACCTGAGCGACGACCTGCGCAGCGCCATGGAGGACGCCACGCCCATGCGCCGCCTGGGCGAGGTCGAGGACATCGCACTGATGGCCCTCTACCTGGCGTCGCCCGCCTCTTCCTGGGTCACCGGCAAGGTGATGGAGGTGGACGGCGGCACCGAGTCCACCAACTGGCCCTACTGACCCGATGAGCGCGACCGGATGAGCGCCGGGCCCGATCTCTCCGGACGCCGGCTGCTCGTGGTGGGCGCCTCGTCCGGCGTGGGCCGCGCGACCGGCCTGGCCGCGGCGCGCGCGGGCGCCCGGGTCGCCTTCGCGGCGCGCCGGCTGCCGGAGCTCGAGGAGGCCGCGTCCGCCGCCGGGAACGACGCCATCGCGGTGCGCTGCGACGCCACCGATCCCCAGGCCTGCGCCGCCGCCGTCGACTCCACGGTCCGCGCCTTCGGCGGCCTCGACACCCTGCTGTTCGCCAGCGGCATGTCCCCGCTGGCCATGCTCGAGGAGGCGAGCCCGGAGGAGTGGCGTCGCGTGCTCGAGACGAACGTGGTGGGCGCCTCGCTGGTCACCGCCGCCGCCCTGCCGGAGCTGCGCAGGCACGGGGGCGGCGCCTTCTACGTCTCGTCCTACGCGGTGCGCCAGCCGCTGCCCGGGCTCGGCCTCTACCGGGTGTCGAAGGTGGCGCTCGACGGCCTGATCGAGTGCTGGCGCATGGAGCACCCGGACGTCGACTTCACCCGCGTCGTGCTGGGCAACACCTCCCACACCGGCTTCGCCGACCAGTGGGATCCGGAGCGGCTGCGCGAGACGCTGCGCGTCTGGGTGGAGCGCAACCTGTTCCCGTCGCCCACGATGATGACCCTCGACGACCTGGCCGACTCGCTGGTGGCCGTGCTGGCGGCGCCCGGCTACATCGACGACGTGGCGATCATGCCGCGTTCGCGCGACGCCCACGCCCGCCCGCCGGCCGACTGAGTCCGGGGCGGCTAGACGTACTGGGCAAAGCCGTCCGGGTGCTCCGCCTTGTAGCGCCGGTACCAGAGGCAGGCCGGGTAGAGCACGAGCACCACGCCCAGGCCCGCCGCCCAGGTCTCGGGCAGGCCGCCCCGGCCGACCAGGCCGGCGACGCCGC
The DNA here is from genome assembly GCA_050618055.1 of Myxococcota bacterium. Classification (GTDB taxonomy): domain Bacteria; phylum Myxococcota_A; class UBA9160; order UBA9160; family SMWR01; genus CALDCK01. The sequence goes on from JBNLVK010000032.1 coordinate 40,817, forward strand.
CCGCCAGCCCGATCAGGTGGATGTGCAGCAGGTAGAAGAAGAGCGCCGTCTGGCCGAGCACCAGGATCGGGTTGCGCAGCGAGACGCGCGCGATCCGGTCCTGGAGCACGAACAGCCCCGCCAGGCAGAGCGCCATGACACCCAGCTCGAGCGACGCGTAGGAGAGGCTCGGCGGGTACTTGCTGACGTGCAGCCACTCCCAGAACGACCCGTCGCGGCGCAGCAGCTCCATGTTGCCGTAGCCGTTCCAGGCGCGGACCGCGGCGAACAGCGCCAGGGCGCCCGCTCCCCACAGCGCGCACAGCCGCGCCGGCGCCATGCCCCGACCGGTGGCGCGACGGCGCACCAGGTGGACGCCGAAGGCCCAGCCGAGCATCATCATGGCGAGCCAGGGCGTCACCGGGTAGAGCACGGCGGCCCAGGCCCAGGTGTCCGGCGAGAAGAGCAACGACAGCGGCGCCACGGGTCCGCCCGACGGAGGCGGCGCCAGCGCGAAGGTGAGCGCCTCGCCCACCGCGAACCAGGCCAGCGCGACGCCCACCAGCGCCGCGGTCGGCAGCCGGCGCAGCGGGGCCATCAGCACCAACGAGAGCCCGATGGCGTAGAGCACCTGGAGGAACACCGCGTAGTGTCCCATGCCCGCCGACATCACGATCGACATCCACGCCACCTCGAAGCCCAGCAGCACCAGTCCGCGCACCACCAGGTGGCGGTCGATGCTGGCCGCGGAGGCCCCCTGTCGCTCCCGCTTCGCGGTGGAGAGGGCCAGTGCGGTGCCCGACAGGAACAGGAAGGTGGGCGCGCACAGATGCGTGATCCAGCGCGTGAAGAACTGCGCGGCGCCCAGCGCCCCCTCGGTCGGCCGGACGCCCATGGCGGTCAGGTCCCAGACGCTGTCGTGGGCCAGGCGGCCGCCGTTCATCACGGCCGAGCCGTGGTCGACGGCCATCAGCACCATCACGAAGCCGCGCATCCAGTCGATCGCGACGAGGCGCTCGGGCGCCCCGCCCGGGGGCGCGGCCTCGGCCTCGGCCTCGGCCTCGACCTCGACCGACGGGCTCACACCACCTCCTGCTCGCGCAGGCGGGCCACCTCGTCCGCGTCGAGCCCCGCCTCGCGCAGCACCTCCTCGGTGTGCTCGCCGTGCAGCGGCGGACGCCGCACGATGGCGCCGCCGGTCCGCGAGAGCTTCACCGGCAGTCCGGTGGTACGGAACGTGCCGACCTCCGGGTGCGGCATCTCCACCAGCATCTGGCGCGCCAGCACCTGCGGGTCGGAGAACACCTGGGCCATGTCGAGCACCGGCCCGGCGGGCACGCCGGCCTCGTTCAGCACCTCGACCCAGTGGGCCACGTCGCCCTGCGCGAGCACGGCCTCGATCTCGGCGGTCAGCTCGGCGCGGTTTCCCAGCCGGGCCAGCGGCTTCGCGAAGCGCGCGTCGTCGAGCCAGCGCTCCGCACCGAGGGCGCGCGCCAGGCGCTGCCACAGCGCGTCGCTGGCGGCGGCGATGTTGAGAAAGCCGTCGCGTGCGCGGAAGCGTCCGTAGGGCGACGACAGCGGGTGGTGCTGGCCCGCCGGCCCGGGCACGTCGCCCCGCTCGAAGTAGCGGCCGGCTCCCCAGGAGAGCACGGCGATCATCGACTCGAGAAGCGACGTGTTCACCACCTGGCCGCGGCCCGTGCGCTCGCGCTCGAGCAGCGCGAGCTGGATGCCGTGGGCGGCGAACATGCCGGCCAGCACGTCGCCGATGGCGATGCCCGCGCGGGTCGGTCCGGTCTCCTCGGTGCCGGTCAGGCTCATGAAGCCGCTCATGCCCTGGGCGATCTGGTCGAGGCCGGGGCGGTCGCGGTATGGACCGTCCGGACCGAAGCCGGAGATCCCGCACACCACCAGCCGCGGGAAGCGCTCCACCAGCTCCTGCGCGGGCAGGCCAAGCTCCTCCATCACGCCGGGCCGGAAGTTCTCGACCAGCACGTCGAAGCCGGGCAGCAGGCGCAGCAGCAGGTCGCGACCGGCGGGCTTGCGCAGGTCGAGGGTGACCGAGCGCTTGCCCCGGTTCGCCGACAGGAAGAAGTAGCTGTCCCGCTTCGCGCCGGGCGGGCGGAACTCG
>JBNLVK010000033.1:0-25047 GCA_050618055.1 Myxococcota bacterium
CGCCCCGCGCCAGCTCGACCACGCCGCGCCGGGCGCCCGAGAGCGCGTCGAGGGCGACCTCGCCCGCGCGCTGCACGACGGCGCCGAGCCCGCCGAGCAGCCAGCCGATCCCCACGCCCACCACCGCCAGCACGCGGCTGGTGGACAGGCCGGTGGAGACCAGCACGCCGATGCCGAGCAGCACCGCGTTCAGCAGCACGGCGCCCCAGACGCCCAGCAGCCACGACTCCTGGGCGACCAGCACGCTGCCGAGCCAGCCCCCCTCGGCCTGGATGCGTTCCGGCGAGAGCTGGGAGAGCAGCGGCGGCAGGCTGGCCGACGCGGCGAGCAGCAGCGGGGCGCCCGCCCAGAAGCGCGACGCCAGCCGGGGCAGGCCGCGTCCGGCGGTGAGCCGCGCGCCGACCACGGCGACCGCGCCGATCAGCAGCAGCGCGCCGTAGCCCACGCTGCGGACCAGGGCGGAGGCGAGCGCCGCGCCGATCACGCCGCCGGCGTTGTTCACCGGCGTGGCGGCCAGCACCGGGTCGGTCGGGTCGTAGGTGTAGACGGCCAGCGCCGCCAGCATCGCCAGGCCCAGCAGGGCCAGGCCGACGCATTCCTGCACCAGCACCGCACCCACCGAGGCCGCGGCCGCCTCCTTGCGCCGCGCCTTCGACCGACCGCTCGTGGCCGCTCTCGCCAACCGAAGAGCCCCCCCGGCTCTGCCATGCGCGGCGGCGGACCGCCGCGACCCGCTCACCCCCCCCGGGCTGCGAGAACCTCGAGGGTAGCTCGCACCGGGGGTCGTGCTACGCCGCGCGGACCGGATCCGTCTCGCGCTGGAGGTCGGCGTCGAAGCCGGCCTGGATGGCGGCGCGCACCTGGTCCTTCAGCGCCTGGCGCTCGTCGATGCCACGCCCGGCGGTGGGGATGGGCCTCCCGTAGCGGATCAGGATGGGCCCGCTCTCGATGCGCAGCGAGCGCTTGGGCGTGATGCGGCGCGATCCGGAGACGCTGACCGGCAGGATCGGCACGCCCGCCTGGAGGGCCAGGTGGAAGCCGCCGCTCTTGAACTCGCCCATGCCGCCCGAGGGGCTGCGCGTGCCTTCCGGGAAGATGATGACCGTCGTGCCGTCGCGGACCTGGCGGGCGGCCGCCTCCAGGCTCTTCACCGCGCGCTCGCGGCGGCTGCGATCGATGATGACGTGGCCGCCGAGGGCGAGCGCCCAGCCGAAGAACGGCACCCAGGTGAGCTCGCGCTTGGCCACGAAGCGGAAGCTCCCGGGCCAGCTGGCGATGATGGCGGCCACGTCGAAGACGCTCTGGTGGTTCGACATCAGCACGTAGGGATCGCGCGCGTCCAGGTCACCCAGCCCCTCGGCGCGGATCTCGATGCCGCAGGTCGCCAGCACCCAGTCGATCCAGCGGCGCCCGACCCAGAGGATCCCTTCGCCGCTGCGGTCGACCAGTCCGACCAGGATCCCCACCGTGCCCCAGAAGACGGTGTAGAGCGCGATCAGCAGGTAGCGGACGACGTAGATCACGACGTGTCCCCCGCCCCGAAGGCTAGAGCCGGTCCCGACACGGTGCCAAGCGGGCAGCGACGGACGCCGGCTCGACGTGCTCCGACGGCCTTCCGCGCGCTCCGACGGAACGCCTCCTTGACGCCCCTCCCCGGCGCTGGGACACTGCCGTGGAACGCATCCACCGACGGAGAACCCCCACCCGATGGCGAGTGTCAACAAGGTCATCCTGGTCGGAAACCTGGGCCGCGACCCGGAGCTCCGATACACGCAGAGCGGCCAGGCGGTCGCCAACTTCACCCTGGCCACCACCGAGCGCTTCTCGAACCGCGACGGCGACCGCCAGGAGCGCACCGAGTGGCATCGCATCGTGGCGTGGGGACGCACCGCCGAGCTGTGCGCCCAGTACCTGGCCAAGGGCCGCAGCGTCTACATCGAGGGCCGTCTCCAGACCCGCGAGTGGGAAGACAAGGAAGGCCAGAAGCGCCGCACCACCGAGATCACGGCCCAGACGGTGCAGTTCCTCGGAGGCAGGGGACAGGGCGGCGGCGGTGGCGAGCGCGGTCAGGGCTCGGGCGGCGGCGGCGGCAGCTTCGACGAGGGCTCGAGCGGGGGAGGCGACAGCGGTCCGCCCCAGGACGACATTCCGTTCTGATTCTTTGACTTCGCTCGCCTGCGGCTCGCTGCGCGCGCCCTGTAGGGCGCTTGCGGGGGACGGGGCGTGGAGCGAGTTCCGGGCGGTCAGCCCTTCTCCGCGGCGGCACGCCTCTGGGCGGCCTCGACGTGGCGCGTTGCTACGCCGGCCGCGAGCTCGTCTCCGGCCGGTGAACGGACGAGCCGGCGCACGCGAAGCTCGCCGCCCGCCCCCGTATCGGGCGAAGCCCGCCGTGACTTCGCTCGCCTGCGGCTCGCTGCGCGCCGGCGCTTCCGCGCCGGCTTGCGGGGGGCGGGGCGCCCTGCGAATTCCGGGCGGTCAGCCCTTCTCCGCGGCGGCATGCGGGTGGGCGGCCTCGACGAGGCGCGTTGCTACGCCCGCGACCAGCTCGTCTCCGGCCGGTGAACGGACGAGCCGGCGCACGCGAAGCTCTTCGCGGACTCCCGTATCGGGCGAAGCCCGACCCCGCCGCCAGCCACGAGCCCGACACGGGCGCCCGCCAGCAGACCCGGCCCGCCGGCCCGTCCGCTCAGCAAGCGCCTTCCCGGCACGGCACCCGCGAGGCAACGCGTGTCGTCGAGGCCGCCCACCCGTCTGCCTCCGCGGAGTCGGGCTGACCGCACGGAACGCGCTTCACGCCTCGACCCCCGCAAGCCGACCCGGAGGGTCGGCGCGCAGCGAGCCGCAGGCGAGCGAAGCCAAAAAAGAACAGACCAGGGACCGGCGCGGAGGGCGTGGCCCTCTACGGCTATTCGGCCGGTCCGACTCGCAGGTTCCTGACCAGATCATTGATCAGGTCCCTGCTCTGTTCGTCCAAGTCCTCGAACTCGATGCCCATGCCCGGGCCCTCGTGGGCGTCGCCGTCGGTGATGCGCACCACCCGGCCCAGCACCTGGATGGGCTCGTGGCTGCCCGGGATCTGGAACTGGAGCGCCACCACCGAGCCGGGCGGGGGCGGCGTGTCGGTCTCGACGAACAGGCCCCCCTCGTTGATGTTGCGGGCGAACTCGCTGAAGAGCTCGTCGACCGTCTTGTAGTCGACGCGCACCACCAGCTCGGCGCGATCCCAACGCCGGCGCTCCTCGCCGGACGGCGCCGATGCGTCGCCGGTCGGGCTCGATCCGGGCTTCTGGACGCTCATCTTCATGTGCAGCTCGCCCTCGGGAGGTTCCCCAAGGTCTGATCGGCCGGACCCGGCCGCCGCCTTAGCCGGCCCGGTCCGTAGGACCGCTGAGGCTGCCCTCCTCCCGCAGGCTGGCGTAGCCCCGCTCGGCCACCACCACGTGGTCCACCACCTGGATGCCCAGCAGCTCGCCGGCCCGGGCCAGGCGGCGGGTCACCTGCCGGTCCTCCGGACTGGGGGTGGGGTCCCCGCTGGGGTGGTTGTGGACCAGCACCAGCGCCGCCGCGCAGGCCCGCAGCGCCGGCCGGAAGACCTCGCGCGGATGCACCAGGCTGGCGGTCAGCGTGCCCCGGGAGATCCACTCCTCGCGCAGCAGGCGGTGGCGGCCGTCCAGCAGCAGGGCCACGAAGCACTCCTGGTCCGCGTCGCGCAGCCGGGGGTGGAAGTGGCGGAAGACGTCGCCCGGGTCGCGGACCGCCAGGCGCTCGGGCAGCCGCCGTCCGGCCAGGCGCCGACCCAGCTCGACGGCGGCCAGCACGCCGGCGGCCCGCGCCGGACCCAGGCCCGGGACCCGCACCAGCTCCTCCACCGCGGAGCGCGCCAGGCCGGCGAGCCCGCCGCGTTCGGCGAGCACGCGTTGCGCCACCTCGAGGGCCGTGCGGCCCCGGCTGCCCGTGCGCAGCAGCAGGGCCAGCAGCTCGGCGTCGGACAGGGACGTGCTGCCCAGGCGGAGGAGTCGTTCGCGGGGCCGGTCGCCGTCGAGGGTCATGGGGCACCCGGGACCGGGAGCGGACCGGCAGCTTACCGCGGCGTCTCAGGCGGCGCAGGCCGCCTCGCGTGCCTCCGCCGCGTCGAGCAGGGCGTCGAAGTCGGCGGGCGGCAGGTCGGGGGCGACCAGGCCGCGCAGCGTGCCGCGGCGGACGTCCACGGGCTCCAGCTCGGCCACGAAGGCCCGCAGCACCGACAGGTAGCCGATCACCAGGTTCGGCTGGGTCGCGGCAGCCATCAGCTCGATGGGGATGTCGCCGCGGAACTCGCTGCCGTCGACCAGCCGCAGCACGCCGCCGGGCGAGAGCTCGCCCAGGCGCTTCATGGCGGCGCGCATGTAGCGGTCGGTGTAGGAGCCGTTGGGTGTGAGGGCGCGGGCCAGCGCCGCCGGATCCAGCTCCCGGCGCAGCGCGTCGTCGAACTCGAGGGCGCAGCCGCGGGCCGCCTCCGGACCGATGCGCGCCAGCGCTTCGCGCGCCCGCCGGATGTCGGCCGCGCCGCCGTCGTTCGGCACGAAGTCGATGGCAAAGACGTGGACGCCGCGCACCGCGTCGACGCTCTGGCGCGAGCGCGTGTCGAAGGCGCCGTCGCGACCCAGCTCGGTCAGCCCCACGCGCACCACCAGGTCCTCGCCGAGCTGCTGCCCGCGCACCGACCGGACCAGCGGACTCGACACGCCCTTCATGGCGGCGCGCGCCTCGGGCGAGCGACCCGTCTCGGTGAGCACGACGCCGATCCCGTCGCTGCTCTTCTGGAGGCGGAAGGTCAGCGCCTCCTTGGTGCGGAAGGTCAGGCTGCCGCGTCCCGCGAACCAGGTGTGGCTGAAGGCGAGCAGCGTGTTCGGCAGCGGCGCGAGGTCGATCATCAGCGTCTTCTCGCGCGAGCGCACGGGGATCTTCACCTCGCGCTGGCGGTAGCCGTCGAGCAGCGCGCGGACCGTCAGCGAGTCACGCGACGTCGCCTCGATGCGCGGCGGCAGGATCACGCGCGCCGGCGCGTCGGCCTGCTCGTAGCGCTTCTGGAAGTTGCGCCGCACGTAGAACAGGTCGAGCACCGCGCCGGGCGGCGTCGTCTCGATCTCGACCACCCGGTTGTCGTACCAGTAGCCGGGTCCGCCCAGGAACAGGCCGGTGACCGGGGCCAGCAGGTTGGTCGGCGTCCAGGCCGGCGGATCCTCGGGGATCAGCTCGACCTCGTCGAAGGGATCGTCCTCGGGCGCGTCCGCGGCCGCGGCGGGCGGCGCCGGCAGCGCGGGCACGAGCAGGAGCGCCAGCAGCAGGCCGGCGGCGATTCGGCGGAAGCTCGTCGGCGCGGAGGGATCGGGTCGGCTTCTCGGCATGATCGCGGTCGGGCACTCTACCCGCGCAGCCGCGCCGCTGACAAGCGGAGCGGCGGGTCGCGGCCGCCCGACGCTGCGTCTACTGGAGCGGAACCTGCCGCGCCAGCGACGCACGCAGCAGGCGGTCCACCAGCACCGAGGTCTGCGGGTGGTCCGGCGAGCGCTGGCGCAGGCGCAGCGCCACCTCGGCCGCGTCGCCGCGTCGGGCCGCGCGGTCGGCCAGCCGGGCCACGAACGAGTCGGGCTGCTCCATCTGCTGGATGCGGCCGTAGAACGCCTCCGGGTCGAGCAGCAGGCGGTTGATCTGGTGGTCGAGACGGCGGTCCAGCGAGCTGGTGGTGGGCATGGGACCGACGACCGCCGTCTGCGGCGCCACGCCGATCAGCGCGGCCGAGTGGAAGTCACCGGGCATGGCGGTCAGCGTGGGCTCGAGGGGGCGGCGCACCCGCGGCATGCCGGCGATCTCGACGTCGACGGGCCGCGCCACCGACGGCTGGAGCCCGGTGGTGGACGCGATGGACGCCGTCGTGCCGGGCGATCCGGGCCCGCCCGGCGGGAAGAGCCCGCTCTGGACCGCGGTGATCAGCACCAGTGCGCCCAGGCCGGCCGCCACCGCGGTGGCGATCAGCGGCTCGAAGCGCTGGAAGGCGACGCGTAACACCCGCGGACCCGACTCGCGCCGGCGCACCTCGGCCATCACGCGCTCGGTCAGGTCTTCCGGGGGCTCCGGGTCGGGCAGGCTGCGCAACAGCGCGGCGACGGCGCGGAGCTCGCGCTCCTCGTCGGCGCCGGCGGCTGCACTCTCGCTTCGATCGCGGTTTTCCTTCACGACGCTTCTCCTGATCGCACGTAGTCCGCGAGCTCCTGGCGCAGGGCCTGGCGTCCGCGGTGGATGCGGGACTTCACGGTGCCCTCGGGAATCCCCAGGGCGTCGGCGATCTCCCGGTAGGTCTGTCCCTCGATGTCGTAGAGAACCACCGCCATGCGCAGGTCCGGCGGCAGGCTCGACAGGGCCTCCTGGACCTTGCTGCGGGCCTCGGCGCCGGTGGTGGCGCCCTCCGGATCGCGGGGGGCGGAGGGCAGGTCGTCGCCGGCGGCCTGGCGCTCGGCCAGCGCGTTGCGGCGGGCGCGGGCCCGGCCCAGCGTGCGGCGCCGGTTGAGCGCGGCGTTGGCGGCCACCCGGTACAGGAAGGTCGAGAAGCGGGCCTCGCGGCGGAAGCGGTGGCCGTGGCGGTGCAGGCTGAGGAAGGCCTCCTGGGTGGCGTCCTCGGCCTCCTCGCGGGTGCCCAGCATGCGGAACAGCATGCGGTAGACGCGGCCCTCGTGGCGCCGGACCAGGCTCTCGAAGGCCTCGATCTCGCCGCCCTGCCAGCGGGCCACCAGGTCGGCGTCCGGATCCTCGATCTCGGCGGCCTGGGGGCTCGGCTCGGCGATCCCCTGGGGGAGCTCGATGACGTCCGCGCTCGCGCTCGACATGCGGGGTTTCGGACACCGGTCGTCGCTCCCCGGTTCCCGCGGCGGGCCCCCTGCCACCGCGCGGTCCTAGGCCCCGCGTCCGGCCAGGGGATCGTCGGGGCGACGCCAGACGCCGCTCTTGCCGCCCTGCTTGCTCACCAGGTGGACGGCCTCGACCACCATGGCCCGATCCACCGCCTTGCACATGTCGTAGACGGTCAGGCCGGCGGCGGCGACCGCGACCAGCGCCTCCATCTCGACGCCGGTGCGGGCGTGGGCCCGCGCGGTGGCCTGGATGCGCACGCGGCCGTGCTCGGGCTCGGGCACCAGCTCGATCTCGATGCCGTCCAGCGGCAGCGAGTGGCACAGGGGGATCCACTCGTCGGTGCGCTTGGCGGCCTGGTTGCCGGCCAGCCGCGCCGTCGCCAGCACGTCGCCCTTGGCGACCGCGCCCCGGGCGATCCGTTCGAGCGTCGCCTTCTCCATGCGCACGGCGCCGCGCGCCACGCACACCCGCTCGGTCACCGGCTTCTCGCCGACGTCGACCATGTGGGCGCGGCCCTCGGCGTCCAGATGGGTCAGCTCGCTCATGCCCCTCGCGACTCCTGCTCGGCGATCCAGCGTTCCACGTCCGCGAACACCTGCTCCTGCTCCGGCTCGTTGAAGATCTCGTGGCGCAGGCCGGGGTAGGAAACGTAGCGGCAGTCGGGGATCGCCTGGGCGAAGGCGGAGCTGGCCGCCGGCGAGCACAGCGGGTCCGCGTCGCCGTGGAGCATCAGCGTCGGGACGCCCACGTCGCCGCCGCGCGGGGCGGTGCGCTCGAGCGCGTCGAAGAGCTCCGTGCCCAGCGAGAAGGTCATCTGGAGCACGATCAGCGGATCCTCGAGGTAGGCCTTCACCACCGCCGGATCGCGCGACAGCGCCTCCGCGTCCAGGCCGCCGCCGGCGAAGCCGGTGGGCCGGACCCGGCGCAGCACGCGCAGCGCCAGCCGCCGCAGGCCCGACGGCGCCTCGTCCAGGCCCAGCGCCGGCGCCGAGACCACCAGCCCGTCGATCCTCGGCGCGCGCTCCACCGCCCAGTTGCAGACGATCAGGCCGCCCATCGAGTGTCCCACCACGTAGAGGGGCACGTCCGGCGCCTGCTGCCGGGCCCGCTCGACCACCACCTCCAGGTCGTCCAGGAAGTCGCCGAAGCGGCGCACGTGGCAGCGCACGCCGCTCGAGTGGCCGTGGCCCTGGTGGTCGAAGGCGTGGACGGCGCTGCCGCGGGCCGCGAACCAGGCGCCGACGTGCTCGTAGCGACCGCTGTGCTCGGCGTAGCCGTGCACGACCACCAGCGTGCGCTGCGGATCCGGCGGCTCCCAGCGACGCTCGAACAGGCGCCGGTCGCCGGCTGCGTCGAAGTGCGCCTCGCTGCGGCGGATCGCGGAGTCGTTCACGCGGGCCGCCGTCCGCTCAGGACTCGGACAGCCGCCGAACCTGCGCGCGGGCAGCGCGGACCCGATCGAGGTAGGCGACGCCGCGGATGTTCGAGCCCCAGAAGTAGGCCGAGATGCCGTCGTCCTCGCCGAGGCGACGGATGTTGTCGGCCAGGATCATGCAGCCCGCCTCGACGTTGCTCTCGATGGTGGTCAGGTTTCCGGCCAGCGGCATGCCCTCGACCATGTACGGCATGACCTGCATCAGGCCGACGGCGCCCTTCGGGCTCTGCGCCCAGGGTCGCGCGCCGCTCTCCACGATCAGCACCGCGGTGACGAGATCCGGGTCCAGGCCGTACTTGTCGGCGCTGCGCACGACCGCCTCTCCGATGCGCGCGCCCTCGGCGTCCGAGAGCGTCGGGTTGCGCCGCAGCACGATGTCGGCGATGCGCTGCGCGTCGTCGGCCGGGGCGATGCGCACCGCCTGCGGGCTCGGCGCGGACTCCACGCGTGCACCGTCGGCCAGGAGACCGACGGACAGGACCGCCAGCAGAACGACGTGCGCGCGTTTCAAGGCAGGAACCCCCGGGGGGTCTCGGAGTGATCCGAGATGGACGGCGCCGGGTGCGCTCGCCCTGGGCTTCCGGTCGCGCGGCAGGGCCGCTCGCGCACCGGGATCTTCGCTGGACCCCCGTCATCGTGTGACGCCCCAGATTCTAGTCGAGCGCCCGAGGTCCGACCAATGCGCATGACGCACCGTCAGAAGCTTCGGTCATTCGCGTGCAACTCCTGCGCACCCGAACGTGACCATCGCTTCGTTGACCGTCACTTCGGGGCGATGATACGATCCCGGCGTTCGGTGGGGATGGGGCCTTTCGAGAAGAGGTTCCAAGGGGCTTTCGGTCCGGGAATATCACGCTGCGTCGGGCTGGTGTCGTTGCTTCAGACGGATCGCGATCCCGCGGATGAACCTCGAGGATGGTTCCATGACGGCCCAGCGTCTCGCTGAGACCCGACTCGTCGACGGTCTCCCCGCCAAGCGGCTCCTCGAAGGGCTCGCGCGCGTCTACAAGTGGCTGCTCGTCACCGACTCGGACCGCCGCGTGCTCTGGATGAGCGACGGTCTCGCCAACCTGTTCGGCCACGACGCCCTCGAGGTCGGCGAGGACGCGCGCCACTTCGTCACGAAGATGCCGCGCCCGGAGCAGGTGTTCCCGCTGCGCACCGCGCTGCGGCGTCGCAGCCACCTGACCGACATCCCGATCGAGCTGCGCACCTGCGAGGGCGAGGTCGTGCAGGCCGACGTGACGCTGACGCGCATCGACACCGACGAGCCCGGGTGCTCGCTGCTGCTGGCCGTGGCGCGGCCCTACGCGGAGCTCGAGCCGGACGACCGGGAGCGCGGCGTCTCGGACGTGCTGGTCGACCACGCGCCCCAGGCGATCCTGTCGGTCGGCGCCGACGGCTTCATCGAGCACGCGAACCCGGCGGCCGAGGTGCTGACCGGACGCTCGCGCGAGCAGCTGGTGGGCTACCCGGCCGCGCTGCTGTTCGGCAGCCGCGCCAGCGACCTCGAGTGCGTCGCCGCCAGCATGGGCGGCGCCGACTCGAGCTGCCGCGCGCTGCTCGAGCGCCCGGACGGAACGCGCATCGAGGTCGACGCCTCGGTGGCGGCGCTCGGCCAGGGGCGCCGCGGCATCTACCTGCGCGACTCGGACAGCGCCGAGGTCGAGGCCGAGCTGCGTCGGACCAACGACGAGCTCGAGCACTGCGTGAACTCGCTGGCCCACGACCTGCGCTCGCCGCTGGTGGCGCTGCTCGGCTTCTCGCGCCTGCTGCGCCAGGAGTACGACGCCGTGCTCGACACCACCGGCCAGCACTTCCTGGACCGCATCGAGCAGGCGGGTCGCACCATGGAGGCGCTCGTGCACGACCTGCTCGAGCTCTCGCGCATCGGCCAGGCCGGCGACCGGCCGACCATGGTCGACCCACGCGGCGTGCTGGTGGCGCTGCGGGCCGAGCTCAAGCCGCGGCTCGACGAGTCGGACATCCGGCTCGACCTGCCCGAGACGCCGCCGCTGGTCTACTGCGACCGCACGCGCCTCTACCAGCTGTTCGCCAACCTGGTCGGCAACGCCATCGATCACATGGGCGAGCCGGAGGACGGGCGCATCGAGGTGGCGGTGCGCGAGGCGGACGAGGGCGTCCACATCACGGTGTGCGACAACGGGCGCGGCATCGACTCGACCACCGCCGCCCAGGTCTTCGAGGCCTTCCAGAGCTTCCCGCGCGGCGAGGGGCGTCGCGGCACCGGCATGGGCCTGGCGATCGTGAAGAAGATCGCCGAGAAGCTCGGCGGGCGGGTCTGGCTGGAGAGCGCCCCGGGCGAGGGCGCCACCTTCCACGTCCTGCTCCCCTCGATCTAGCGCCTTCCCGAACGCGCGGGAGCTTCGGACGGGCTAGTCTGCCCCGGCCCATGTACCCGACCCTCTTCACGATCCCGTACATCGACTTCCCCATCAGCACGTTCGGCGTGATGATGGCGATCGCCTTCCTGACCGGCTCGAAGCTCACCGCCATCCGCATGAAGGAGGAGGGGCTCGACCCGGACCTGGCCTACACGCTGCTGGTGTGGGTGATGCTCGGCGGCATCATCGGCTCGAAGCTCTACTTCGCGATCGACACCCACCTGCGTACCGACCGCCCGTTCCTGGACCTGCTGATGGCCCGCGACGGCATCACCTGGTACGGGGGGCTGATCCTGGCCACCGCGGTCGGAGCCGTCGGCTGCCGGGTCCACGGCGTCTCGGTGATCGCGATCATGAACTGCACGGCCGTGGGGGGCGCGGTGGGCCAGTCGCTGGGCCGCGTGGGCTGTTTCCTGGTGGGCGACGACTACGGAAAGCCCACGGACCTTCCCTGGGGCGTATCCTTTCCGGAGGGCGCGCCGCCCACGCTCGAGCGGGTCCACCCGACCCAGATCTACGAGATCCTGTGGCTGCTGCCGGTGGCGGGCGTGCTCTGGCACCGCCGTCACAAGAGCCCCTTCCTGTTCGGGGAGTACATCGCCGCCAATGGCTTCGGCCGCATCTTCATCGAGACCTTGCGCGTCAACCCGAAGGTCGCGTTCGGCCTCACCGAGCCCCAGATCGTGGGGATCCTGCTGGTGCTGATCGGCGGCGGATCCTGGCTGTGGTTCCGCGCCCGCGCCGAAGCGCAGGAGGCCTGAGCATGCCCAGGGCGTCGAGCGCCGACACACGCGAGAAGATGCTCGAGGTGGCCGAGACCCGCTTCGCGCAGCTCGGCTACGACGGCGCCCACCTGGAGAGCATCGCCAGCGAGGTGGGCGTCCGGAAGACCGCCCTCTACTACTACTTCGAGAGCAAGGAGGCGCTCTACATCGCGGTGCTCGAGCGCATGATGCTCGAGTTCGAGCGCACGCTGGACGCGGTGTTCTCGTCCGGCGCCTCGTCGCGCGAGCAGGCGCTGCGGCTGTCGGACGCCATCAACGACCTGCTGGCCGAGCGGCCCAACTACTCGCAGATCCTGATCCGCATCTTCGTCGACCGCGCGCCGTTCGACTCGGCGCGCATCGCGCCGATCCTGGAGCGCGTGGTGGGCAGCGTGCTGCGCTTCCACCAGCGCGGCATCCAGGAGGGGGTGTTCCGCAAGGTGTCGTCCCGGCACTTCTTCACCAGCGTGCTCGGCATGGCCGCCTTCCACTACGCCGGCGGACCGGTCACCGCGGCGATCCTGGGCGTCGACGACATCTTCACCCGCGGCGCCGTGGCCTGGCGTCGCAAGGAGTTCCAGCGGCTGCTCACGCCCGGCGTGATCATCGATGCGCCGGAGGACGAAGAGGGCTAGGGAACGTCTGCACAGGCCGAAACCGCTTTGTGCAGACACTCCTAGGCCGGGCCGGGCAGCCGGCCCAGCAGGGCGCCGGCGTCGGCGGCCACCCGCTCGCGGTCGTCGCCCTCGGCGAGCGTGGCGATGCGTGAGACCGCGTCGTGGGCCAGACCGGCCAGGCGCGGCGCCGGCGACTCCGCGGCGTCGACCCAGTCGGACAGCCGCGCCACGCTCTCGGCGTAGTCCTGCGCCAGGTAGGCCTGCATGCCGCGGGCGTAGGCCAGCCCGCTGGCGATCCCGTTCGCGTCGCCGCCGTGGTCGCCGGCCGCCGCCAGCGCGTCGATCGCCTCCCCGTAGTAGCCGCTCTCGAGCAGCGACCAGCCGGCGATCTCGTAGCCCCGCGCCGCCCGTCCGTACATCTGCTCGAGCAGTGACGACACCGGCCGGCCCGTGGCCGACTCCACGTCCCCGTCGTTCTCCACCAGGAAGCGGGCCACCAGCGGATCGTCGCGGTGGGCCACCAGCAGGTGGCAGAGCTGGTCGAGGGTGCGGGCGAGCAGGGCCTCGGTCTCCGCCAGGCCCTCCTCCAGGCGCTCGGACACGCCGTCCTGGATGCGGGTGAACTCCTCGAAGAGCAGCGCCTCCTCCGGGTCGGCCTCGGAGCGCAGCGCCTCGACCCGCGGCGCGTAGACCTCGCGCTGGTAGAAGTTCTCGCGGAACTTCATCGCCTCGTGGAAGAGGCTGCCGACGGCCAGGTCGAACAGGGCGTCGCGGTGCGCCACCCCGCCCTCCGGCCCGTGGCTGCGGAAGCGCTCGTGGCAGCGCTCCTTCAGGCGGAAGAGCAGGCTGCGGGCGTCGTCCCCGATCAGCTCCTGGAGCGCCTCGAAGCGCAGCTCGCCCCGCCGGTAGCGCTCGAAGAGCCGGCGCATCAGGTGGTGGGCGCCCAGGAACTCCCGGGCGATGTCCACGAGTCCGGGACGCGTCGCACCCATCTCCACCATCGCCGCGGGCCATGATAGCGGTTGCGGCCCGCGGACTTCGAGTCAGTCAGGCGGACGGGACCAATTCGACCGGCGCCGGGCCTTCGCCTAACGTAGGCCTACGGACAACCGCGAGGACCCCATGACTCAGATCGAACGCGAGAGCATGGAGGTCGACGTCCTCTACGTCGGGGCAGGACCTGCCACGCTGGCGTCGGCGATCCATCTGATGAAGCAGGTCGAGGCCTTCAACGAGCAGGCCCAGGCGACCGGCCAGACCCCGATCGAGCCCCCCACCGTGCTGGTGCTGGAGAAGGGCGCCAACGTCGGCGACCACATGCTCTCGGGCGGCGTGATGAACCCCAAGGCCATCCGCGAGCTGGTGCCCGACTTCGAGGAGCAGGGCTTCCCCACCGAGTACGTGTGCGACTACGCCGGCTTCTGGCTGTTCCACCCGAAGGGCAAGATCAGCTCGCCGTTCGTTCCGCCCAACTTCCAGAAGAAGGGCTACCACGTCGTCTCGCTCAGCAACGTCGCCAAGTGGCTGGCGGAGCGCGCCGAGGCGGCCGGCGTCGACATCTACCCGGGCTTCGCCGGCGACGAGCTGCTCTACGAGGGCGGGCGCGTGGTGGGCGTCCGCACCGGCGACATGGGCGTCGACAAGGAAGGCAAGCCGAAGCCCACCTTCCAGGCCGGCATGGACATCTTCGCCAAGGTGACGGTGCTCGGCGAGGGCGTGCGCGGCACGCTGTCGGGCCAGCTGATCAAGAAGCACGAGCTGGCCGGTGTGAACCCCCAGACCTTCGAGACCGGCATCAAGGAGATCTGGCGCATCAACCCGAAGAAGCACCAGCCCGGACGCGTGGTGCACGGGATGCTGTTCCCCGAGATCCTGAACGGCTTCCACGGCATGTGGCTCTACGACATGAAGGACGACCTGGTGTCGTACGGCTTCGTGACCCTGCTCGACTCCGAGAGCCCGCACTGCGACCCGCACCTCGAGGCGCAGAAGTTCAAGACCACGCCCTGGATGAAGTGGCTGCTCGAGGATGCGGAGCTGGTGCGCTACGGCGCGAAGACCATTCCCACCGGCGGTCTCTACGCGCAGCCGAAGCTCTACACCGACGGAGCGCTGCTGATCGGCGACTCGGCGAGCATGTGCAACGCCCAGAACCTGGCCGGCATCCACATGGCCATGAAGTCGGGCATGCTGGCGGCGGAGACGATCTGCGACGCGCTGGCCAAGCAGGAGTTCACGTCGAAGACGCTGGGCGGCTACGCCGAGCGCTACCGGGCGAGCTGGGCCTACGAGGAGCACTACCAGGCCCGCAACTTCGGTCCGTCGACCGAGCGCGGCATCGCCTTCTTCATGATGAACGAGCCGCTGCGCATGATCACCGGCGGCCGGGGCATCAAGGACGACCTGCGGGTGCACGCGGGCCACGAGAACATGAAGCGGCTCTCCGAGCTTCCCGCGAGCCAGCGCGAGAAGGAGGAGTTCGAGTTCGACGGCAAGCTCACGTTCAGCAAGGAGCACCTGGTCGGCTTCAGCGGAACCGCCCACGAGGCGGACCAGCCGTCGCACCTGGTGGTGGCCGACACCGACCTGTGCAGCGACGTGTGCACCGAGGAGTACGGAAACCCGTGCGAGGACTTCTGCCCGGCGGCCGTCTATGAGATGGTCCCGGACACGGAGACGCCCGGGAAGAAGAAGCTCTTCATCCACCACGAGAACTGCGTCCACTGCAAGACCTGCGACATCGCCGATCCCTACCAGGTGATCACCTGGACGCCGCCCGAGGGTGGAGAGGGCCCCGACTACACGCAGATGTAGGGCAGGGCGCACGCAGATCACCGGCAAGTGTGTCCCCGGTCACACTCTGGCGCGCGCGCCCGCGCCGAAGGAGGGGGCTCACTCCACCGAGGGATCCCGCATGCGTCTCGTCGCTTCGCTCATCGCCACGGTCCTGGTCGGGGCCGCCGTCGCCGCCCAGGGCTCGCCCGCCATGATCGCGCGCACCGGCGCGCCGGATCAGGCGGAGGCCGCCTTCCAGCGCTTCGCCGAGGGCTGGATCTCGAAGGCGGTGGCGCGGGGCGAGCGCGCCAGCGACGCACCGCGGGCCCGCGAGGGCTCGGCGGGCATGGTCTTCACCTACCAGGCGGTGGACCAGGCCTTCGAGACCGAGCTGCGCCCCACCGGCCGGCCCGCGTCACCCTACGTGGGCGTGCTCCGCTACACCGAGCACACCTACACCTGCGCCGACGTCCAGGGCAGCGACTGCAAGGTCACGAGCTCGCTGCCCGTGACCGAGGTGTTCCGGTTCCGCGACGGCCGCTGGGGATACTAGATTCGACTTCGCTCGCCTGCGGCTCGCTGCGCGCCGACCCTCCGGGTCGGCTTGCGGGGGGCGGGGGCGTTAAAAGCCTGCCGTCCACAGGTACAGGAACGTCGGGGTCGGGAGCATCGACTTCCACCAGGGCTGGAGGTCGACGTCGAAGCTGCGCGGGGGCGCTTCCACGCTGTAGACGTTGTTCCGGTACTCCTGCGGCCGGTGGTAGGTGACCACCTTCGAGGCGCCCAGACCGGCGGCGCGCTCCGCCGCCTCGACGGCGGCGTTCAGGTCGCCCAGCTCGTCGACCAGGCCGTGGTCGAGCGCCTGCGGCCCGCTGTAGATGCGTCCGTCGGCGAGCTTCGCGATGGTGTCCGCGTCCAGGTCGGGCCGGCCCTGCTGCACCACCGACAGGAAGCGGGCGAACATGTCCTCGAGCACCGACTGGAGCTGGTCGCGTTCGGCCGGCGTCATGTCGCGCAGCGGCGAGCCGGCGTCCTTGAACGACCCGGACACCAGCGTCTGGTTCTCGACGCCGATCTTCTCCATCAGCCCGGCCACGTTGATGCCGCCGAACACCACGCCGATCGAGCCGGTGACCGTGGTCGGCTGGGCCACCACGCGATCGGCCGCCATCGCCACGTAGTAGCCGCCCGAGGCGGCCACGCCCATCATCTGGGCGACCACCGGGACGCCGCGCTCCTCCTTGAAGCGGCGGATCTCGTGGTAGAGGATGTCGCTGGCCGTGACGGTGCCGCCGGGGCTGTCGATGCGCAGCAGCAGCGCGTCGATTTCCGAGTCCTTGCGGGCCCGGTCGAGCTCCTCGCGCAGGCGCGCGACGCGGCTCTCGCCCGGCGAGAAGAACGAGTCGGACCGCGGCTGCTCGGTCAGCAGGCCGTCGAGCTGGATCATCAGGATCTTCCCGCCGGTCTCTCCCTGTACCACGGTCTCGACCAGCGGACGGGGCATTCCGCCCGGCAGCTGGATGGAGATGCAGCCGGCCAGGGCGGCGGCCAGTGCGGTCAGGGCGAGCAGCGCGGTGCGACGGATCATGGGGACCTCCGGGGTGTCACGGCTTGAATACTGGAAAGCGCCGCGGATGTCACCGCGACGCCTGGCCGGGACGGGGAAGTGCGCGGGGCCTCCGAGGAGACCCCGCGCCCCCGACGTCTCTCACCCCCCCTGCTCGAGACGTCGTGAACGTTGTCGGGGGGAGACAGCTCGAAAGGTCAGCTGCAGCCGCTGGTTCCGCCGCAGTTCGGGCACTTGTAGCAGGCGCCGTTGCGGATCATGATCGAGCCGCAGTCGCTGCAGCCCGGCGCGTCGGACTGGTTCACGATGCCGTAGGGCGCCGGATCGACGCCCGAGCCGCCCTGGATCGCCGACTCCGGATGCGGCACGGCCTGGAGGCCCGCGTCCTCGGCGGCCGCCTCCTGCTCGTCGACGGGCGCCTCGTCCTTCATGTAGCGGTTGCCCAGGTAGCGGAACACGTAGTCCATCACCGACTTGGCGATCGGGATCTCGCGGTTGTTGGTGAAGCCGGCCGGCTCGAAGCGGGTGTGGCTGAACTTGTCGACCAGCGCCTTCAGCGGCACCCCGTACTGGAGCGAGATGGAGGTCATGGTGGCGATGGTGTCCATCAGGCCCGAGACCGTGCTGCCCTCCTTGGCCATGCGCAGGAAGATCTCGCCGGGCTGGCCGTCGTCGTAGAGGCCGACGGTCAGGTAGCCCTCGTGGCCCGCGATCGAGAACTTGTGGGTGAAGGCCATGCGCTCGTCGTCGAGCTTGCGCCGACGCGGCCCGGCCGTGTCGATGCCGACCACCGCCGCCTGCTCCTCCTTGCCGGCGTTCAGCGGCTGGGTGCGCTTGCTGCCGTCGCGGTAGACGGCCAGGGCCTTCAGCCCCAGCTTCCAGCCCTCGACGTAGGCGCGCATGATGTCGTCGGTGGTGGCGTCCTGGGGCAGGTTCACCGTCTTGCTGATCGCGCCGGAGAGGAAGGGCTGGACCGCGCCCATCATGCGCAGGTGGCCCATCCAGTGGATGCTGCGGGTTCCGTTGGCGGCCCGGAAGGCGCAGTCGAACACCGCCAGGTGCTCCTCCTTCAAGTCGGGCGCGCCCTCGATCGTCTCGTTCTCCTCGATGTAGTCGACGATGTCGATGACTTCCTGCTCGCTGTAGCCCAGGGCCTTGAGCGCCATGGGGACCGTGCCGTTCACGATCTTCAGGAAGCCGCCGCCGACCAGCTTCTTGTACTTGACCAGCGCGATGTCCGGCTCCACGCCGGTGGTGTCGCAGTCCATCATGAAGGCGATCGTGCCGGTGGGCGCGAGCACCGTGACCTGGCCGTTCTTGTAGCCGTGCTTCGTGCCGTGCTCGAGCGCCTGGGCCCAGCTCTCGCGGGCGGCGCCGAGCAGGTCCTCCGGCACGCCGGCGGCGTCGATGCTCTCGGCCGCCTCCTTGTGCATGCCGATCACCTCGAGGAACGGCTTGCGGTTCATGCGGTAGCGGGAGAACGGCCCCATGCCCTCGGCGATCTCGGCGCTGGTGAGATACGCCTGGCCGCACATCAGCGCGGTGATGCTGGCCGCCAGGTTGCGGCCCTCGTCGCTGTCGTAGGGCAGGCCGCAGGTCATGAGCAGGGCGCCCAGGTTGGCGTAGCCCAGGCCCAGCGGCCGGTAGAGGTGGCTGTTCTTGGCGATCGCCGGCGTCGGGTAGTCGGCGTGGTCGACCAGGATCTCCTGGGCCAGGATCGTCAGCGCCGAGACGCGCCGGAACGCGGCCACGTCGAAGCGGCCTTCCTCGTCCAGGAAGCGCATCAGGTTCAGGCTGGCCAGGTTGCAGGCCGTGTCGTCCAGGAACATGTACTCGGAGCAGGGGTTGCTCGAGTTGATGCGCCCGGAGGCCTTGACCGGGTTCCAGCGGTTGATGGTCGAGTCGTACTGGATGCCCGGGTCGCCGCAGACGTGGGCGGCGTCGGCCATCTCGCGCAGGACCTCGCGGGCCTGGTAGGTGTCGGTGGCCTCGCCGGTCGTGACCGCGTGGGTCTTCCACTCGCCGTCGGAGAGCGCCGACTGCATGAAGGAGTCGGTGACGCGCACCGAGTGGTTGGCGTTCTGGAAGAACACCGAGTCGTAGGCACCGCCCGGCACGTTGAAGCCGCCGTCGTAGCCGGCGTCGATCAGCGACCAGGCCTTCTTCTCCTCGTCCGCCTTGCTGTGGATGAACTCCATCACGTCCGGGTGGTCGACGTTCAGGATCACCATCTTGGCGGCGCGACGGGTCTTGCCGCCCGACTTCACCACGCCCGCGAACGAGTCGAAGCCGCGCATGAAGGACACCGGACCCGAGGCGGTGCCGCCGCCGGCCAGGCGCTCCTTGCTGGAGCGGATCTTCGACAGGTTCGACCCGGCGCCGGAGCCGCCCTTGAAGAGCATGGCCTCGGTCTTGGCCAGGTCCATGATCGACTCCATGGTGTCGTCGACCGAGTTGATGAAGCAGGCGCTCGCCTGCTGCGGCGTGTCCTTGACGCCCAGGTTGAACCAGACCGGGCTGTTGAAGGCCATCTTCTGGGTGACCAGGACGTGGGTCAGCTCGTCGGAGAAGGCCTGGCCGTCCTCCGGCGTCTCGAAGTAGCCCGAGGCGTCGCCCCACTCGCGGATCTTCGCCACGACGCGGCCGATCAGCTGCCGGACGCTGCGCTCGCGCTCCGGCGTGCCGATGTGCCCGCGGAAGTACTTGGAGACCACCACGTTGGTGGCGAGCTGCGACCAGCTCTTGGGGATCTCCACGTCGGTCTGCTCGAAGACGGTCTCGCCCTGCTCGTTGGCGATCTTCGCGCTGCGCAGCTCCCACTCCACCTCGTCGAACGGGTCGCGACCCGCCGTGGTGAAGTAGCGCGGCACCGACAGCCCCTTGGGCCGCCGACGCTTGCCAGTACTCGATTTCGAGCCGCGCTGCCCGACGGGCTTCAGGTGTGCGCGATCGTCGTGAGTCTGGCGCGTCGTCGAATCCATGGAGCGTGTTCCCCCCTAGTCCCTTGGATGTTGCCCGTTGCGTCCGGTCAGGCCACCCCGTTGCGTCCGGTGACCGTTGCGTCCGGTCACGGAACGGGGCCGCCTGGGCCGTCTGGATCCCTCGCCACCGATTCGACGGGTGAGAGCGACAGGACGCTTGGGGGGATCGCCGAGGCGCTGCCGCCGACGGTCCCCGCTTGGATCCGGGCCACTACCAGCCGAAGCCGGAAAGCGGGGGTGAAACCTCCGGAGATGAGAGAGGCCCCGGCACGTCCGGGGCCCCCGAGCGAGAACCAGGTCCTCCATCCCGAGACCCACTCGCTTCCCTCTGCCGACCGCCTGTTGATCGAACCCCCCCAGGCCGCCAGAGGGACATGTCTCATCCCCGATGGACGTAGATACTCCTGGCCCGAATTCCCGTCAACCGAAATTCCACAAAATGTGGGGTCGTATCGGGTCGAGCAACACAAGTGGTTGAGTATACGTCGCTTTTGGTGGCCGTGGCGAGGGAGGGCGGCTCCGGGCTCCCCCCGGGAGCCGCGACTCGCAACCGTAACGTCGCGAAAACGCAAGGACTTCGCCTCGATCGCCAGAGGCGGCGCGATCTGCCTCGAACGCCCTCTGCAGGACGTCGGATCCCCGGACGCGGGGGCGCTCCGCTCGACCGCCCCTCTCGTCCGACCTGCCTCAGGGAAGTCCCGTGAAGCGGATCCCGATGCCCTCGCTGACCTTGTAGCGGACGTTCATGCCGATCAGCAGGGCGGTCACCGACTCGACGATGCGGGCGTTGGCCAGCGGACCGCCGTCGACGGCGCGCAGTCCGGGCACCAGCTCGCACAGCGCCATCACGTGGCCGCGCGGCTCCTTCGGCCCCGACACCACCACGTCGCACTCCACCTCCTCGGACAGGGTCTGGAGGCGGTGGGCCGAGACGTTCTGGAAGGCCGACACGGTGTGCACGCCCTTCGGCACCAGCGACGCCACCAGCTCGGCGCAGGATCCCTGCCAGACGCCCACCATGCGCATGGGTCCGTCGCCGACGGCGGTGGCCAGCGGCACGCCCATGGAGACGACGATCTGGCCGGGCTCGAGCGCCTCCTTGATCGACTTCAGCGTTCCGGCTGTGTGCTCGAAGGGCACCGACAGGATCACGATGCCGGCGCCGGCGGTGGCCGCCGCGTTCTCGCGTCCCTCGACGCGGGCGCCTTCCACCTGCTTGGCCACGTTCTCGGCGGCCTCGAGGGCGCGATCGCTCTTGCGCGAGCCGATCACGACCTGGCGGCCCGCCTTGGCGAAGCGCAGCGCCAGGCCCAGTCCCTGGTCGCCGGTGCCGCCGAGGATGGCGATCGGGGAGGAGGTCGGGTTGGGGTCTGCCATGGGAGCTAGGGTTTAGCACCCATGCCGGACCCCGCCGCCACGCCCCGCACCACGCCCACGAAGATCGGGCAGAAGGACGCCCGCCACCTGGAGATCGCCTGGGGGGACGGCGTCGTGGGCGTCCTGGAGGTGCGGGCGCTGCGCCTGGCCTGCGCCTGTGCGGTCTGCGTCGACGAGTGGACCGGCGAGGACCGGCTGGATGCGGCCGCGGTCCCCGAGGACGTCCACCCGCTGTCGGTGCGGCCGGTGGGCCGCTACGCCCTCCAGATCGACTGGAGCGACGGGCACCAGAGCGGCATCTACCCCTTCGAGCGGCTGCGGGCGCTGATGGACGGCGGCCCGGATCCGAAGCGGCGCACGCGGACGGGCTAGGCCCCGGCGCCGTCCCGCAGCAGGTCGCGCAGGGCGCGCATGCCGACGGTGCGGATGCCGCGCTCCTCGATGGCGCGCCGACCCGCCGCGCCGCCGTAGAAGCGCCGCTCGAAGTCGCGGGCGTGGGCCTCGGGGGCGATGGCGTCGAGCTCCTCGCCGCCCCGGGCCGGGTGGCAGATCAGGTAGTGGACGCCGGGCGCCCCGGCGATGGCGTCGAGCCGGGCCCGGTTGTGGGCCTCGCCCGCGCCCGGCGCGAACGACAGCGAGTCGGCGTCGAGCCCGTCGAAGATGGGCACGCCCGCCCGCTCCAGGCGCTCGATGCCGGCCGCGATCGTGCGGCCGGCGTCGGCGTCGCCCAGCATCGCCAGCATGGCAGGCGTCGGACGCACCGCCAGCACCGGCAGCGCGAACTCCAGCGCCAGCTCGACGTAGCCGTCGATGAAGGGCGCCAGGAACGCGGTGCCCATGTGGGCGTCCAGGTGGGTGACGTCGATGCCGGCGGCCAGCGCCCGCTCGATCTGGGCGCGCATCTCGCGGGTGGCCTCCTCGGGCCGGGCGCGGCGCGCGGTCTCGGCGGCGGTGCGCGGCAGGTAGCCCTGGTCGTCCAGCAGCGACGGCACGGCCGACGCCCCCGCCACCGGACCCCAGCGGTAGTGGGGCCACTCGGCGGTGAGCGTGAGGTGCACGCCCAGGTCGACCTCCGGCCGGGCGCGGGCCATGTCCGCCGCCTCCTGGAACCAGGGGCACGGGACCATCACGCTGCCGCTGCTGGCGGGTCCGTGGTCGAGCGCTTCGTAGGCGCCCAGGTTCGCCGCGTGGCACATGCCCAGGTCGTCGCAGTGCACGACGGCCACGCAGTCCTCGCTCGAGAAGCCGAGCCGCTCGGCCAGGGATCGCGCCATGGCCGCGCAGTCTATCAGCGGAAGTGCGTGGTAACCTCGCCCGCCGGTGAGCCCCCTACCTCTAGAGCAGCTGACCCGCACGGCCGAGGTCGCCGCGGATCGCGCCCGCGCCGAGGTGATGCCGCGCTTCCGCGACGTCGCCGTCGAGTGGAAGGGCGACGGCTCGCCGGTCACCGAGGCCGATCGGGCCGCGGAGCGCGCCATCCGCCAGGTGCTGCGCGAGGCCACGCCCGACTACCGCATCGTGGGCGAGGAGTACGGCGAGGAGGGCGCCGGCGAGGGTCCGGCCTGGCTGGTCGACCCCATCGACGGCACGATCGCCTTCTCCCGCGGCATCCCGCTGTTCAGCACGCTGATCGCCCTGCTCGAGGACGGCGAGCCGGTGCTGGGGCTGATCGACCTGCCGATGCTCGGCGAGCGCTACGTGGGCTGGAAGGGCGGCGGCTGTCTGCGCAACGGCGCGCCCACCCGCGTCTCCGACGAGTCGGACCTGTCGAAGGCCATCGTCTCCCACGGCGATCCCTTCGCCTTCGAGCTGGTCGGCAAGCAGGAGGCCTTCCTGCGCCTGGCCGCCGCCTGCCCGCTGCTGCGCGGCTACACCGACGCCTTCGGCCACGCGCTGGTGCTCGGCGGCGGCGTCGGCGCCATGGTCGACACCCACCTCAACCCGTGGGACGCGGCGCCCACCCAGCTGCTGGTGCCCGAGGCCGGCGGTCGCTGCGTCACCCGCGAGTACGGCGGAACCCTCTCGCTGGTGTTCGGCAGCGAGGCGCTGGTGGAGCAGCTGCTGCCGTTGCTGGACTGAGCGGCCCGGCTACTTCTTGGCCGGAACCACCATCAGCGTGGCCGTCCGGTGCGCCGGGTGGAGCTGGCAGTGGATCTGATAGATGCGGTGGTCCTCCAGCGGCGGCAGCACCAGCTCGTGCTCCTCCTTGGGGGGCAGCACGGTCTCCAGGTCCAGGCCCTCGATGCGGAAGCCGTGGGGCACGTCGGTGGTGTTGAACAGCGAGAGCGTGTGCTCGCGCCCGGAGACGACCACGATGGTGCCCGGGATGTAGACGTTCTTGCCCTGCACGTTGGTCGAAACCACCTGGATGACGGTCTGGTCCGATTCGAAGCCGCGGGCGGCGGCCGAGCCGGCGAAGGCGGCGGTCGCCAGCAGCAGGAAGGCCAGGAGCAGGATGAAGCGGATCGGTCGCATGAGTCCCCCATGGGCGCAGGGCAGGAAGCCCGCGCGTCCATTATTCTAACGCGCCCCCCACCCCCTGAGAGCCGAGAGAGGAATCCGATGCCGAACCTCCCCACCCTGGAAGACGCCGACCGACTGCTGGCCGGCGCCGAAGCCGTCGTCGAGCAGGCCCTGGACCGGGCCCGCGAGATCACCGGGGCCGGCGCGGCCATCGACGATCACCAGGTGCTGGTGGAGCAGGTGGCCTACGCGGCCACCCAGGCGCGCGCGGCCCGCGAGACGGTGGCCGCGCTGCGCGAGGCCAAGGGAGAGGGCCGGGCCACGCCCGTCTTCGAGGCGACCGGCGTCGCCGGCGTGGCGCTGCTGGCCCGCGACCTGTGCAGCCGCCTCGAGCCCCACGCCGACGAGCTGGGCCTGGCCGCCGACTTCGACGCCGCGCTGCGCGCGCCGGCCCGCGCCGCCGCCCACGAGAGCGTGCTGCGCGAGATCGGTCGCCACACCTGCGAGACCCGCGGCCGCGAGCCTTGGCCGCTCGACGAGCTGTCGGAGCAGGTGCGCGACGCGGTGCGCGAGTTCGCCGAGAGCGAGGTGGCCCCCCAGGCGGAGCACATCCACCGCACCGACGCGCTGGTGCCCGAGAGCTTCCTCACCGGCATGGCCGAGCTCGGCTACTTCGGCCTGGCCATCCCCGAGGAGTACGGCGGATCGGAGATGGGCAACCTGGCGATGATCCTCACCACCGAGGAGCTGTCGCGCGCCTCGCTGGCCGCCGCCGGATCGCTGATCACGCGGCCCGAGATCCTGACGAAGGCGCTGCTCCAGGGCGGCACCGAGGAGCAGAAGGCCCTGTGGCTGCCCAGGCTGGCGTCGGGCGAGGTCATGGTGGGCGTGTCGGTCACCGAGCCCGACATCGGCAGCGACGTGGCCAGCGTCAAGTGCAAGGCCGAGCGCCGTGACGACCACTGGGTGATCAACGGCCCCAAGGCCTGGTGCACCTTCGCCGGCCGCGCCAACGTGCTCGCCCTGCTGGCGCGCACCGACCCGGACGTCTCGAAGGGCGCGAAGGGCCTGTCGCTGTTCATCGTGCCGAAGGACGCCTTCGACGGGCACGAGTTCGAGATGGTGCAGGAGGGCGGCGGCCGCATGGTCGGCAAGGCGGACGCCACGCCGGGCTACCGCGGCATGCACTCGTTCACGCTGAACCTGGAGGACTACGTCGTCCCGGCCGCCAACCTGGTGGGCGGCGAGGACGGTCTGGGGCGCGGCTTCTACCTGCAGATGGCCGGCTTCGCGGCGGGACGCCTCCAGACCGGCGGCCGCGCCTGCGGCCTGGCCCAGGCGGCGCTGGAGAAGACCGCCGAGTACGTGGTCGACCGCAACCAGTTCGGCCAGGCGCTCTCCGAGTTCCAGCTCACCCGGTACACGCTGGGCCGCATGGCGGCGAACCTGGCCACGTCCCGCGCCATCACCTACGCGGCGGCGCTGGCCATGGACGGCGACGAGCGCAAGGCGGCGCCCCTGGCGGCCCAGGCGAAGCTGCTGGCCTGCGACATGGCGGTGGAGCTGACCCAGCAGGGCCAGCTCATGCACGGCGGCTGGGGCTACGCCGAGGAGTACCCGATCTCGCGCTACGTCGTGGACGCGCAGGTGCTACCGATCTTCGAGGGCGTCAAACCGGTTCTCGAGTTGAAGGTGATCGGTCGCGCGCTGCTCGCGAGCTAGGCTCGGCAGCACTCTCTCTTTCTTTTTGACTTCGCTCGCCTTCGGCTCGCTGC
>JBNLVK010000034.1:0-4242 GCA_050618055.1 Myxococcota bacterium
CCGGAGCCAACGGCGTGGGCGCCACCACCGTGGTGGCCGACACGACGGCGCCGGTCCAGCGCCTGCTCGACAAGGCGCTGGTCGCCGACCGCCTGTGGGCCGGTCCGGCCGCCCAGCCCGGACGCTTCGTGCTGGAGAGCAACGCCGGCGGACTGGGCGAAGGCCTCGAGTGGATCGCCGCCGCGCTCTACGCCGACCGCCGCCACCCGGTCCTCCACCTGCTCGACGAGGCCGCCCGCTCCCAACCGGGCGCCGGCGGCCTGCTCTCGACCTTCGGCGCCGACGTGATGAACGCCCGCGCCCTGGAGGTGCCGCTGGGGCACCTGTCGCTCTCGCCGCTGGCGGCCGCCGACCCCGGGACCCGGCGCGGCCACCTGGCCCGCGCCGCCCTGGAGGGCTGCGTGTTCGCACTGCGGGCGAACCTGGAGCAGCTCGACGCCGTGGCCGGTCCGTCGGCGTCGCCGCTGCGGGTGGTCGGGGGACTGGCGCGCGACGCCCTCTTCCCGCGGCTGCTGGCCGAGGTGTGCGATCGCGAGGTCTCCGTCCCGGAACACGTGGAGGCCACCGCCGTGGGCGCGGCCCTGTGCGCCGGCGTCGGCGCGGGTGTGTTCGCGAGCCTCGACGAGGCGGCGCGCGCCTGCGTGCGCAGCGGCCGGAGCCACGCGCCGTCGGACGCGGAGCGCGCCGCCTACGCCGACGTCTACGCGAGCTGGCGCGAGACCCGCGAGGCGCAGGCCGCGGCCCGCGGCGCGGCTTCGGGTCACGTGGTCCGCCAGCTGCTGGGCGGGTCGGCTTCCAGCGAGGCCGCCGCCGAGCTGCCGCGCCCGAAGGTGCTGGTCGCCTCCGACATGGACGCCAGGAGCCTCGAGCGGCTGCGCGAGCACTTCGAGGTGGAGTACGCCTCGTTCCGCGACGCCGGGCGCCTGCTGACCGGCGACACGCTGGTCGAGGCGGTACGCGGCGTCGACGTGCTGGTCACCGAGATCGACGTGGTGAACGCCGAGGCGCTGGTGCGCTGCGACGACCTGCGCGCCATCGCCGTGTGCCGCGGCGACGCGGTGAACGTCGACCTGCGGGCGTGCACGGCCCTGGGCATCCCGGTGCTGAACACGCCCGGACGCAACGCCGACGCGGTGGCGGACCTGACCCTGGCCTTCCTGCTGGCGCTGGCCCGCAAGCTGGTGGGGGCGAACGCCTTCCTGCGCGAGCCGGGCGGCGAGGCCGGCGACCTGGGGCGCATGGGCAAGGCCTTCGTGACCTACCAGGGTCGCGAGCTGTGGCAGCGCACGGTGGGACTCGTCGGGCTGGGCGCGGTGGGCCGCAAGGTGGTGGCGCGGCTGGCTCCGTTCGGTGCCCGCTGCCTGGTGCACGATCCCTTCCTCTCGCCCGACGCGATCCGCCTGGCCGGCGCCGAGCCGGCCTCTTTCGAAACGCTGCTCGCCGAGAGCGACTTCGTGTCGCTGCACGCGCCGGTCACCGACGCCACCCGCGGCCTCATCGGCGAGGCGGAGCTGGCCCGCATGAAGGAGGGCAGCGCGCTGGTGAACACGGCCCGCGCCGCCCTGGTGGACGAGGCGGCGCTCGAGCAGGCGCTGGCCTCGGGGCACCTGTCCGGCGCGGCCCTGGACGTCTTCGCGGTGGAGCCACCGGCCTCGGACCACCCGCTGCTGGCCCTGCCGGGCGTCGTGGCGACGCCCCACGTGGGCGGCAACACGGTGGACGTGGCGGCCCACCAGGGCGAGATCGTGGCCGACGACCTGCTGCGCTGGCTGGCCGGAGATGCGCCTCGCAACCTGCTCAACCCGGAAGCCCTCGACACGTTCTCCTGGAGCGAGCCGCGGCCGGCGCCGCCCCCGGACCTGCTCGCGACGCTGGGCGACGGACCCGGCCCCGCCGTCACCGACCTGGCCCGCGACGCGAAGAAGTGAGCGCGCGCGGGGCTTGATCGCAGGCGCCGGAGCGCCGATCGTCTCGACGTGACGCGACAGCCCATCCGCATGACCAAGGTGGTGGCCACCATCGGCCCGGCCTGCGACTCGCCGGAGGCCATCAAGGCCATGATCCGGGCCGGCATGAACGTGGCCCGCTTGAACTTCAGCCACGGCTCCCACGAGGAGCACCGCAAGCGGCTGGAGCGCATTCGCGAGGCGGCCGACGAGCTGGGCGCCAACGTGGCGACCATGCTCGACACCAAGGGCGTGAAGATCCGCACCGGCCGGGTCGAGGGCGGCGTCGTGTCGCTCGAGACCGGCGCCGAGTTCGACCTCTACACCGATGGCCGCCCCGGCAACGCCCACGGCGTCTCCGTCTCCTACTCGGCCATGCCCGAGGAGCTGGAGCCCGGCGCGAGCGTGCTGCTCGACGACGGCGTGATCGAGCTGGAGGTCCTTTCCCTCGACGAGGGCGCGATCCACTGCCGCATCCGCCGCGGCGGTCGCCTGACCGACCGGCGCGGCGTGAACCTGCCAGGCACCTCGATCGGCATCTCGGCCATGAACCCGGAGAACCGCGCCGACCTGCTGTTCGCCATCGAGCACGAGGTGACCTACATCGCGGCCTCCTTCGTGCGCAACACCGCCGACCTGCGCGAGATCCGCCAGCTGCTCGACGAGCACGGCGCGAGCATTCCGGTGATCGCCAAGATCGAGAGCTTCGAGGGCGTCGAGAACCTCGAGTCGATCGTGGCCGAGGCCGACGGCATCATGGTGGCGCGCGGCGACCTGGGCGTGGAGATGCCGGTCGAGACGCTGCCCATCGTGCAGAAGAAGATCATCCGGGCGACCGTCATGAACGGCAAGCCGGTGATCACCGCCACCCAGATGCTCGACTCGATGCAGCGCAACCCCACGCCGACCCGCGCCGAGGTGAGCGACGTGGCCAACGCCATCCTGGACGGCACCTCGGCGGTGATGCTGTCGAACGAGACCGCCGCCGGCTCCTACCCGGTGGAGGCGGTGCGCACCATGGCCGCCCTGGCCAGCCAGGCCGAGGCGGCCCTGCCCGAGTACGGCCACCTCCAGCACATCCTGCCCGGCCCCTCCAACATCGTCACCGAGGCGGTGAGCCAGGCGGCCATCACCATGGCGAACCACCTGGAGGCGGCGGCCATCCTGGCGCTCACCGAGAGCGGCTTCACCGCCCGCTCGATCTCGAAGTACCGGCCGCCGCGCCCGATCCTGGGCGTCACCGTGTCGCCGGCGGTGCTGCGCCGCTTCGCCCTGAACTGGGGTGTCACCGGCATCCTGTGCTCCCCCAGCGACTCCAACGACGACCGCGTGCGCGAGGGCATCGAGCGCGCCCGCGAGATGGGCGTGGTCCACCCGGGTGACATCGTGGTGGTGACCGCCGGCGCCCACGGCGAGACCGGCAGCACGAACCTGATCCGCGTGGTCGAGGTCGCCTAGCGGCAGCCGGGCGCCGGGCGCCGCCGGCTAGAGCGCGTCGGCGATCGCGGCCGCCATGCGCTCGGCCAGGATGGCGTGGCCGCGCTCGTTCATGTGGCAGCAGTCGTCGACGAAGATCGGCTCTTCGACGCCGCGGAACAGCGTGCTGGTATCGTGGAAGGCGACGCCTGCCTCCCGCAGGCGCCCGCCGGCCTCGAGCAGCAGCGGATGTCCCGCCACGGCGCCCGGGCGATACACGTGGTCGTCGCGCACGGCCAGCCGTCGCTCCGCTTCGCCCATGGGCTTCGCCCCGGGGAAGTACTGGTTCGGCTGGAGGAACTGGAAGAAGCGCGCGCCGTTGCCCGCCGCCAGGCGGTGGAGCTGAAGCGAGGCGCGCTCCCAGACCGCCACCAGCCGGGCCAGCGCCTCGTCGTCGTCCAGCGGATCCTCGAAGTGGGCCGGGCCCTGCACGACGTAGCGGGAATCGCGCGGGCGATAGGCGCGCAGCCAGTCGCGCGCCTGCTGCTGCTCGGCCGCCAGACCGCGGTCGCGCCAGCGCCACACGGCGTGCCCCACCGCCGACCAGCGCAGCGGTGCGGGCGTGAAGAAGGCGGCCCAGCGCAGGCGCTGGCGATCGATCTGGGCGACGCGGCCGCGCTGGGACAGCGCCGCCGGATCCGGCAGGCCGCCCACCCGGACCGCCCAGGCGCGCGGGAAGGACGGCTCGACGCCCTGGTGGGCGTTCTCCGCGCCGTGGAGCGCCACCTCGTTGAAGCCGTCGAGGGCGACGATCGCGTCGAAGTGGGCGCCGAGGGTGAGCAGCCAGGCGATGGTCAGGAGCTGCTGCGGCTGCTTGTAG
>JBNLVK010000035.1:0-4445 GCA_050618055.1 Myxococcota bacterium
CGTGTGCTCTTCCGATCTGATCCGGGCCAGGGGGTGTCGGTCGACGTGGCGGCGCGCACCGTCGAGTACCGGGGCGGCAGCCTGCCGGCCCGGATTCCCGACGGCACGTGCGAGCTGCTGGTCGAGGGCACCTGGAACGCCACCTCGGTGCTGCTCGGGGCCGGCGACGCCATCGAGGCCTGCGCGCGTTCGCTGCCCTACGTGAACGACTTCGCCTAGGAAAGGGCTACCACCCCGCGGCAGCTCTCCAACGCTGCGGGAACGGCTGCCCGGCCGCCCGGGCAGCTCCGACGCCGGAACCCACCGGTATTCCTACGATGCCCCAACTACCCTCCCTGTAAAGGGAATCGGCCGAGTTGCCGATGGGTGCGGTCGGAGCGGGCCGCACCCGGCCGGCTCCACCTCGCCAAGGAGGGAAGGCGATGATGGAACCGCGCTCCCGCGCTCGCCGGGGCCGGACGGCTCGGCGTGGGCGGACGCTCCTGCCGGGTCTGGTGGCTCTGCTCGCGCTCGCGCTGGGCACGCCCGCGCTGGCCCAGGACCTGTCGACCATGGACCTCGAGGACCTGATGGAGATCGAGGTCACCACCGTCTCCAAGCAGGCGCGCCGCATGGGCGAGTCGCCCGCGGCCGTGACGGTGCTGACCCAGGACGACATCCGCCGCTCCGGCGCCCTTTCGCTGCCCGAGCTGCTGCGCGGCGTTCCCGGCCTGCACGTGGCGCAGATCGATGCGACCCACTGGTCGGTGTCGTCGCGCGGCTTCAGCGACGAGTTCTCGAACAAGCTGCTCGTCATGGTGGACGGACGCTCGATCTACGCGCCCATCTTCTCCGGCGTGCTCTGGAACGAGCACGACCTGATGCTCGAGGACATCGAGCGCATCGAGGTCGTGCGCGGTCCGGGCGGCACGCTGTGGGGCGCGAACGCCGTCAACGGCGTGATCCACATCAAGACCAAGCCGGCCGCCGAGACCCAGGGCGTGCTGACCTCGCTCCAGGCGGGGAGCTACGAGAAGGCGAACGTGGCGGGACGCTACGGGCACGCCTTCGGCGATCGGGCCCACATGCGCGTCTACGGCAAGTTCGCCGACCGCGACGACTTCGAGAGCCCGGTGCGCGGCAGCGCCGACGACGACTGGCAGAGCGTGCGCACCGGCGGACGCTTCGACTGGCGTCCGACCGACTCCTCGATGCTGACCCTCCAGGGCGACTACTACGAGAGCGACGTCGACCGCGTGCTCGTCGGCGCCGGCGCGTCCACCGAGGACAACGACGGCGCGAACGTGCTGCTGCGCCTCTCCCACGCCTTCTCCGACACCTCGGAGGTCTCGCTCCAGGGCTTCTGGGACCGCACCGGTCGCGAACAGGGGCTCGTCGAGGAGGACCGCGACACCTTCGACGTCGAGCTCCAGCACTCGTTCTCGCCGCTGGCGCGCAACTTCGTGGTCTGGGGCGCCGGCTACCGCACGTCGAGCGACGACATCGACGGATCGATCGGACTGAACTTCTCGGGCAGCTCGCGCACCGACGAGCTCTACTCCTTCTTCGTGCAGGACGAGATCACGATCCTGCCGAACCTGCTGGCGCTGACCGTCGGCACCAAGCTCGAGGACAACGACTACACCGGGCTCGAGGTGCAGCCGAGCGGCCGCCTGCTGTTCACGCCGACCGAGAAGCACGTGTTCTGGGGCGCCGTCTCGCGCGCCGTGCGCACCCCGTCCCGCGTCGAGGACGACGTGATGTTCTTCCAGCCGACCGGCCCGACGACGTTCCAGAGCGTCACCGGCAGCCACGACGTCGACTCGGAGGACCTGCTGGCCTACGAGCTGGGCTTCCGCTCCACGCCGCATCCGCGGGTGAACATGGACGTGGCCCTGTTCTGGAACGACTACGATCACCTGCGCAGCACCGAGCCCTACGCCACGGTCCCGAACAGTCCGTTCCCCGGAGCGACCACGCAGCTGGCGCGGCTCGACAACGAGCTGTCGGGCGACAGCTACGGCGCCGAGTTCGCCGGCATGGTGCGCCTGACCGACTGGCTGCGCCTGTCGGGCACCTACACCTTCACGCGGCTCGAGCTCTCCCCCACGTCGGCCAGCAACGACGTCACCTCCGAGGACATGGAGGGCATGACGCCCCGGCACCAGTTCGGCATCCGCTCCCAGGTCGACCTGCCCTGGGACCTGGAGCTCGACACGGCGCTGTTCTGGGTCGACCGGCTCCAGGGCCAGGGCGTCAGCTCCTACACGCGCGTCGACGCCCGCCTGGCCTGGCAGCCGATGGACGGCGTGGAGCTGTCGATCGTGGGCCTGAACCTGGCCGAGGAGCACACCGAGTTCCCCAACGGCACGCTGACCCAGGCGAGCAAGGTGCCGCGCAGCGTCTACGGATCGATCCGCTGGGACGTGGACTGGAACCTGGAATGAGTCGACGCGCACGCACCGACGCGCGGGCCATCGGCCTGGCGCTCTGCGTCTGGCTGGCGGGCCTGCTGCTCGCCTCGCCGCCCGCCGGATCCACGCCCGACGAGTACCAGGTGAAGGCCGCCTTCCTGCTGAACTTCGCGCGCCTGGTGGAGTGGCCGCAGAAGGCCATGGCGGCGGACCGGCCGATCGTCGTCTCCGTGCTCGGCAGCCAGGAGGTGCGCGACTCGATCGCCGCCGGCATCGGCGACGCGGTGATCGGCGAGCACCCGGTCGAGGTGCAGCGCATCGACAGCGCCTCCGAGATCGGCGGCAGCCACATCCTCTTCGTCACCCGCGAGAGAGCGCAGGAGCCGGCCGAGATCTTCCGCACGGCGCGCCGGCACGCCGCGCTCGTCGTGGGCGAGTCGGAGGGCTTCGCGGAGAGCGGCGGCACCATCAACTTCTTCACCGAGGACCGGAAGCTGCGCTTCGAGATCAACCCGGACGCGGCGAAGGCCTCGGGGCTGAAGATCAGCTCGCGCCTGCTGCGCCTGGCGGTGCTGGTCGGCGAGGAGCGCTGAGTGGCGCGCCAGTCCATCGATCGACGACTCACCCTGGCGGTCATCTCGACGACCGCCGCCTCGGTGCTGGTCGCGTGCGTGCTGTTCGTCCTCTACGACCTGCGCACCGGACGCGAGGCCCTCTACGAGAAGTCGGAGATGCTGGCCCGCGTCGTGGCCATGAGCAGCTCGGTGGCCATGGCCTTCGGCGACGACCTGACCGCCCGGGAGAACCTGGAGGGGCTGTCCGGCACGTCCACCGTCCGGGCCGCCGCCATCTACGACGGCAGCGGCGCCCGCTTCGTCGAGTACCAGGCTCCCGAGACCGGCGGGCACTTCGCCTACCCGGAGCCCGAGAAGAGCGGCCGCACGCTGGTGGACGGACGCCTCGACCTCTACGAGCCGCTGGTCTTCCAGGGCCAGGAGGTCGGCACCCTCTACATCGCCTACGACGCGAGCGCGCTGACCGACCGCATCAGCTGGTACGCCATGATCGTCGGCTTCGTCATGGCCGGCGCGGCGCTGTGGAGCGCCTGGGTGGCGGGCCGGCTGCGCCGCCACTTCGCCGTCCCGCTGACCGAGCTGGCCGAGGCCACCGTCGCGATCTCGAAGGGCGACCTGTCGGCGCGCGCCTCCATGGACCGCGACGACGAGATCGGCGCGCTCGCCGGCACGTTCAACGAGATGGGCGACTCCCTGCGCGGTGTCGTCGCCCAGACGCGGCAGAGCATCGGTGCGGTCAGCGAGGTGGCGCTCGGCCTCGAGGAGGGCAGCGCCAAGCTCTCGCGCGAGAGCCAGCGGCAGGCCGCCGCCATCGCCGAGGCGCGCGAGTCGCTCCAGCAGGTGAGCGACTCGGTGGTCGGCCTGAACCAGAACGCCAGCGTGCTCGCCCAGACCTCGCAGGACACCGGCGCCTCCATCGAGCAGATGCAGGCGGCGATCGGCGAGATCGCCGCCCACATGGACCACCTCGCCAACGCGATCGAGACGACCAGCGCCGCGACCCACCAGGTGACGACCAACATCGACACGGTGGTCGAAGGCGTCGGCACGCTCCAGGGCGCGACCGGCGACGTCATCGAGCGCCTGCGCGAGCTGAACGCGTCGGTCGGCGCCGTGCAGGGCGACGCCGAGCAGAGCCTCCAGATCTCCGAGTCGGCGGGACGCGAGGCCGCCAACGGCAAGGAGGCGGTGGCCGAGACGATCCAGACCATGGGCGCGATCGCCACCGCCTTCGGCCAGCTCCAGGACCGCGTCTCACGGCTGGCCCGGAAGTCGGAGTCGATCGACGCCATCGTGAAGGTCATCAAGGAGGTGGCCGAGCAGACCGGGCTGCTGTCGCTGAACGCCGCGATCATCGCCGCCCAGGCCGGCGAGCACGGCCGCGCCTTCTCGGTGGTCGCCGATCAGGTGAGCAGCCTGGCCGACCGCAGCCACCGCTCCGCCCGCGAGATCGCCGACCTGATCCGCGAGGTGCAGG
>JBNLVK010000036.1:0-12364 GCA_050618055.1 Myxococcota bacterium
GCCGATTCCGGCCAGAGCGTGTTCTAGAGACACCCTGGTGGATCGATGGTGGAGGGTCGGGTTCGCCCGGCCCTCCACTTCCTCTCTCCCGGAATCCTCTCTCCCAGAATCCCCCTGGAGCTCACGATGCAGATTCGACACGTCTCCTTCCGCGGTGGCTTCACCCTGCTCGAGCTGATGATCGTCGTCGCGATCATCGGGATCCTGGCCGCCATCGCGATCCCGAACTTCGTCCGCTACCAGGCGCGATCCCGCCGCAGCGAGGCCTTCGCGAACCTCGCCGGCCTGGCGCGCGCCCAGAAGTCGCTGCGCGCCGAGCGCGACATCTTCCTGGACAGCGGCAACTCCTATCCGGATCCGGCCATGTACGGGCCCGGCGTGGTCGGAACCCACAAGATGCCCTGGGACGGCGACTCGCAGAACGCCTTCGACGCCAGCGGCTGGGCGCCCGAGGGCGACGTCCACTACTCCTACGGATCGTTCACCGAGGCGACGGCCGGTCCGTGCTGTCCGACCTGCTGGACCGCGGTCGCCTACGGCGACGTGGACGGAAACGGGTCGGTGACGACGGTCCACTACGCGCATGCCCCCAGCGGCGTGGCCTGCATCGATCCCATCCTCGGCAACGGCACCCCGGTGGGCGGCGGTGGCCCCATCTACGACGCCGTCGCGCCGCACTCGCAGTCCGACTACTGATCGACGGCTGATCCGCAGCGAATCGGGAGGGGGACGGTGCGAGGCCGGGGGGCTTCTCGCAGTGCGGTGCTTCGTGGACTGCTGCTGGTGCTGGCGATCGGCAGCACCGGCTTCGTGCACGCGCACATCGACACCAGCGCGTCCGACGATCCGACGCAGCTGCGCGTTCCGGACCCGGAGCGCGCGAAGCTGACGTCCTTCGGCTTCGATCCGGTGGTGGCCGACTTCTACTGGGTGCAGGCACTGCACCTGGTGGGCGGGCTCCACGGCAACGTGCCGGAGCACGGCGGGACGATCGGCGACGTGATCGAGCTGGTGACGACCCTCGATCCCTGGGTGAGCCATCCCTACCGCTTCGCCGCGGTCTGGATGACCGGGACCCTGGACGACGTG
Source organism: Myxococcota bacterium (assembly GCA_050618055.1). Taxonomy (GTDB): domain Bacteria; phylum Myxococcota_A; class UBA9160; order UBA9160; family SMWR01; genus CALDCK01. The sequence continues at coordinate 1,090 of JBNLVK010000036.1, forward strand.
CGCCGCGCCAACGCGCTGCTGCGCAAGGCCGTCTCCTACCACCCGGACGACTGGCGCAACCGCTTCCACCTCGGGTACAACCGCTTCTTCTACCTCCAGGACAACGCCGCCGCCGCCGACGTGCTGGAGCCGGCCATCGACATGGACGGCGCGCCCAACTACCTGGGCGCCTTCGTCGCGCGGCTGCGCGCCGACGGCGGCGACCTGGAGACCGCGGCGCTCTTCCTCGAGTCGCTGATCGAGAACGCGCCGGACGAGTACGTGAAGGCCGAGTACCTGAAGGCCTACGACGAGATCGAGACCGAGCGCCGGGCGCGCCTGCTGGACGAGGCCCGCGTGGTGTTCTGGAAGCGCCAGGGCCGCGACGTCCGCGACCCGTCGGAGCTGTGGGAGGGGCCGGCACGCGTCATCCGCCGCATGCCGCCGCCGCACCCCCACTTCCCCGGCTTCGCCTGGGCGTTGGACGAGGAGACGAACGAGATCGTGTCGACCTTCTACAAGACCCGCTACCGCCTGCACATCCACGGCGTCGACGTGGAGCTGCGCGAGCAGTGGCGGCGTCAGCTCGCACGGGAGGAGGGGGAATGAGCGCGGCCGACGCGCACGAGGTCGTCCGCGTGGACGACGTGGTGAAGGACTTCCGCCCCGGCTTCGGCCTGGTGAAGAAGCGGGTGCTCCACGGCATCTCGTTCGCCGTGCGCGAGGGCGAGATCTTCGGCTTCGTGGGTCCGAACGGCGCCGGCAAGACCACCACGCTGAAGGTCCTGATGGGGCTGATCCGCGCCACCGCCGGCAGCGCCAGCATCCTGGGTCATGACGTGTCCGAGACCGAGTTCCGGCGCCACGTGGGCTTCCTTCCCGAGAACCCCTACTTCTACGACTACCTGACCGGCCGCGAGATCCTCGACTTCTACGCCCGGCTGTGCGGCGTGTCGGGGCGCGAACGCGCGCGACGCGTCGACACGCTGCTCGACTGGGTGGGCCTCGCCCACGCCGCCGACGCCCGCCTGCGCACCTACTCGAAGGGCATGCAGCAGCGGGTGGGCATCGCCCAGGCGCTGGTCCACGACCCGCAGGTGGTGTTCCTCGACGAGCCCATGAGCGGCCTCGACCCGATCGGACGCGCCGAGATCCGCGACCTGATCCTGCGCCTGCGCACCGAGGGCAAGACGGTGTTCATGAACACCCACATCCTCACCGACGTCGAGATGGTGTGCGACCGGGTGGCGATCATCGTGAAGGGACGCATCCGCCACGAGGGGCGCATCGGCGAGTTCCTGGGCGCCGACGCCCACAAGACCGACCTGATCGTGTCGCGGGTTTCGGCGGACGCGGCCGCGCTGCTGGAGGAGCGCTTCGCGGCGCGCCTGCGGCCGGTGGGCGACCGCATGGAGATCCGGGTGGCGGAGAAGTCGGTCAACGACGTGCTGGCGGCGGTCATCGAAGGGGGCAGCGACGTCGTCTCGGTGACGCCGCACCGCGAGTCCCTGGAGTCGGTCTTCCTTTCCGCCGTCGAAGAGGAGCAGCGCGCGTGAAGTCCCTCGTCTGCATCTGGACCCTGGCGACGAACACCGTGCGCGAGTCGGTGCGCAACAAGGTGCTCTACGCGCTGCTGTTCTTCGCCGTGCTGCTGATCGGCGCCGGCGTGCTGGTGGGAGCGCTCTCCTACGTCGAGAGCGACCGCATCCTCCAGGACGTGGGCCTGGGCGCGGTGCGCCTGTTCGGCGTGGCGATCGCCATCTTCGTCGGCATCCACCTGATCCACAAGGAGGTGGACCGCCGCACGGTCTACACGATCCTCTCGAAGCCGATCTCGCGGGCCGAGTTCCTGCTGGGCAAGTTCCTGGGGCTGACGCTCACCATCTGGCTCCAGACCGCGATCATGGCCGCCGCCTTCGTCCTGGTCTCGCTGCTGACCGGCGCGCCGCTCGGCTGGCCGCACCTGTGGTTCTTCGTGCTGGTGGGCATGGAGCTGGCGCTGGTGGTGGCGATCGCCACCTTCTTCTCGTCGTTCACCACGCCCATGCTGGCGGCGCTGTTCACCACCGGCACCTGGGCGATCGGGCAGCTCACCCGGGACCTGCGCGACATCGGCGCCTCGTCCGAGGTGCCGTCGATCCAGCACGCGACGGCCCTGCTGCACCGCGTGCTGCCGGACCTGGAGAGCTTCAACCTCTCGCTCCAGGCGGCGCACCTGCTGCCGGTGGCCGCCTCCGACGTGGTGCTGCCGCTGCTCTACGGGCTCTCGTACCTGACCATCGTCCTGGTCGCCGCGATCGGGATGTTCGACCGACGCGACTTCCGCTAGCCGGCGCTTGGCGGCACACTCGTCCCGATGGAAGCGCTGAACCAGCTCTCGCCCGCGGGCGCCCTCGCCCTGGCCGGCGTGCTGGGCCTGGTGGTCGGGTCGTTCCTGAACGTGGTGATCCACCGGCTGCCGCGGGGCGAGTCGCTGGCCTGGCCCGGCTCCCACTGCCCGCACTGCGACGCGCCGATCCACTGGTACGACAACCTGCCGGTGGTCTCCTACCTGGTGCTGCGCGGACGCTGCCGCAGCTGCGGGGTGCGCATCAGCCCGCGCTATCCGGCGGTCGAGGCGATCACCGGCGTGGTGTTCGTCGCCCTGGCGGTGCGCCACGGGGCCGGGCCCATGCTGCCGCTCTGGTGGGCCTTCGGCGCCGCGCTGGTCGCCACCGCCTTCATCGACTTCGACCACCAGATCATCCCGGACGAGATCTCCCTGGGCGGGCTGGCGGTGGCGCTGTTCTGCGTGCCCGGGGCGCTGTGGTGGTCCGGCGACGCGCTGGCGCCGGCGGTGGTGCGATCGCTGGCGGGGGCGGCGCTGGGCGGCGGCCTGCTGTGGGGGGTGGGCTTCGTACACGCGCGCGTGTCGGCGAGCCTGGGGCGCGAGTTCCCCCACTGGCCCGGCGAGGGCGAGTCGCTCCCCACACCGGGAAGCGTCGACTACTGGGTGTGGTTCCCGGGCGTGGGCTTCGGCGACGTGAAGCTGCTGGCGATGATCGGCGCCGTGCTGGGTCCGGTGGGCGTGCTCTACACGATCCTGGCGGCCAGCCTCTCCGGCCTGGTGCTGGGCCTGGGCTTCGCGGCGGTCACCCGGCAGTGGAACGCCCCCTTCGGCTTCGCGCCGGCCATCGCCGCCGGGGCGCTGCTGGTGGCCCTGCTGCCGGTTTCGGCGCTCTCCGCTTGAGGATCCGGCCGGGCTCGGTTACACGTCCCTCGCGCTCGCGTTCCCCGATCGTCTAACGGCAGGACAGCAGGCTCTGAACCTGTTAATGGAGGTTCGAATCCTCCTCGGGGATCCAGCGCGGGCCCGGGCGCTTTCCCCAGGGGGGAGCGCGTCCCGAGCGAGTTGCCGCCCCTGCGGATCCGGGGTAAGTGTCCGTGATCCCTCGCGGAACCCCCGCAGCCCCCCCAACGGCCATGCCCATGAAGATCCACGTCGATCGCCTGACGGCGACTCCAGCGCCCTTCCATTTCGAGGCCGGGACCGGCTGGTGGCGGCAGCACATGCCGCGCCACCACGGGCTCCCCAGCGAGCCGGAGGCCCCCTTCCAGGTGGACGGCCAGGCCCACTGCCTGGGCGAGGATCTCTACCTGGACGGGGCGGTCGAGGGGGCGCTCTGCCTCGAATGCAGCCGCTGCCTCAAGCGCTATCGTCACCGCCTTCGTGAGCCCTTCCGTCTGGTGCTCGAGCCCGCCGGGCAGCGAACGCCCGCCGATCCGGAGGCGGCGGCCGCCCTCGACCGGGACGGCCTGTGCTTGGGCGACGAGCTCGAGACGGGTTGGTACCGAGGAGGGGAGATCGATCTGGACGCCGTCTGCCTCGAGGTGATCTCCCTCGCGTTGCCGACGAAGCCGCTCTGCACCGACGACTGCGCCGGCCTGTGTCCCCAGTGCGGCGCCGACCTGTCGCAGGGCGACTGCGGCTGCCAGAAGACCCGCCCCGCATCCCCATTCGACGTGCTCGCGTCGCTTCGCGACGACGGGCCCCGAGGAGCCCAGTAGATGGCCGTACCCAAGCGAAGGACGTCGCGCTCGCGCCGCGACCAGCGCCGCGCCCACGACTCGCTCGCCACCCCGGCGCGCAGCGTCTGCCCCCAGTGCAAGGAGCCCAAGCTCCCGCACCGGGTCTGTCCCAACTGCGGCACCTACCGCGGCCGCGAGGTCGTGCAGACCGACGAGGACTGATGGTGCTCGCGCTGCTCTTTCCGGGACAGGGCTCGCAGGAGGTCGGCATGGGGCGGGACGCCGCGGAGGCGTCGTCCGCCGCGCGTGCCGTGTTCGAGTCGGCCGACGCGGCCCTCGGCTTCTCCCTGTCGAAGCTCTGCTTCGAGGGTCCGGAAGAGGAGCTGCGCCGCACCGAGATCCAGCAGCCGGCGATCCTGACCACCAGCATCGCGCTGCTGCGCGCGCTGGAGGAGCAGGTCGTGCCGGCGCCGCTCTGCGTGGCCGGACACAGCCTGGGCGAGTACTCGGCGCTGGTCGCCACCGGCGCCCTCGACTTCGAGGACGCGGTGCGGCTGGTGCACGCCCGGGGCCGCTTCATGCAGGAGGCGGTGCCCGAGGGCCGCGGTGCCATGGCCGCCGTGATGGGCTGCGGGCCGGAGGTGGTCGAGGCCGCCTGCGCCCACGCCGCCGCACAGACCGGCCGCGTGGTGGCGCCGGCCAACTACAACGGCCCGGCCCAGACGGTCATCTCCGGCGACGCCGCCGCGGTCGAGGCGGCCTGCAGCCGGGCGCGCCAGGAGGGCGCCAAGCGGGCCGTCGCCCTCGACGTGTCCGCCCCCTTCCACTGCGACCTGATGAGCGCCGCCGCCGAGAAGCTGGCGCTGGAGCTGGCCCGGGTGCGCTTCTCGGATCCCTCGGCGCCGGTGGTCACCAACGTCGAGGCCGCGGCCTGCGACAGCGCCGAGCGCCTGCCGGCGCTGCTCGAGCGCCAGGTGACGGCGCCCGTGCGCTTCACCGAGAGCGTGATCGCGATGAAGGCGATGGGGGTCGCGCGCGTGCTCGAGATCGGTCCGGGGCGCGTGCTCTCCGGGCTGGTCGCCCGCATCGATCGCGGCTTCGAGCGCGCCTCGCTCTCGTCCTTCGCCGACGTCCCCGCGGCCGCCGCCTTCCTCACCCCGGCCGACTGAACGGACCCGAGGAGCCCACCATGTCCCTCGAGCAGCGGGTCGCGGACCTGATCATCGAGCAGCTCGGCGTATCCGCCGAGGAGATCGCGCCGGAGGCGTCGTTCATGGACGACCTGGGCGCCGACTCGCTCGACATCGTGGAGCTGGTGATGGCGATCGAGGAGGAGTTCGACATCGAGATCCCCGACGACCACGCCGCGCGTCTCGAGAAGATCGGCGACGCCATCGCGTACCTCCAGGGGCGGATCTCGGCGTGAGGGCCCACGAGGTACCGGGTCGGCGCGTCGTCGTCACCGGCATGGGCTGCGTGTCGCCGCTGGGCCACGGCGTCGACGCCACCTGGGAGGCAGCGGTGGCCGGCCGCTCCGGCATCGCGCCGATCACCTGCTTCGACACCACCGACTTCCCGGTCACCTTCGCCGGCGAGGTGAAGGGCGAGCTCGACCTGGGCGAGATCGGGCGCAAGGACGCGCGGCGCCTGGATCGCGTGATCGCGCTGGCGCTGGACGCGGCCCGCCAGGCGATGATCGACTCGGGCCTCGCGGTCGACGACGACAACCGCGAGCGCATCGGCGTGGCCATCGGCAGCGGCATCGGCGGTCTCGACACGCTCCAGCGGGGCATCCGCACGCTCACCGCGTCGGGCCCCAGGCGCGTGCAGCCCTTCCTCATTCCCATGGCGATCTGCAACATGGCCAGCGGCTACGTGGCCATCCAGCACGGCCTGCACGGGCCGAACCTCTGCCACGTCTCCGCCTGCGCCACCGGCGCCCACTCGATCGGCGAGGCCGCCCGCTCGATCGCGCGGGGCGACGCCGACGTGGTGCTGGCCGGCGGAACCGAGGCGCCGGTGACCGAGATCGGCGTGGCCGGCTTCGCCGCCATGCGCGCGCTGTCCACCCGCAACGACGCGCCCGAGGCCGCCAGCCGGCCCTTCGACCGCGATCGCGACGGCTTCGTGGTGGGCGAGGGCGCCGCCGTGCTGGTGCTGGAGGCCGAGAGCGAGGCGAAGGCCCGCGGCGCCACGATCCTGGCCGAGGTGCTGGGCTACGCGGCCACCGCCGACGCGGCCCACATCGCCCAGCCCACCGAGAACCACGAGGGCGCCCAGCGCTGCATGCGCGGCGCGATCGCCGACGCCGGGCTCGCGCCCGAGGACGTCGACTACCTGAACCCCCACGCCACCAGCACGCCGGCCGGCGACAAGGCGGAGACCAACGCCATCCGCGCCGTATTCGGCTCCCATGCCGATTCGTTGCCGGTGTCGGCCACCAAGTCGATGACCGGCCACCTGCTGGGCGCGGCGGGCGCCGTCGAGGCGCTGTTCCTGGTGCGCGCCCTCCAGACCGGCCTGCTGCCCCCGACGCTGAACCTGGACGCCGTGGACCCGGAGTGCGAGCTCGACCACGTGATCGACAAGGCGCGCCAGCAGCGCATCCAGGTGGCGCTCTCCAACTCCTTCGGCTTCGGCGGGACCAACGCCGCCCTCGTGCTCGGGCGGGCGGGCTGAATTAGAATCGCAGCTCGCCGGACCCCCCACCCCCAACCCCGAAGGCGAAGGAGCGGACATGGGCGATCGCATCGTCATGGCCAGCGACCATCGCGGCGCGCCGCTGAAGGCCGCGCTGCGCAGGCGGCTCGAGCAGGCCGGTCACCCGGTGGAGGACCTCGGCACCGACGGCAGCGACTCGGTCGACTACCCGGACTTCGCCGCGCCGGCGGCGCGCGCCGTCTCCCAGGGCGAGGTGCCGCGCGGCGTGCTGATCTGCGGATCGGGCCTGGGCGTCATGTACACCGCGAACCGCTTCCCCGGCGTGCGGGCCGCCTGGGCCCAGGACGTCGAGATGGCGCGCATGTCGCGCCAGCACAACGACGCCAACATGATCGCGCTGCCCGGCGACCGGCTCGACGAGGAGCAGGCCTGGGCGATCGTGAAGGCCTGGCTCGAGGAGCCCTTCGAGGGCGGCCGCCACGTCCCGCGCGTCGAGAAGATCGATCGGCTGACCAGCGGTCCGCGGGCGGCGGCGGAGCGCGCGCTCGGCGACACCGACCCGGACATCGCGCGCCTGCTGCGCCGCGAGGCGCGGCGCCAGGCCACCGGGCTCGAGCTGATCGCCTCGGAGAACTTCGTGTCCGAGGCCGTGCTCGCGGCCACCGGCTCGGTGCTCACCAACAAGTACGCCGAGGGCTACCCGGGTCGCCGCTACTACGGCGGCTGCGAGGTGGTCGACGAGGTCGAGCAGCTGGCCATCGACCGCGCCCGGGAGATCTTCGGTGCCGACTACGCGAACGTGCAGCCCCACTCCGGGTCGCAGGCCAACGAGGCGGTCTACCGCGCCGTCTGCGAGGTGGGCGACACGGTGCTCGCCATGAACCTGGACCACGGCGGTCACCTGACCCACGGCAGCCCGGTCAACTTCTCGGGCAAGCTCTACGACATCGTCCCCTACGGCGTGCGCAGGGACACCGAGGAGATCGACTACGACCAGGTGCGCGAGCTGGCGAAGCAGCACCGCCCGCGCATGATCCAGTGCGGCACCACCGCCTACTCGCGCATCGTCGACTTCGCGAAGTTCCGCGAGATCGCCGACGAGGTGGGCGCGGTGCTGTTCGCCGACATCGCCCACATCGCCGGGATCGTGGCGGCGGGCCTCCACCCCTCGCCGGTCGGCCAGGCCCACATCGTCACGACGACCACCCACAAGACGCTGCGCGGACCGCGCGGCGGCCTGATCCTGGCCGACGAGGACTGGGGCAAGAAGCTGAACAGCGCCGTCTTCCCCGGCGGGCAGGGCGGTCCGCTGATGCACGTGATCGCGGCCAAGGCGGTGGCCTTCAAGGAGGTGCTCCAGCCCGAGTTCAGGGCCTACATCCAGGCCGTGCTGGACAACGCCAAGGCGCTGGCGGCGGCGCTGATGGAGAGCGGCTACCACGTCGTGTCCGGCGGCACCGACACCCACCTGTTCCTGCTCTCGCTGGTCGACCGCGACACCACGGGCAAGGCGGCCCAGCTGGCCCTGGAGCGCGCGGGCATCACCACCAACAAGAACATGGTGCCCTTCGACCCGCGCAAGCCGGCGGTGACGTCGGGCGTGCGCCTGGGCACGCCGGCCGTGACCACCCGCGGCATGGGCGAGGGCGAGATGCGCGAGATCGCGGCGCTGCTGGTGCGCGGCCTCGAGCGTCCCGGCGACGTCGAGGAGCTCGATCGCATCCGCGTGGACGTCGAGGCCCTGTGTCGTCGCTTCCCGCTCTACCCCGGCCTCTGGGACTGATCGCGCAGCGCCCCGGACGTGCGTTGCCCGTTCTGCCAGGAGCTCACCAGCCGCGTCATCGACTCGCGATCGAGCGGCGGCGAGATCCGCCGCCGGCGCGAGTGCACCGAGTGCCAGCGCCGCTTCACCACCCGGGAGAAGCTCGAGGCGGTGCTGCCCAAGGTGGTGAAGCGCGACGAGCGCCGCGAGGAGTTCCGCCGCGACAAGCTGCTGGTGGCGGTGCAGAAGGCCTGCGAGAAGCGTCCGGTCAGCGCCGAGGACCTGGACCAGCTGATCGGCCGGGTGGAGCGCCTGGCCCAGGAGCTGGGCGACAAGGAGGTGACCAGCGACTTCCTGGGCAGCCAGGTGCTGGAGGAGCTGGTGCACCTGGACCAGGTGGCGGCGGCCCGCTACGCCTCGGTCTTCCACAACTTCCAGAACGCCGACGACTACGACCGCTTCTTCGCCTCGATCAAGCGGGACGACCGGGCGCGATGACCCCGGAGGCCGCCATGCGCCTGGCGCTGGCGCAGGCGCGGGCGTCGAGCGGCCGCACCGCGCCGAACCCGCCGGTGGGAGCCGTCGTCTTCCGCGGCGATCGGGTGCTGGGCCGCGGTCGCACGCAGCCGCCCGGCGGACCGCACGCGGAGATCGTCGCCCTCGACCGGGCCCTGCGCCGCCACGGGGCGCGCGCCGTGCGCGGCGCGTCGCTGGCGGTGACCCTGGAGCCCTGCTGCCACCAGGGGCGCACCGGTCCCTGCACCGAGCGCATCCTGGCCGACGGCATCGCCCGGGTCTTCGCCGGCCACGTCGATCCGCACCGGGCGGTGGCCGGCCGGGGCGTCGCGCGGCTGCGGCGGCGCGGCGTCCGGGTGGAGGTGGGCGTGCTGGAGGCGGAGTGCCGCGAGCAGCACCGGGGCTTCGTGTCCCGCGTGCGCCGGGGACGGCCCTTCGTCGTGCTGAAGCTGGCGGCCACGCTGGACGGCCGCATCGCCACCGCCTCCGGCGAGTCGCGCTGGATCACCGGACCCGAGGCGCGCGCCGTGGTCCACCGCCTGCGCGCGCGCAGCGACGCGGTGATGGTGGGCGCCGGCACCGCCGCCGCCGACGATCCGGCGCTGACGGCCCGGCGCGGCGGTCGCGTCGTGCACCGGCCGGTGCGCGTGCTGGTCGACCCGGGCCTGCGGGTGCCGCCCACGGCGAAGCTGTACGCCGGATCGGCCCGCACGCTGGTGCTGTGCGCGCGCTCGGCGCCGGCCCGCCGCCGGAGCCGCCTGGAAAAGGGGGGCGCCACGCTGCTCCCCGTCCCGAAGCGCGGCGGCGGCCTCGACCTGGACCGCGGCCTGGCGGCGCTGGCGGAGGAGGGGGTCTGCGAGCTGCTGGTCGAGGGCGGCGGACGCCTGGCGGCCTCGCTGCTCCGCCGCGAGCTGGTGGACGAGGTGCACTGGTTCCTGGCGCCGCGCTTCCTGGGCGCCGACGGGCGGCCCGCCCTGGGCGATCTGGGCCTGGCCCGGCTGGCGCAGGCCCCGGAGCTCGTCGATGTGGTGGTCCGGCGCGTGGGGAGCGATCTTCACGTACGCGGCCGGCCGGCGGGCGGCGGCCGCGCGAAGGGCAGGGGATGAAGCAGTACGAGACCTCCACCAGCGCCGAGCGGCTGCGCTTCGCCGTCGTCGTCTCCCGCTTCAACCACCTGCTGTGCGTGCGCCTGCTCGAGGGCTGCACGGCGGAGCTGGCGCGCCGCGGGGCGGATCCTTCCGACGTGCACGTGGCCTGGGTGCCCGGCGCCTTCGAGCTGCCCCTGGCGGCGCGCGCGCTGGCCGCCACCGGTCGCTACGACGCGGTCATCACGCTGGGCGCGGTGATCCGCGGCGGCACCCCCCACTTCGACTACGTGTGCTCCGGCGTGACCGACGGCGTGATGGACGTGATGCGCGACACCGGCGTGCCGGTCGCCTTCGGGGTGCTCACCACCGACGACGTCGAGCAGGCCCTCGACCGGGCCGGCGGCGCCGTGGGCAACAAGGGCGAGGAGGCGGCGCTGGTGGCCATCGAGATGGCCCGGCTGCTGCCCCGCCTGGCGGCCGACCCGGAAGGCGCGTCGTGAAGGTCGGTCAGCGACGATCGCCGGGCGCGACCCCGTCGGCTCGGATTCCCCGGCCCGGGGATACGGCATGAAGCACCACGTCCCCCCGCGCCGGCACAGCCGGCGGGCGGCGCTCCAGGCGCTCTACGCCGCCGACCTGTCGGAGAAGGCGCGCTCCGTGGAGCCCCTCGAGGTGGCCGACGTGTTCGAGCGCATCACCGCCCACTTCGACGTGCACGAGGGGGCGCGCGCCTTCGCCGATCAGCTGGTGCGGGGCGTCGAGGCGCATCGCTCCGAGCTCGACGCGCGCATCGCCGCCCATGCCCGCAACTGGCGCGTCGACCGCATGGCGGCGGTCGACCGCAACGTGCTGCGCATCGCCACCTTCGAGCTGGCCCATACCGACACGCCGGACCGGGTGGTGATCGACGAGGCGATCGAGCTGGCGCGCGACTTCGGCAGCGACCGCTCGCCGGCCTTCGTCAACGGCGTGCTCGACGCCATCGCCCGCGACCTGCGCGACGAGCGCGGTCCGGCGACCGCCTCGCAGGTGGACGCATGAGCGAGCCCGCCGGACTGCGGCTCTCGCTGGCGCCCGGGCCCATCGAGCGCGCCGAGGCGGACATCGCGGTCGTCACCTTCTTCGACGACGAGCGGCCGCTGCGCGGAGCGGCGGGGCGGGCCGACTGGCGGCTGTGCGGCGCCGTCTCCCGGCTGATCCAGCGCAGCAAGCTCTCGGGTGCCTTCGGCGAGGCGGCGCTCGTGCCCTCGACCGGCGGGCT
>JBNLVK010000037.1:0-18636 GCA_050618055.1 Myxococcota bacterium
GGCCGAGACCCACCGCGAGCCCGAGCAGGAGCGTCCCTCGCACGCGCAGGATCAGCCGATGCCCAGGTTCCTGCGGATGCGCGGCAGCGGGGGCTCGGTGTTCGGCTCGAACTCCCGGGCCGTGATCTGCTCGAAGGCCTCGATGTAGCGGCGGGCCGCCTCGGCGCGCACGTCCACCGGGATCTCGGGGATCGCGCCCTCGCCCTTGTAGCCGTGCTCGCCCAGCCAGCGGCGCACGTACTCCTTGTCGAGCGCCTCGGGCTGCTTGCCCTGGGACATGGCCCGCTCGTACTTGTCCCGGTACCAGTAGCGCGACGAGTCGGGCGTGTGGATCTCGTCGATCACCACCAGCCGGTCCTCGGCGTCGAGGGCCAGCTCGTACTTCGTGTCCACCAGGATGAGCCCGCGCGACTCGGCCCAGCGCTGGCCCTCGGCGAACAGCGCCGCCGCGATGCGCGCGGCTTCGTCGTAGATCTCCTCGGAGACCACGCCACGCCGCAGGATCTCGTCGCGGCTGGTCAGCTCGTCGTGCTCGCCCTTGGGCGCCTTGGTGGTGGGGGTGAGCAGCGGCTCCGGCAGCGCCTGGTGGCGCGTCATGCCGTCGGGCAGCCGGTGGCCGCAGTACTCGCGCCTGCCGCTCTCGTAGGCGGTCCAGATCGAGGTGGAGGTCGAGCCGGTCAGGTAGCCGCGCATGATGAACTCGACCGGCAGCGGCCGGCACTCCCGCACCACCGACACCGCCGGGTCCGGCACCTCGATCAGGTGGTTGGGCGCGATCTCCTGGGTCTTCTCGAACCAGAAGGCGGCGATCTCGTTCAGCACCTGGCCCTTGAAGGGGAGGGTGCCGACGACCACGTCGAAGCAGCTCACGCGGTCGGTCACCACGATGTAGCGCTTGTCGCCGGCGACGTAGTTGTCCCGGACCTTGCCCTCCTCCAGGGTGCCCAGCTCGGTCAGGTCCGTTCGATCCAGGGTGCGCTCGCACTGGTCGCGCAGCAGGCGGGGGTCGGTTCCCATCGGTACCTCGGTGACGCGTCGGGGGGCCGCGGAGGGGCGGCCCGGAGTGGGGGTGGCGCCGTCGACGCCGGGGGGTGTCCTGAGCGTACCGAAGCGGTCCGGGGGGGCCAGCGCAGGCTCTGGTTGTTCGCGCGGGGCGCCGCCGGTAGACTCCCGCCGTCGCCTGCCTCCACTGGCGACCCCCCCAACAGACACATCTCGCGGGTGCCGCCACCCGTGTTTCGCCCGTCCGAGGTCCCCCCTTGTTCTCGGTCATCCAGCTCCCGGGCTCGAACGACGACCGCGACATGCGGTACGCCATGAAGAGCGTGCTCGGCTGCCACGCCGCCCTGGTCTGGCACAAGCAGAGCGAGCTGCCGGCGGACACCCGGGCCGTGCTGCTGCCCGGCGGCTTCTCCTACGGCGACTACCTGCGCGCCGGCGCCATGGCCGCCCACTCGCCGGTGATCGCGGCGGTGAAGCGCTTCGCCGAGGCCGGCGGTCCGGTGCTGGGCGTGTGCAACGGCTTCCAGGTGCTGTGCGAGTCCGGCCTGCTGCCCGGCGTGCTGGTGCGCAACCACCACCTCGACTTCGTGTGCGACGTCTCCCACCAGCGGGTCGAGCGCGCCGCGGCGCCGTTCACGTCGCGGGCCCGCGTGGGTCAGGTGCTGCGCATCCCGATCAAGCACGGCGAGGGCGCCTACTGCGCCGACGAGGCCACCCTCGACCAGCTCGAGCGCGAGGGCCGGGTGCTGCTGCGCTACTGCGACGCCCAGGGCCGCGTCGGCTCCGCCAACCCGAACGGAGCGCTGCGCGACGTCGCCGGCATCACCAACGCCCGCGGCAACGTGGCCGGCATGATGCCCCACCCGGAGCACGCGGTGGAGCCGATGCTCGGCGGCACCGACGGCCTGGCCATCCTGGGATCGCTGGCCGACGCGGTCGCCGGCGGGGGAGGCGCCGCGTGAGCGATCCGGTGGTCGATCTCCAGCTGGCCCGCGAGCACGGCCTGACCGACGCGGAGTACGCCCAGGTGCGCGAGATCCTGGGCCGCACGCCGAGCTTTCCGGAGCTGGGGATCTTCTCGGTCATGTGGGCCGAGCACTGCTCCTACAAGTCGAGCAAGCGCTACCTGAAGCGCCTGCCGACCCAGGCCCCCCACGTCCTGCACGGACCCGGCGAGAACGCCGGTGTGGTGGACATCGGCGACGGGCTGGCGGTGGTGTTCAAGATCGAGAGCCACAATCACCCCTCCTTCATCGAGCCGGTGCAGGGGGCGGCCACCGGCGTGGGCGGCATCCTGCGCGACGTCTTCACCATGGGCGCGCGGCCCATCGCCTCGCTCGACTCGCTGCGCTTCGGCCCGCTCGACGATCCGCTGCACCAGCACCTGCTGCGCGGCGTGGTCAAGGGGGTCGGCGGCTACGGCAACTCGGTGGGCGTCGCGACCGTCGGCGGCGAGACCACCTTCCACGAGTGCTACCGCGGCAACATCCTGGTGAACGCCTTCAACCTGGGGCTGGTCGAGACGGACAAGATCTTCCTGGCCAGCGCCACCGGCGTGGGCAACCCGGTCATCTACGTGGGCAGCAAGACCGGTCGCGACGGCATCCACGGGGCGTCGCTGCTGGCCAGCGCCGAGTTCGACGAGGGCAGCGAGACCAAGCGCCCGACGGTGCAGGTGGGCGACCCCTTCACCGAGAAGTGCCTGATCGAGGCCTGCCTCGAGCTGATGCGCACCGACGCCGTCGTCGGCATCCAGGACATGGGGGCGGCGGGGCTCACCTGCTCCTCTTTCGAGATGGCCAGCAACGCCGGCACCGGCATCGAGCTCGACCTCGACCGCGTGCCCCAGCGCGAGAAGGGCATGACGCCCTACGAGCTGCTGCTCTCGGAGAGCCAGGAGCGCATGCTGCTGGTGGCCCGCGAGGGCCGCGAGGACGAGGTCCGCGAGATCTTCCACCGCTGGGACCTGGACGCGGTCACCGTCGGCACGGTCACCGACGACGGCCGCATGAAGGTGCGCTGGCACGGCGAGACGGTGGTCGACATCCCGGTGGATCCGGTGGCGAAGAGCAGTCCCGAGCTCGACCGCCCGGCCCGCGAGCCCGCCGACCTGCTGGAGCGCCAGAAGCTCGACCTGGCGGCGGTGGTGCCCGAGGCCGACCTGGGCGAGGCGCTGCTGGCGCTGCTCGACTCGCCGAACCTGGGCTCGAAGGCCTGGCTCTACCGCCAGTACGACCAGCTGGTGCAGGGCGACACGGTGATCGGTCCGGGCGGCGACGCGGCGCTGGTGCGGGTGAAGCGCGAGGACGGCACGGTCACCCGCAAGGGCGTGGCGCTGTCGGTCGACTGCAACCCGCGCTGGTGCTGGCTCGATCCCTACGCCGGTGCGGTGGCCGCCGTGGCCGAGGCGGCGCGCAACGTGGCCTGCACCGGCGCGCGTCCGCTGGCGCTCACCAACTGCCTGAACTTCGGCAACCCGGAGAAGCCGGAGATCATGTGGGAGTTCGCCGAGGCGACCCGCGGCCTGGCCGACGCGGCGGTCGCCCTGGGTACCCCGGTGGTGTCGGGCAACGTGTCCTTCTACAACGAGACCTCCGGGCGCGCGATCCACCCCACGCCCACCATCGCCGTGGTGGGGCTCGTCGAGGACTGGGAGCGCCACGCCCGGGCCGCCTTCCCGGGGCCGGACCTGCCGGTGGTGCTGCTGGGCGAGACCCGCGAGGAGCTGGCCGGCAGCGCCTGGCTGGCCCAGCGCCGCGGCATCGAGGCCGGCCGGCCCCCGGCCGTCGACCTGGACCACGAGAAGCGGCTGGCGGAGCTGCTGGTGCGCGGCGTGGCCGAGGGGGTCGTCGCCAGCGCCCACGACGTCTCCGACGGCGGCCTGGCCGTCGCCCTGGCCGAGGCCTGCTTCGTGGGCGAGGAGCCGGTGGGCGCCCACATCGAGCTGGACGCGGCGGGCCTGCGCCCCGACGCGCTGCTGTTCGGCGAGAGCACCGGACGCGTGCTGGTCACCCCCCGCGACCTCCCGTCGCTGCTGCGGCTGGCCGAAGAGCAGGGCGTGCCCGCCCGGCAGATCGGCACCACCGGCGGCGACCGCCTGCGGGTGGCGCCGCCCGGCGGCGACGCCTGGATCGACGCGGCGGTCGCGGACCTGCATGATGCGTGGTCGAAGGCCATTCCCCGGAGGCTCGACAGATGACCGATTCGGACCCGGCGACCGACGCGCTCTTCCGGGCCCACGCCGACGACCGCTTCCACGACGAGTGCGGCGTGTTCGGCGTGCACGGCCACCCGGAGGCGGCCCACATCACCTACCTGGGCCTCTACGCCCTCCAACACCGCGGGCAGGAGAGCTGCGGCATCGTGGCCAACTCGGGCAACGGACGCGAGCACCGCGTGCACCGCTCGATGGGCCTGGTGGCCGACGTCTTCAGCGAGTCGACGCTGTCCAAGCTGCCGGGCCGCCACGCCATCGGTCACGTGCGCTACTCGACCGCCGGCGGCAGTCAGCTGAGCAACGCCCAGCCCTTCTGCGCCACCACCGACGCCGGTCCCATCGCCATCGCCCACAACGGCAACCTGGTCAACGCCCTGCCCATCCGGAAGGAGCTGGAGGGGCGCGGCGCCATCTTCAGCACCACCGCCGACAGCGAGGTGATCGTGCAGCTGCTGGCGCGCTCGCGGGAGGGCACGCCGGAGGAGCGGCTGATCGACGCGCTGTCGCGGGTGAAGGGCGCCTTCAGCCTGGTGGTGCTGACCGGCGAGTCGCTGATCGCCGCGCGCGATCCCCACGGCTTCCGCCCGCTGTCGCTGGGCCGCCTGGACGGCGCCTGGGTGGTGGCCAGCGAGACCTGCGCGCTCGACCTGATCGGCGCCACCCACGAGCGCGACCTCGAGCCCGGCGAGGTGGTGGTGATCCGCCGCGGCCGGGCCCGCACGCTGCGCCCGTTCCGCAAGGAGCCGGAGCGCTTCTGCATCTTCGAGAACATCTACTTCTCGCGGCCCGACTCTAACCTGAACGGCCACAACGTCTACGAGTTTCGCAAGGAGCTGGGGCGCGTGCTGGCCCGCGAGCACCCGGTGGCCGCCGACGTGGTGGTGCCGGTGCTCGACAGCGGCAACACGGCCGCGCTGGGCTTCGCCGAAGAGGCGGGCATTCCCTACGAGCAGGCGCTGATCCGCAACCACTACGTGCGGCGCACCTTCATCGAGCCGGCCCAGTCGATCCGCCACTTCGGCGTGAAGGTGAAGCACAACGCGGGGAAGGGGACGCTGGCCGGCAAGCGGGTGGTGCTGGTGGACGACTCGATCGTGCGCGGCACGACGCTCACCAAGATCGTCTCCATGCTGCGCAACGCCGGCGCCACCGAGGTGCACCTGCGCATCTCGTCGCCGAGCATCGTCGGGCCCTGCCACTACGGCATCGACACGCCGACGCGGGAGGAGCTGATCGCCTCGCAGCACTCGGTGGACGAGATCCGCAAGCTGATGGGCGCCGACTCGCTGGGCTACCTGTCGCTCGAGGGCCTGCGGGGCGTCGGCAAGTCGCTGAAGCACGGCTTCTGCGACGCCTGCTTCTCCGACGAGTACCCGGTGGAGGTGGGGGACGCCGGCGAGACGCCGCAGCTCTCGCTCTTCCGCACCGTCGGAGAGGGCGATGACTGAGCCCGCGCCGGGCCGGCTCTCCATCGAGGACCTGACGCGCGAGGCGCAGAGCGGCGCCATCGACACGGTGATCACGGCGCTGCCCGACCTGTTCGGCCGGCTCGTGGGCAAGCGCATCACCAGCCGCTTCTTCCTGGACGAGGTGGCGTCCCACGGCATGCACGTGTGCGACTACCTGCTGGCCTGCGACATGGAGATAGACCCGACCCCGGGCTACGGCTTCACCAGCTGGGAGAGCGGCTACGGCGACCTGCACGCCGTGCCCGACCCGTCGACGCTGCGCCGCGCGGCCTGGCTGCCGCGCACGGCGCTGGTGCTGTGCGACGCCCGGGACGACGCCGGCGAGCCGATCGCGGTGGCGCCGCGCACGATCCTGAAGCGCCAGCTGGCGCGCCTGGCCGACGCCGGGCTGTACGCCAAGATGGGCAGCGAGCTCGAGTTCTTCCTGCTCGACGACGACTACCGGGAGGCCCACGCCAAGGGCTACCGCGGCCTCGCGCCCAGCCAGCGCTACGTCGAGGACTACCACGTGCTCTCCGGCACCTTCGCCGAGGACGTGATCGGCGCCCTCCGCAGCGGGGTCGACGCCTCGGGCGTGCCGGTCGAGTTCAGCAAGGGCGAGTGGGGACCGGGCCAGCACGAGATCAACCTGCGCTACGCGCCGGCGCTGGAGATGGCGGACCGCCACGTCGTCTACAAGCTGGCGGCCAAGGAGATCGCCGCGGCCCGGGGGCGATCGCTCACCTTCATGGCCAAGTTCGACGAGGAGCTGGCCGGCAACAGCCTGCACATCCACACCAGCCTGTGGGACGCGGACGACGCGCCGCTGTTCCCGGGCGACGAGGCGCTGCCCGGCACGCCGGTGAAGGCTTCACCCGTGTTCCGGGGCTTCCTGGCCGGCATGCTCGACCACGCCCGCGAGATCGCCGTGCTGCTGGCGCCGAACCCGAACTCCTACAAGCGCTACCGGGCGGGCACCTTCGCGCCCACCGGCATCGCCTGGAGCTGGGACAACCGCACTGCGGGCTTCCGCATCGTGGGCAGCGGCGCCTCGCTGCGCATCGAGTGCCGCATTCCCGGCGCCGACGCGAACCCGTACCTGGCCTACGCGGCGCTGCTGGCCGCCGGCCTGGACGGCGTGGAACGCGGCCTCGATCCGGGCCCGGCCTTCATGGGCGACGTCTACGCCGCCGAGGACCTGCCCCACGTTCCCCGCAGCCTGCCCGAGGCGCTGGAGGAGCTCGAGGCCAGCTCCTTCGTGCGCAAGGCCCTGGGCGACGACGTGGTCGGGCACCTGCTCCACTTCGCCCGCACCGAGCAGGGCCAGGTGGAGGCGCGGGTGAGCGACGTCGAGCGGGCCCGCTACTTCGAGCGCATCTGAGCCCGTCCCCCAGGGGACTTGCACCTGACCCAGGGTCCACCGTCCAGTCGCCCGCGGGGCCGACCGATACTCCAAATGGGGGGCGCTCGGCGCGCTCCGCCAGGGAGGTCCGTGTGTCCCACGGCCAGCGCACGTTGCGAGTCGCCTTCGAGAGCCCCGAGGCGTTCCAGCGCGAGTTCGACAGCAACCTCGCCAACGGCGGGGTGTTCGTGCGCACCGAGGAGCCCTACGACCTGCGCGAGCAGGTGCAGGTGGAGCTCTACTTCGACTACTCCGGCGAGTCGGTGCACCTGGACGCCGAGGTCGTGCACATCGCCCCGCCCGAGATGAGCGACGTGGGCGGCAAGCCCGGCGTGGCCGTCCAGTTCCAGATGCACGTGCAGGACCTGCGCGAGCGCCTCGGCGCGCTGGCGACGTCGGCGGTTGCGGCCTCCGCAGGCGGGGACGACGCGGGCCAGCGCGGCGCCCAGCGCAAGCCGGTGCGCGTCGCCGCCCGGATCCAGGGCGACCAGCAGGTGGTCGCCGGGCAGACGCGCAACCTGAGCCTCACCGGCGTGCTCGTCGGCGTGGGCGGCCACAGCATTCCCCTGGGCGAGACCGTCAGCCTGATGCTCGAGCACCCGACCACCGGCGAGAGCCGGACCATCGAGGGCAAGGTGGTGCGCCAGGTGGAGTCGGACGGCGAGGTGTCGGCGGTGGCCGTCGAGTTCCTGCCCGGCGAGGACCGCGAGGGCACCCAGCGCTTCGTCGAGGACCTCCAGGGCTACGAGCACACGCGCCGGCTCGGCGGCATCTCCGGACCCATCGAGGAGCTGGGCCCGCTGTCGCTGCTCCAGATGTTCACCACGACCGCGCCGCGCGGAACGCTGGTGCTGCGCTGCGATCAGGAGGAGGGGATCATCTGCTTCGACGGCGGCCTGCTGCGGCTGGCGCGCCTGGGGTCGACCACCGGCATGAAGGCGCTGGTGCGCATGCTCTCGTGGAAGGACGGCGTCTTCGAGTTCCAGTCGCGCATCGACGAGCAGCAGATCACCGGCGCCCCGTTCCCGCTGGAGGCGGCCCTGCTGGACGCCGTGCGCCAGATGGACGAGGGCACCACCGTCGACGCCCAGCGCTTCCCGCTGCACGCCACGCTGGCGCGCAACGAGGGCGGCGACCTCGGCGCCTACGGCGACCTCAGCAAGGTGGAGTCGGCGGTGCTCGACCTGGCCGCCGCCGGCTTCACGGTCCAGCGGGCCCTCGAGGTGATCCCCGAGCCGGATCCCGAGATCTTCCGCGCGCTCCAGGCGCTCTGCGAGGCGGAGCTGATCCTCATCGACGGCTGACCGCGGGCCGCCGCGCCGGCTACCCTGCGTCGCGCGGAGGACCCATGGGCAGGCTCGACGGCAGGACGGCGTTGATCACCGGGGCGGGCAGCGGCATCGGGCGCGAGAGCGCGCTGTGCTTCGCCGCCGAGGGCGCGCGCGTGGTGGTGGCCGACCGCGACGAGGCGGGCGGGCAGGCGACGGCCGAGGCGGTCGAGGCGGCCGGCGGCGAGGCGCTGTTCGTGGGCGTCGACGTCACGCGCGGCGACGAGATCGCCGACGCGGTGGCCCGTGCCGAGCGGCACTTCGGCGCCCTGCACGTGCTGTTCAACAACGCCGGCATCTTCCCCGACGACGACGGCTCGCCGGTCGACACCGACGAGGCGGTGTTCGACCAGGTGATGAACGTGAACCTGAAGGGCGTGTTCCTGGGCTGCAAGCACGGCATTCCGGCGCTGCTGCGCGCCGGCGGCGGATCCATCATCAACACCGCCTCCTTCGTGGCCGTGGTGGGCGCCGCCACCTCGCAGATCGCCTACACCGCCAGCAAGGGCGGCGTGCTGGCCATGACCCGCGAGATCGCGGTCGAGTACGCGCGACGCGGCATCCGCGCCAACGCGCTGTGTCCCGGTCCGGTGAACACGCCCCTGCTCCAGGAGCTGCTGGCCGATCCGGCGGCGCGGGCGCGGCGCCTGGTGCACGTGCCCATGGGCCGGCTGGCCGAGGCCGGCGAGATCGCGAAGGCCGCCGCCTTCCTGGCCTCGGACGACGCGGCCTACGTAAACGGCGCCACCTTCCTGGTGGACGGCGGCATCACCGCCGCCTACGTGACGCCCGAGGACTGAGCCCCCTCACGACTCGGGCACCAGCTCCGGCGACGTGATCTCGCGCCGCACCAGCTTGCCGGCGCGGAACACGCTCTTCACGTCGATGGCGCCGTCGCCGTCCAGGTCCTCCTCGCGCACGTCGACGCGGCCGTCGTTGCCGATGCGGTCGAAGGTGTCGAGCCGGCCGTCGCCGTTCGTGTCGGCCTCTTCGGTGCGCAGGCGTCCGTCGGCGTAGCGGAAGACGCGCTCCGGCCGGCCGTCGCCGTCGGCGTCGAGCGACACCCGTTCGAGCGGCTCGCCGCCGGGCGCGAACACCAGGTGCAGGTCCGGCGCACCGCGTCCGCTGCGGTCCTCGAAGATCTCGTCGCGGGCGCCGTCGCGGTAGGCGATCCAGCGGTCGGGTCGACCGTCTCCGCGCACGTCCTCCTAGAGCACCACCGGCGAGGTCTCGCCCGGGGAGAAGTAGTAGCGGGCGAGCCGCGTTCCGTCGGGAGCGAAGGCGGCCCGCGCCTCGACGGGTCCGCCGCTGCGGCGCCGCGCGAGTGCCGGTCCGAAGTCGTCGGGCCGCGCGATCTCCGAGGGGCGCAGCGTGTCGAGGGTCGCTCGCGACGGAGCGCGCACGTCCTCGTCCAGGATGGCGAGCGCGCCCAGCAGCTCGTGGCGCCGCTCCTCCTCGCGCGCCAGCGCCTGCTCGGCCGCGGTGCGCTGGGCGGCGGAGAGGCGCGGGTCGACCGCCTCGGGCTCGCCGTCGGCGGTGCGCGCCGCGATGCTGCGCGCCATGGCCAGGCTCTGCCGGGGGTCGTCCAGGTAGGCCCGGGTTTCGGCATCGCCCGGATCGAGCCGGGCGGCGTCCTCGAAGGCGCGCAGCGCCAGACCCAGCTCGCCGGCGCGCAGCAGCGACTCGCCGTGGCGAAGCTGCCGGGCGATGCGCCGTCCGATGCCCGGGAAGAGCTCGCGGGCGTGGACCTGCCAGCCGGCGTCGGGGGCGGGGGAGCGGGCGGCGGCGTCGCGCCAGGCCTCGCCGGCCAGCGCCTGCTCGAAGGCGCGTTCGACCGCCGCGCCCGCGCAGTCGTCGGCCGGCGGATCCTCCAGCACGACCTTGGCCCGCGTCGCCGGCCGTGCCGCGTGTCCGCGCACCGCCGCCGCCACCCGCAGCTCCGCCACCGCGATCTCGCCGTCCTTCAGGCTGCTGCGGCAGTCGGCGCGGTCGACCCGCAGGCTCACGGCGCGGGCGGCGTCGCGTTCCTCCAGCACGTGGGCCGCCTCGCCCACGCTCTCCGGATCGGCGCGCAGCAGCGACGCCTCGGGCGCGCGCACGGCGACGCGCCGGGCGACGGCGGCCTCCACCGCCGGGTCGGGCCAGCGCGGCGGGTCGTCGGGACGCAGTGCGTCGGTGGAGGGCACGATCACCACGACCGTGTGCCCCGGTCCGACCGCGAGCGGCGCGTCGGGAAGCGGGGGAGGGGGCGGATCCAGCCGGTCGGCCCGGGCGCGGGCCGCGGCGGCCTCGTCGGGGCGACCGGCGGCTTCGAGCACCCGCGCCAGCTCGCGCTCGAGCCTGGCGTCGTCGGGGCGCAGCGCGAGCCCGCGGTGCAGCGTGCGCTCGGCGGCGTCGAGGCGCCCCTCCTGGCGCAGCGCGCGGCCGTCCTGGAGGGCGCGGCGGGCGAGCAGCGTCTCGCCGCGTTCGTCCAGCGGCGGCAGGTCCGGCTCGCCCACCAGGCCCGGCGAGGTCGATTCGCAGGCGAGGGTCGCGAGCAGGAGGGCGAGCACGATCGGCGCGAGCCCGAGCACGCGCCTCTTGCTCAACGCTTCACCAGCGTGTCGCGACCGAAGTTGGCGTCGTCCCGCTCCGGGTGGTCCGCGTTGGCGTGCAGGCCGCGGCTCTCCTTGCGCAGCGTCGCGCACTCGATCACCAGCCGCGCCACCGTCGCCAGGTTGCGCAGCTCCACCAGGTCGGGCGTGAGCACGAAGTTCCAGTAGTACTCGGTGATCTCGGCCTGGAGCAGGTCGATGCGGTGGCGGGCGCGCTCGAGCCGCTTGTCGCTGCGCACGATGCCCACGTAGTTCCACATGAAGCGCCGGATCTCGTCCCAGTTCTGGGTGATGACCACCGCCTCGTCGCTCTCGGTGGCGTCGCCCGCCTCCCAGGGCGGCGCCTCGGCGCCGGGACCCTCGTCATCGCGCAGCCGGCGGGCGGTGGCGGTGGCGGCGGCGTCGGCGAAGACCAGCGCCTCGAGCAGCGAGTTCGACGCCAGCCGGTTCGCCCCGTGCAGGCCGGTGCAGGCCACCTCGCCGGCGGCGAACAGGCCGGGCAGGTCGGTGGCGCCGTCCAGGTCGGTGAGCACGCCGCCGCAGCAGTAGTGGGCGGCGGGCACCACCGGAATGGGCTCCTTCGTCAGGTCGATGCCGAACTCGAGGCAGCGCTTGTGGATGGTCGGGAAGCGGCCGCGCAGGTAGCCCGCGTCGGCGTGGCTGATGTCCAGGTAGACGTAGTCGTCGCCGGTGCGCTTGAGCGCCGAGTCGATGGCGCGGGCCACGATGTCGCGGGGCGCCAGCTCCTTGCGCGGGTGCACGCCCTCCATGAAGGCCTCGCCCCCGCGCGTGCGCAGGCGGCCGCCCTCGCCGCGGATCGACTCGCTGATCAGGAACGACTTGGCCTGCGGGTGGTGCAGGCAGGTCGGGTGGAACTGCACGAACTCCATGTTGGCCAGCGTGGCACCGGCCCGGTAGGCCATGGCCATGCCGTCGCCCGACGCGATGTCCGGGTTCGACGTGTACAGGTAGACCTTGCCGGCGCCGCCGGTGGCGAGCAGCGTCACGCGGGCCTGGAAGCGCAGCACCCGGCCGGTGTCGGCCTCGAGCACGTAGGCGCCGAGGGCGCGGTCGGGTCCGGGCAGGCCGGCGCGCTGGGCGGTCAGCAGGTCGACGCCGCAGTGGTTCTCGAAGAGCGAGATGTTCGGGTGGTTGCGCGCGCGGGTCAGCAGCACGCGCTCGATCTCGCGACCGGTGGCGTCGCGGTGGTGCAGGATGCGGCGGTGCGAGTGGCCGCCCTCGCGGGTCAGGTCGAAGCCGGGGGCGGAGCCGTTGCCGGCCGCCGCGTCGAAGTCGGCGCCCAGCTTCAGCAGCGCGTCGATCATGGACGGGCCCCGCTCGACCACCCGCTCCACCACGTCCTCGTGGCACAGGCCGGCGCCGGCCTCCAGCGTGTCGGCCGCGTGGGCCTGGAACGAGTCCTCCTCGTCCTGCACCGCCGCGATGCCGCCCTGGGCCCAGTTGGTGGCCGAGTCGGCGGCGTGCTTCTTGGTGACGATGGCCACCCGGGCGCCCTGGCCCGCGTCGGCCACCCGAAGGGCGTAGAAGAGCCCGGCGATGCCGCTGCCGAGCACCAGGACGTCGAAGCGCTGCAGGTCGTCGGTCACGGGGGGTTCCTGGGGGGAGCGACCCGCTCAGGGCGGGGGCGCGAGGTACCGATAAGCAGCGGCCGATGGGAGCGTTGCATTCTATCCGCCGTGCCAGAGCCCGGGCAATCCCCCGGGGGGATCAAGGGCTCGAGATCCGGGTTCCGGCGGCTCTGCTGGGCCTGCTGCTTGCGCTCGGCTGGCTGCTCCTGGCCTCCTCGGCCCGGGCCAGCGGCGCCATCTACACCTACACCGACGATCGCGGCGTCACCCACTTCACGAACATCCGGAAGGGCGACAGCCGCTTCCAGGAGGTGAGCCTGCGGCCGGCGCGGCGCGTGGGGCGGGCGCCGGAGATCCGCGACTACGACCTGCTGATCCACGCGACGGCCCTGGAGGCCGACGTGCCGCCGGCCCTGGTGAAGGCCGTGATCGCCGCCGAGAGCGCCTTCGACCCGGAGGCGGTCTCCCACAAGGGTGCCCAGGGCCTGATGCAGCTGATGCCGCGCACCGCCGACATGCTGGGCGTGGAGAACGCCTTCGAGCCGAAGGAGAACGTGCGCGGGGGTGCGTCCTACCTGCGGGCCATGCTGGACCGCTACGGCGACCTCTCGCGGGCCGTGGCGGCCTACAACGCCGGACCCGCCGCCGTGGACCGCTACAACGGGATTCCGCCGTATCGGGAGACGCGGGATTACGTGGACCGGGTTCTGACCTACTATCGCCACTACTATGGCGATTTCGCTCGATAAAGAGTCCGTCGCCCCCCGTCCTTCCTCCGCTCCCGCTCTCTCGCGCCACGCCCTGCGCAGCGCGCCGCCAAAGGCGCCCCCGGCGCAGGAGGAGCACTTCTGGAACCTGCCCAACACGATCACGGTCGTGCGCGCGGCGGTGGTTCCGCTGCTGCTGCTGCTGCCCTGGTTCTCCGACGAGCCGGGCAGCGCGCTGTTCGCCTGGCTGTTCATCGCGGCGGCCGTGTCCGACGTGGTCGACGGCTGGCTGGCGCGCCGCGGCCAGATGGTCACCCACGTCGGCAAGCTGCTCGATCCGCTGGCCGACAAGCTGCTGGTCTCGACCGCCCTGATCGTGCTGCTGTCGATCGGGCGCATTCCCACCTGGGCCGTCTGGATGGTGGTGGTGATCATCGGCCGCGAGCTGGCGGTCACCGGGCTGCGCGGCATCGCGTCGGCCGGCGGACAGGTGGTGGCCGCGTCGGGCCTGGGCAAGCTGAAGACGGTCACCCAGAACATCGCCATCGGCGCCCTGCTGTTCCACTACCAGACCATCGGGCTCGACGCGCACAAGGTGGGCATGGCCTTCCTGACGCTCGCCACGGGCCTCACCATCCTGTCGGGCTGGCAGTATTTTTCCGACTACTTCCGGGGGCTTTCGGAGAAACCGCCGTCGGAGGGGGAGGGCTAGCCCGGGGTTGACGGGGCGCCAGATCCCGCCATATTCACGGGTCCTCGGATTCCAGGCACGAGTAGCTCAGTTGGTAGAGCGCCACGTTGCCAACGTGGGGGTCGCCGGTTCGAGCCCGGTCTCGTGCTCCATGAAGGAAGGCGCCCCCGGTCCATCGGATCGGGGGCGTCTTCGTTTGCAGCGTTTGGCCATGGCGCGGAATCGCCGCGGAGTTCCTCTCCGGGCGATGCCTACCTGGGCGTGCAGGGGCCGGGCGTGTAGCCGCGAACCAGCGAGTTGTCGCATGCATCGCACGCGTTCGAGTAGGTCCTGCGCGTCCCGTCCGGTGATACACCACAGACCGGTTCGTACTGCCGGACGCAGACGAAATCCGGGTTGCGCAGCGTGAGGCAGCTTTGGAGCACGTCGGGGAATCGCTCCGACCCCGCTTCGGGTGCCTTCGCGGCGACCAGCGCCTCGGTTACGTCGAGCGACCGGCCGGCGAGACAGCCCGGGACGGGATCGATCTGGCGGAGCTCGGGGAGGCCACGCGCGACCGCCGCCCGCACGTTCCACGCCGGAACGTTCGATGCATCGCCCATGCACACGGCTTCCACTGCCGGGTCGGCGGCGAAGCGGACATGCACGGCGAGGTCCGGCGGGTGCTGCCAGCGGAGCCGTTGGAGAAGCGCATCGGCGATCCGGGCCTGGTACTGGGAGACCTCGTCGGTCGAGAGGCAGGCCGCGTCGGGCGCGGGCTCGTGCGGGAGGCACCGGGGCACCTCCCGTTCGTACGAGTTGGTTGCGCAGGCGACGAGCGCGGCCACCGCCGCCAGATGACCGAGTCGCATGAGTAGCGTTCTAGCCGACGACGTACGTGCTGACCAGCTTGTCGTGCCACCCCTGGTTGTCGCTATCGAACAGGATCCAGAGGAAGCCCAGGGAGAAGATCATTCCGGAGATGAACTTGCCGATCCACTCCCGGATGAGCATCGTGAAGAACCCCGCATGGCTTCCGTCTTCCTTGATCACCCACATGCCCAACACCCGCTTTCCCGGTGTCGTTCCCCTGGCGAAGAGCACGAACGCCCATGCAACGTAGGCGATGAGCAATGCGAAGCCGAGGAGGCCTCCAGCTGCGCTCCCGCCCTCCGTCCCCGTGGATCCACCAACACCCGCAACGAACATGATCAGGAAGACGGCGAACAGAGGGACCAGCAGGTCGAGAACGTACGCAGCAAGTCGCTTTCCTGGTGAAGCCAGGCGGCCAAGATCCGGCTTCACGACGTTCGAGTGACAGATTCCGCACCAGCGAGTTCCCGGAGCGATTTCAGCGTTGCATGAAGGGCAAGTTGCCATCGATCTTCCTCCTTTGGGTGATGGGGCCGAAGCCCGAAGCGCTGCTCCTTGCTCCGCATCGATCCCGGAATGGTACGGGAATGACGGCGCGTTCGGCGGACGCGCCGCAAGCTGGATTGCGCTGCGTCGCCTTGTTCGCGACGCGTGAACGGGACGTAGAAGACGGAGAGGCCGAGCAGGAGGACCTTGACGAGTTGCCGGAGCAGAAGCCGCGCGAAGCTCGGCGACCGTCCCGAAAGGGAGTAGACCCGCAAGCCGAGAACGCCCTGGCCGGCGGTGTGTCCGAGGGTGCGGATCGAGACCGGCTCGATCACGACGGGTGGAAGGAACCAGATGGCCGCTTTGGCGGCGCCGTGGAGGTCGTCGGGCCAGGGTTGCACCAGGCCCACGAACGCGACCCAGAGCGTGATGGCCATGCCGTCGACGAGCGCGGACCACATGCGCTGGGCGAGGGTTGCCAGCGCCGACCCGCCGCCCGAAGAGCCGGTGGTCACCATGTCAGCCGGGGAAGGGAACGCGCACGAGCCGGTAGAAGTGCCAACCCGCCAGGCCCAGGCAACCCACCAGGCCCAGCAGGACCCAGCCGGGCTGGGGTGCGGCCCCGTAGCCCGAGAGGTTGACGAGCTGGGTGGCCAGAACCGCCAGGTGGAAGACGATCAGCCCCGTTCGCCGTACGGGGTTGAGTGCATCGTGCATGCGCATGAGCTTCGTCGCGCCCCAGCCCATGTAGCAGGCGATGAGGAGGCTCGTGAGGCGCCACACAGGGTCGTCCGCGAGGCCGAGCCGCAGAAGCGGGGAAGGGTAGGAGCGAGAAGAACGCCGGGAGCAGGCTCGCGCGAAGCATGGCGCCGAACCGGAAGGCCTCGTCGTTCTCCCAGGCGCCGCTGGATCGACGCTTGAAGACGACGACGATGCTGGCAAAGCCCGCGAAGCCGACCGAGATCTCGCAGTACGATACGAGGAGCTCCGCTTCGTCCATCCGACCTCCGCGCCGCGCGCGGCTGGTGGGCTAGTTGCCTGCGCCACCGATGAATGCGGCGATGAACCCCCAGAAGACCATTCCCAGGATCAGCAGGATGATGAGAGCCGGAATCGAGGCGATGGTCCACTTCACCATGAAGGCGACCATCGAACCGAAGGGCATGCGGATGTCGGTTACGACGACTCGTTCGGAATCTGCCACTTGGGTACCTCCCCCCGGCTCCTTAACATGGATCTCTGGCCGTTCACAAGGTCGAGTGCGCAGAGGTGCAAGCGGCGTTTACGCGGGAGCCGGTATGAGAGCGACACTCGTCTCGATCGCAGTCGCGGCCATGGCATGTGCGGGGCTCGCGAACGACGCAGCCGAGCCTGCCGCCACGCGGCAACTCGATGCGCACGAAAGGAGGGTTCTCCTTTCTGCGTGCGAGACGCGATGGCCGGACGACTACCGCATGCAGGAGCAATGTCTGGAGGTCCAGGGTCAGGGGTTCCTTGCAGTGCGGGCGTTCATCGAGGAGCACGAGATCAACGATGACTCCACGAGTCCCGCGGCGAGGATTCTCGCCACGTGCGCGGCGAAGTGGGATCTGGGTGATGGCCAACCCGATTGGCGCATGATCGCTGCCTGCGTCGACCGGCAGTTGCCTGCGTATCGCCGCCTCCACCCGGACGGGTAGCGCCGACCCACGCCCGGGCAGGCGACGCTCACGGGCAACTCCGCTCCGATAGGGGCTCGTGGGCGACGATGCGCGTGAAGCGGAAGCTGCCCGCGTAGTCCTCGCAGAACCCGCAGTCGAGCGGAGGACCGGGCTCGCCGACGAGGATGGCGAAGGTGCCGCCGTAGGGTGTGGCGGCCAGGGATCGGTACTCGGTGCGAAGCCGATCCATCAGCTCCCGCGGACCTTCCCGCCACAGGGGCTCCGCGGTGCCGCAGGGCGTGAACGTCTCGACCTCCGGCGCAGCGATCAGGACGCCGGGCACACCAGGCTCCATGCTTGCGCATGCGAGGCTGAGGGCCGCTGCGAGCAGCACGCCTGCACGTCTCGCGCGCGTCCGCCGACTCCCCTTGGGCTGAGTGCAGCCGACGCGACTACCCAGTTCGGTCAAGAGCTTCCGTCTCGTTGCCTTGCCGCCCACTCTTCTCGTGTGTTCGTGTGCGGGAAGGGTTCGTCCGGCACGGGAACGCCGAGCGCCGCGCAGATGGGCTCCCAACCATCGCCGGCAGTCCACTCCAGGAGACGCCCGGGCTCGACCTCGCTCCGCACTCTTTCGTTGTGCAGCTCGAAGCCGCGGATCGCCGCTTCCCTGGTTCGTGTGTGGGTCGCAAAGCGAGACCCGCTGATGGCCTCGTTCATCGCGTCCCACTCGGGCGAGACCTGGCCCTCGGTGCGCAGCACCGTCCGGCTGGCGCTCTCCCACCAGGATTGTGGACTTCGAACGGAGAGAAGGACGAGCGCGTCGGGAAAGGCGGCGGCCAGTTCCGGCCAGAAGTACGCAGCGGGCGCGTCCACGGTGGCGGCGTAGTCCCGAAGGAATTCGGACCAGTCCGGCATTCTTCCCAGTGCGGCTTCGTGCCAGACCGGAACGTGCTCCGGATGCAGGAAGACCTCGACCATGTGGTAGGAGGGGCGACCCAGCAACCGCTCGAGAGCGGCCTTCAGCGACAACGTGCCGGTTCGGTAGAGACCTGCACCCACGACTCGAATCGGCATTCGCCTGGCTCTCCCCCGGCCGTTGCGGGCGGCACCCCAAGCATGCCAGAACCGGATGGCGACGGGCTAGCCGCTGGCCACTTGGAAGAGCGGAGATGCGGCGCGGTACAGGAGGCACCTGGTTTCCTCCATTTCGATCTCGCGCTCGAAATGCAACCCGATCTTGCACAGCACTCGCCGGGAGGCATGGTTGGCCGGAGTCGTCACGCCGATCAGCGATGGAGCGTCGAGATCACGCCAGGCGAACGCGGTACAGGCCTCGGCGACCTCAGTGGCGAGCCCTCGCCCCCAGAACCGCGGGTACAGCGCGAAGCCGATCTCGAGCTCGTTGACACCGTCGAGCGGCAGGTAACGCAGGATCGCGCGCCCGATGCAGCCGGATCCGCCGCCCCTCTCCCGAAGCATCCACACGCCGAACCCGTGCTCCGCCCAGTGCTCCAGGTTGCGGGATAAGTACCGCGACGTCTGCTCCTCGTCGCGGACACCGCCGAGCTCGGCCATGACCCCCGGATCGCGGTGGAACTCGATCAGATCGGCCAGGTGGTGGGCTGCGAGCCGCTCTGCTTCGAGCCGCGTGGTTTGGAACGTCTCAGGAAGAGACATCGC